>JBKQVG010000114.1:0-11215 GCA_052325345.1 Bryobacteraceae bacterium
CGTCGCCGATGGCAAGATGGAGGCGGCGGTTGGGGATATCAATCTCGATGGTGTCGCCTTCTTCCACCAGAGCAAGCACGCCGCCTTCGGCTGCTTCGGGAGAAACATGGCAGATGGAAAGGCCGGAGGTGCCGCCGGAAAAACGGCCGTCCGTAATCAGGGCGCACACCTTGCCCAAGCCCTTGGATTTCAGATAGCTGGTGGGATAAAGCATTTCCTGCATGCCGGGACCGCCCTTGGGGCCTTCGTAGCGGATCAGGACGACGTCGCCGGGAACTATCTTATCGCGCAGGATCGCTTCCACGGCCTGGTCCTGGCTTTCAAAAATGCGGGCGGGACCGGCGAACACCAGGTGGGCGGGATCGACGCCGGCGGTTTTGACGATGGAGCCGTCTTCGGCGATGTTGCCGTAGAGCACGGCCAGACCGCCATCGACGCTGAAGGCGTGTTCGCGGGAGCGGATGACGCCGTGGGCGCGGTCGCGGTCGAGCGCGTCGTAGCGCGCGCTCTGGCTGAAAGGAACGGTGGTGCGGACACCGGCGGGCGCGGCGCGGTAGAAGCTTTCAATTTCGGCGGCCGGCTGGCGCATGATGTCCAAACGGTCGATGGCATTGCCCATGCTCGGCGCGTGAACCGTGTAGGCTTCGCGATGGATCAGGCCGGCGCGGTCCAGTTCGCCGAGGATGGCAAAGATGCCGCCGGCGCGGTGCACGTCTTCCAGATGTACATCGGACTTGGACGGCGCCACCTTGCACAGATTCGGAACACGGCGCGAGAGGCGGTCGATATCGCGCATGGTAAACGGCACGCCGCCTTCCATGGCCGCGGCCAGAATGTGGAGCACGGTATTGGTGGAGCCGCCCATGGCGATATCGAGCGTCATGGCGTTTTCAAAGGCCGGGAAGCCGGCGATGGAGCGCGGCAGCACGGTCGAGTCGTCCATCTCGTAATAGCGGCGGGCCAGTTCGACGATACGGCGGCCGGCTTCGAGGAACAGTTGTTTGCGATCGGCGTGGGTGGCGACGATGGTGCCGTTGCCGGGCAGCGCGAGGCCCAGCGCTTCGGTAAGGCAATTCATCGAATTGGCGGTGAACATGCCGGAGCACGACCCGCAGGTGGGGCAGGCGGAGCGCTCCAGCTCGTCGGTGTCGGCGTCGCTGACCTTGGGGTCGGCCGCCATCACCATGGCATCGATCAGGTCCACGGCGCGGACCACGCCGCCCAATTTCACCTTGCCTGCTTCCATGGGCCCGCCGGAAACAAAAATCGCCGGAATGTTGAGGCGCAGCGCGGCCATCAGCATGCCCGGCGTGATCTTGTCGCAATTGGAGATACAGACCAGGGCGTCGGCGCAGTGCGCGTTGGCCATGTACTCGACCGAATCGGCGATCAGCTCGCGCGAGGGCAGGCTGTAGAGCATGCCGTCGTGACCCATGGCGATGCCGTCGTCGACGGCAATGGTATTGAACTCCTTGGCCACGCCGCCGGCTTCGGCGATGGCGCCCGCCACCAGTTGACCCAGGTCCTTGAGATGGACGTGGCCGGGCACGAATTGGGTGAAGGAATTGGCTATGGCGACGATCGGCTTGTCGAAATCGCCATCCTGCATTCCGGTGGCGCGCCACAGGCTGCGCGCGCCGGCCATGTTGCGACCGTGGGTGGTGGTTCGGGAGCGGTATTCAGGCATTTGCCTCTAGTGTACTGGATGGAGCTACCGCCAGTAGGGGGGCACTCCTTAAAAGCGCGTTGGACGCTACTCGACCGGCTTTTGCCCGACTACTATAATCACGACGTCTGGGGGCAATGACGCGTCTAACCCGAACGTGATGTCGATAGCCAACTCTTTGAAGAGCCTCTGTATGGCTATTCCATACGGACTCCGCTCATTCTGGACGTACGCCGTGAGGCCGATTGGAAGAGCCATTCCGGCAACCATGTTTTCGAATACTGGTGGAGCTTTCCATCCTGGAATGGAGGCGAAAGCATCCTGGAGTTGATTGGCGTAGCGGGAGGATTCGGCGGTGCTGTTCGTGGCCCTGATGCGGACCTCGGGTTGTCCCGGCGGGCCTTTTAAGGCCTCGATCATTCCCCTCTTTTGCTCGCCCGACACTACACGTGGTGCGCTTTGGGCTACACACGTGTTGAGCTTCGCGAGGATTTCCGCAGTGTTGTCTGCTTGCACGGCCAAGAGCCTGTTGATTAGCGCCGGGATATTCGCCAGTAACCGCGCCTGCTGTGCCGTCAGCCCGGAGCAGGTGATACTGAGGGTATTTCCGCTCCCCGGCGTCACCGGACTGCACTGCCCGGAGGTCTGAATCGAGGGTTGGTTGGACTGCGCGGCGGCGACCCAACACAACGAGAGCACCCACGCAATTGCCTTCATCGCGCCATGCTATCACTTCTCGCTTTTCGGTGCGGGCTTTTGCGTGGAGCCATCGCAGCTCGCGGTAATCGTGTTTCCAGAGCCCTGAGTTATAGGACTACACGGAGCGTTAGTTGTGATTGGACCCGAAACGGGTGGCGGGGCACGGGCAGCGCCAGATTGAATCTTGGCCTGCTCTTCAGCCACCTTCATCCTATAGCCTTTATCAATTGCCCATCCGAGACCGCCGCCGGCAATCGCGAACAAGAAAATGCAGAGCCCAATAAAGAGGCGCGGCGACTGAATCCCAACGGCTTCATGAATAAGCTTCGCCAGCTCGAGCATGGAGGCCCTCAGCTTTCCGACCCGACTACGGACGCTTCGTGAATTATGTTTTCTAGGGCCCCTCGCGAGCCTCGATCAGGCGGCATGCTTTCAGGTTACGGCGTACCACGGCCGCAAGCAAGAGCCCGATGTTCCGGCTTCGACGCATCCTTCGGGCACCGTCGGGCCGTGGCACAGGCTTTAGGCAGGCCTTAGCCCTGTCTAGGCTTGCCATATGCCGCAGGCCAAAGCCTCGCCGCTACCGCCAGTAGGGGGCCGGTTCGGGCACGGCGGCGCCATCCTTGCGTGGGGAGCTGGCGCCGTAGTTGACCCCGGTCTTGACGTCGTGCACCACCACCTGGCCGCCGCCCATGCTGCTCGAGAAATCGCCCAGCACTTTGAAGCGATGGCCGCGCGCGGTGAGCGCGTCGCGGACTTCCTTGGTGATGCGGTCTTCGATCAGAATGTCGCAGCCTCCGAAATCGAGCTTGGTAAAGCGCGGAGCCTCCAGCGCCGCCTGGATGTTCATGCCGTGGTCCACCAGGTTGACGACGAACTGGGCGTGGGCCATGGCCTGGTTCAGACCGCCCATGATGCCGAAGCCGATGTGGGTGTCGCCCTTTTCCATGAAGGCCGGAATGATGGTGTGGAACGGCCGTTTGCGGGGCGCGAGAGCGTTGGGGTGGTGCTCATCCAGCGTAAACAGGCCGCCGCGGTTGTGGAGCGCGAAGCCATAATCGTCCACCACCGCGCCGGAGCCGAAGTGCTGGTAGAGGCTCTGGATGAGCGAAACGATATTGCCTTCGCGGTCGACGGCGGCCAGGTAGATGGTGTCGCCGGGCATGCCGCGCGGCTCGCCGGGCGGGGTTTGGCAGGAAGCCCTTCCGGGGTCGATGCGGTCGGCGCGGTCGCGGGCGTAGTCGATACTGAGCATGCCGGCAACCGGAACGGGGCTGAAACGCGGATCGGCCACGAAGCGATGCAGATCGGCGTAGGCCAGCTTCATGGCTTCCATCTCGAAGTGCAACTCCTGGACGCCGCGCGGCGGGAAAGTCGCCATGGGGTAGAGAGACAGGATATTGAGCATTTCGAGCGCGGCGACTCCCTGTCCATTAGGCGGCAGCTCGTAGATTTTCCAGCCGTGATATTGGATGGAAATCGGCTCGACCCACTCGGCGGAGTACTCGGCCAGATCGTCGGCGGTCATGGCGCCGCCCAGCCGCCGGCTGGTTTTCAAAATCGCCTCGGCAAGGGCGCCATGGTAAAACACGTCCGGCCCTTCTTCGGCAAGCAGGCGGTACGCGGCGGCCATTTCCGGGTCGGCGAACATCTCACCCACCGCCGGCGCCTTGCCGTCGCGCAGGAAGACTCGTTTGGCGTTGAGATCGCCGCCCAGCTTTTTCTCTTCCATCTTCCAGGCGCCGGCGATCATTTCGGTCACCGGGTAGCCATGCTGGGCGAGATAAATGGCGGGTTGAAACAGGTCGCGCCAGGGCAGCTTGCCGAAGCGCTGGTGCAGCTTGGCCCAGCCGTCGACGGCGCCCGGCACGGTTACCGAGTCGATGCCTTGCTGGGGCATTTCGGTTGCGCCCTTGGCTTTGAGGGCGGCGAGGGTGAGGCCTTTGGGCGCCCAACCGCTGGCATTGATGGCGGAGAGCTTGCCGGTTTTGGCGTCCCAGTAGATGGCGAACAGATCGCCGCCCATGCCGCAGCTTTCCGGCTCGACCACGCCCAGGGCGGCGTTGGCCGCAATGGCGGCATCCATGGCGGAGCCGCCGCGGGCCAGCACCTGGGCGCCGGCCTGCGAGGCCAGGGTCTGGCTGGTGGCCACAATGCCGAGGTCGGAAATCACCATGGAACGGGCCGACGAACGGTCCTGCGCGGGAAGGGAAGGTACAATCATCGCCAGCAACAGCATACCCGACCAGGCTTGTTTGTTCATCCTCACCTCTGGCTGGCCTTGGCTTCAGCCACGCGCTGATTGAATTCGAGCGAACGGTTGCGCGGGATGCTGAGCGACTGCCATTCCCGGCCGCGAAAGTGCTTGGCCAGCAGCACGATTTGCCCAATGTGGGAGCTGTAGTGGGCAATCTGCCGGTTGATGGCCTGCAGAACCGAATGAGCCTCGCCGCGAATGGTCACGGTGCGGCCCAGGTCGGCGTCGGTGAGGGGCTCGAGCGCCGCGAAAACGAGCTGCCAGCCATCTTTCCAAATGCGCAACAATTCTTCGCGGGTGGCGGGCGGCGCGACAAACTCCCGGTCGCGGTTGCGGTCGGGCTTCTCCCCATCGCTCGAAAGAAAATCGGTCCAGCGCGAGCGCATGTTACCCACCATGTGTTTGACTATGGTCGAGATCGAATTGGCTTCTTCGTCGATGGCCACGGTCAGTTCGTCGTCGCGCACCTGGGCAATGGCCCGCTCGGCCATCGTCTTATATTGGCGAAACAGCGCCAGAGAATCTTGCAGGTAGGAAGTCGTGAATTCGAGAGGCATAGATAGACCTTTTCGGCTTCCTTGCAGTATAGCGGGTAGACGCGGCGCGGGCAGGCGCTATGGGGAAGAACGGAGTGAGCCGCCGGCGCTGAAGGAGACCGTCCGCGAGGCGGCGGCAATTCTCGAAAGCCCTAATACCTGGGCACGCTGGGGTCGATCTTATCGCTCCAGGCCAGGATGCCGCCTTTCACGTTGTAGACCTTTTCGAAGCCGGCCTGGCGGAGGACGGCGCAAGCGCGGGCGCTGCGGGCGCCCATTTTGCAATGGATCACAATCTCGGCGCTGGGGTCTAGCTCGCCCACGTGCTTGGGGAATTCGCCGAGCGGAACGAGCCGGGCGCCGGGGATATTGGCGATCTGGTATTCGTGGGGTTCGCGAACATCGATCAGCACGAAGTCGTCGCCGCGGTCGAGCTTGGCTTTCAATTGGGTAACGTCGATTTCGCCGTCGTTCACTTTGGTCTCCTCGGGGGGAGCGGGGTGTTTGGGATTGGGGACCCCGCAAAACTGGTGATAGTCGATGAGCTTGGTGATGGTGCGATGCTCGCCGCAGATGGGGCACTCGGGGTTCTTGCGCAGCTTCAGTTCGCGGAAACGCATTCCCAGGGCGTCATAGAGCAGCAGGCGGCCGATGAGCGGCTGGCCCACGCCCAGAATCAACTTCACGGCTTCGGTAGCCTGGATCAAGCCGATGGTGCCCGGCAGAATTCCCAGCACGCCGCCCTCGGCGCAGCTCGGCACCAGGCCTGGAGGAGGCGGTTCGGGATAGAGGCAGCGGTAGCAGGGGCCATCCTCGGTGGCGAAAATGGTGGCCTGGCCTTCGAAACGGAAGATGGAACCGTAGACGTTGGGCCTCGCGAGCAGCACGCAGGCGTCGTTGACCAGGTAGCGGGTGGGAAAGTTGTCGGTGCCATCCACTACCAAGTCGTAGTCTTTGAGAATTTCCAGCGCGTTCTCGCTCGAGAGCGCCGTCTCGTGCTTGACGACCTTCAGGTGCGGATTGATGGCCAGCATCTTGTCGGCGGCCGAATCGATCTTCTTGCGGCCCACGTCGGCGGTGGAATGAATTACCTGGCGCTGCAGGTTGGTAAAGTCGACCACGTCGAAATCGACGATGCCGATCTTGCCGATGCCGGCGGCGGCAAGGTAAAGCCCCAGCGGCGCGCCCCGCCCGCCCGCGCCCACCAGCAGCACCTTGGCGGCTTTCAGCTTCCGCTGACCCTCCATGCCCACTTCGGGCAGAATCAGGTGACGGCTGTAACGCAGAATCTCGTCCTTACCGAGGGTGGCTTCCTCGGGCGGAGCGGCGGCCATCGAGCCTCCGGCGATGGAGGGCACCAGGGAAACGGTGTCCCCTTCGGCGACCGGCGTGGCCGTCTTACTCAGGTAGCGAATATCTTCGTCGTTCAGGTAGACATTGACGAAGCTGCGCAGCTTGCCTTCGTCGTTGAAGATCTGTTTGCGCAAATCCGGGTACTCGGCCGTCAGCGAGTCCAGCACGGCGCCGATGCTCGAGCCGGTTGCCGTGACGGTATCCAGCTTGGCGGTGAACTGGCGCAGCGGGGTAGGGATTAAGACTTTGGCCATATCAATAAATCAGCTCCTCTTGCGCCGCTTCGGTCTGCTCGAAGTTCGGCCGCCAGCTATTGGCGTGGTGAAACTCGCCCTTTTGGATCGAGAGCACGAGGAAGGAATACCAGGGGCAGGAGTTTTCCAGGTCGGTTTTGGAAAAGTAGGCGTCGCAATCGGGATGGGAATGGTAGATTCCGATCAGGTCCATCCGGCGCTCGCGGGCGGCTTTGTCGGCGGCCAGCAGGTCTTCCGGGCGGAGCTCATAGCGGGCCGCCTGGGCTCCCGCGAAGGAGTTTTCCAACGCCAGGGCGGCATGCACGGTTTTCTTATCGCCGTCGGCGGAGCCCAACATGGCTCCGCAACATTCATCGGGGTAGGCGCGGCGGGCGTGCTCTATCATTGCCTGCCACGGTTCGGGATCCACTTGAATCATTTTTCGTCCCAAAAATGCTCGCTGAGGTACTTATCGGCGCCGTCGCAGAGCACAGTTACGATGTTAGCCGATTCGCCGCGCGCGGCCAGTTGGCGCGCGAGCACCGTGGCGGCGTGCACGTTGGCGCCGGAGGAGATACCCACCAGGAGTCCTTCCCGGCGCGCCAGGCGGCGCACCATCCGATACGCATCCTCGGTTTCAATCCACAAGTTGCCATCGGCCAGGCGCTCGTCATAGAAACCGGGGCGGATGGCGGTAGGCATGTGCTTCAATCCCTCGAGGCCGTGAAATCCGCTGGAAGGTTGCAGCGAGTAACATTTCACCCCGGGCAGGTCGCGGTGCAGGCGGCGGGTCACGCCGGTGAAGGTGCCGCTGGTGCCGAGGGCGGCCACGAAGTGGGTGAGCGCGCCGCCGGTCTGGCGGATGATCTCGGGGGCGGTATGTTCGAAGTGCGCCTTCCAGTTGGCCGGATTGTTGTACTGATCGGGATAAAAATAGCGGTCCGGGTCCTGGCGGTAGATCTCGCGGCAGAGCCGTATGGCGCCGTCGGAGCCGTCGCCGGCGTCGCTATAAATGACTTCGGCGCCATAGGCTTTCAGCATCCGTTTGCGTTCCTGGGAGGCGTTGGCCGGCAGCACCAACTTCACGCGATAGCCGCGCGCGGCTGCGATCATGGCGTAGGCGATGCCGGTGTTGCCGCTGGTGGCGTCGAGAATCACGCGATCGCGATGGAGCCGGCCGGAACGTTCTCCGTCCAAAATCATATTCAGCGCGGCGCGGTCCTTCACCGAGCCGCCGGGATTGAAATATTCCGCTTTGGCCAGGATCTCGACGCCGGGGAATAATGCCGCCGTGCGCTCCAGCCGCAGCAGGGGCGTATTCCCGATGGTGGCGAGCAGGGCTTCAGCCGCATCACGGACGGATTGCAGAACCGGCTGAGTGGCCATACCTGACTATTTTGCTCCTGTTTTCTTTAGATGGCTGGGATACGCTTCCGGATGCAACTTCCATCCCTCTGTAAGCAAAGGAATTACATAGCTACCATTGCTTCTAGATAGTTTATCATCTACCTAATCTCTGTCAACTAAGTATAGTACGGATGTGGTGGGAGAACTCTCATAACCTTGCGCCCACGGCTTCACCCTCGTCCGGGAAAAGCCGCACGCACATTTCGGAGTGGCGGGTTCAGACCGGCAGATCGCGCAGCAGGCCGAAATCCTTCTGCAGGACCAGCGCCACGGTTCCGCGCAGGCGGGCCATGCCGTCCTCATAGGCGGGTACCAGGCGCGGCATGGTGGCGCCGGGCAAAACCTGCTGCTGCAGCTCGCTTTCGATCACCGAGCCGAAGCGCTGCCAGGAACGGGTGAGGTCGCCGACGATAATGATTCTTTCCGGCGCCAGCCCGGCGGCGAGCATGCGCATGCCGCGGCCGAGATACCGCGCCATGGTTTCGAGCGCGGTGACGGCGCGGGCGTCGCCGTTATCGGCGCGGGAGAGCAACTGGCGGAAGTTGAGATTATCCGCCGGCGCGCCGGCCTCGCGATAGTAGCGGAGCGCCGCGCGGTTGGAACCGTAGACTTCCCAGCAGCCGTGGCCGCCGCAACTGCATAGCGGGCCGTCGGGATTGAGCGGCACGTGACCGAACTCGCCGGCCATGCCGTTCAAGCCGCGGACGAGTTGGCCGTTGGCCCAGATGCCGGTGCCGATCCCTTCGGAGACGGTAACCACCACCAGGCTGCGGCACTGTTCGAGATGATCGAACCAGACGGCGGCCAGCACGCAGGCGTTGGCCGCGTTTTCGATCGCCACTTCGAGGCCGGTGGCCTTGGCAATGGGGCCGCGGATATCCACGTCGTGCCACTTGAGATTGGGCGCAAAGGCCAGCCGGTCGAGGGCATGATGATAGCGGCCGGGGAGGCTGATGCCCACGCCTTCGATTTTCTTGCGGCGGCTGGCGCGCACGATTCGCTGGATGGCTTCGATCAGCCCCGCGATCGCCAGCTTGGAATCGGCGGGCGTGTTGATCACCTGCTGCGAGATGAATTTTCCGTTGGCGTCCGCCAGCGCGACGGTGGTCTCGATGGGACGAAGATCGACGGCGATGATGACGCGTTCGTCGTTGAGCCGCAGGAAGGTGGGCCGCCGCCCGCGCGGCAGCCGGCCGGTAGCGCCTTCCACCACCCAGTGCTCGGCGATCAATTGCTCCACGATCAGGGAAACCGTGCTCCGCTGCAGCCCGGAGACGCGGGCCAGGTCGGCGCGCGAAATGGGATGGCGGGTGCGTACCAGATTCAGCACCAGGTGGCGGTTGATGTCGCGCGCCACCTCGCTCGATGCACCCTGAGTACGCTTGCCGGCTTGCATCATTCCACCCGCCTGGCCGCTCCCTGAAGGATAAGTCCGGAGGAGACGACAGCGGTGGTGGCGGCGTCCGCCGCGCCGCTAAAGCCCGGCTGCTTACCGCCCACCGCGATCTCGAACGTTCCCGGCTCGATGACGAGCCGGCCATCGGCGCCGGCCAGGGCAAACTGGCGCGGGGTTAGGTTGAACTCCAGGACCCGGCTCTGTCCCGGAGCCAGCGCCACCCGTTGGAAACCTTCGAGCGAGCGTAGGGGAGCGCCGCCGGCGCCGGATTTTAGATAAAGCTCGACCACCTCTTCGCCGGGCAGTTTGCCGGCGTTGCTCACTTCGACCGAGACTTTGACGGGATCGCCCGTGGCTGCGGCTTTCGGCACGGTCAGATTCTTATAAGAAAAAGTAGTGTAACTGAGACCGTAGCCGAACGGGTAGAGCGGCTCGCCGCGGAAGTAGCGATAGGTACGGCCGGCCATGTCGTAATCGGTGAAGGGCGGCAACTGATCGGCCGATTTATAGAAGGTAACGGGCAAACGGCCGGCCGGGTTGTAGTCGCCGAACAGAACGTCGGCCAGGGCATCCCCGCCCGCCTCGCCCGGATACCAGGCTTCGACGATGGCGGGCACATGATCGCGGGCCCAGTTGACCGCCAGGGCGCTGCCGTTCAGCAGCACCAGCACGACCGGCTTGCCCAGGGCCACGATCTTTTGCATCAGTTCCCGCTGTTCCGGGGGAATGTCCAGGTCCACCCGGTCGCCGCCTTCGAAGCCGGCCACGGGCACGCTCATCTCCTCTCCCTCCAGGCGCGGCGAGAGACCGGTGACGAGCACTACGGTATCGGCCTGGCGGGCGGCGGCGAGGGCCGCCGCAACGTCTTCCGGGCCGGAGGGGTGAGCCCAAACCAGGCGGATGTCGGCCTCGCCGACGAATTCGTGATAATCGAGGCGGATGGCGTAAGACTTGCTGGCTTCCAGGGCGACGGTGGCGTAGTGATAGGAGCGCTCGTGGATGTCATCCGTTTCGGCCGCCAGCTTGCCATCGAGATAGAGCTCGTAGGCATTCATGCCGGTGGCGCCGATTTGGTACTTGCCGGAAGCCGGAACGCGCAGGAAGCCGGTCCAGCGGACGCCGAAATCGTCGTCATTCAAATCCTGGCGGGGCGAGCCATCCCACCACATGAAGTTGACTTCCGGGTCGACGCGGGTGAACACGGGTTTCGCATCGGGGGCGGGCTGGCCCAACATTCTGCCGGAGGCGGGGTAGGTGAGCTCGCGCGGGCGGTGCAGCTTGCCGTCGAAATTGGCAGTGGCGAAATACTCGCCGCGCAGGCCGTGCGGAGCGCCGGGAGCGTCCGAGGAAAGCAACGCGGAAGCGGGGATGGTTTCGAAAGACGGCAGATTGGCGGCCAGATCGCCGCCGCGGGCGTAGAGCACCCGCGCGCGCCCGGCCAGCTTGCGGCGGATGCCGGCCAGGGGCGTGACCGGGGCGGATGGTTCGCCGTTGTAGTTGCCGACCAGAACGTCCGGGTCGTCGGCATTGGGGCCGATGACGGCGATGGTCTTGAGAGTTTGAGAAAGCGGCAGGGTGTGGTTATCGTTCTTCAGCAGCACCATGGATTTGCGGGCGGCATCGAGAGCTAACTCGCGGTGCTGGGGGCGGTCGTTCACGCTGTAGGGA
>JBKQVG010000115.1:0-14044 GCA_052325345.1 Bryobacteraceae bacterium
GAGATGGTATGAGAAGGCCGGTCTCCCGGCGGGATGCATTATGCTTCCCAATAGGCGCACTCGATAAGGTGCCAAAAGGAGACCGGCTATGAAGAAGAATACCACTGCGAAGAAGAACTCACGGGCACGTATGACTGCGGATCGCAAGCAGGTTCGTCAAATGGCAGCCAAACAGAGGCTGACGATCGGGTTAGACCTCGGGGATCTCACCAGTTGCTACTGCGTTTTGGATGAAGCGGGAGAGATCGTAAGCGAAGGCCAACTGCCGACGAGCCAAGCGGGCTTGGATTCGTTGTTCGCTAAGATGCCGTCCAGCCGAGTGGCGCTGGAAGTGGGGACGCATTCGCCGTGGGTCAGCCGGCACCTGGCCGGGCTGGGGCACGAGGTGATCGTGGCCAATCCGCACAAGCTGAAACTGATCACCCAGAGTGTGCGCAAGAACGACCGGATCGACGCGCAGACACTGGCGCGGCTGGCGCGGGTGGATCCGCAGTTGCTGTCGCCGATCCGGCACCGTGGTGCACAGGCGCAGGCCGACCTGGCGGTGATCCGGGCGCGGGCGAAGTTGATGGAAAGCCGCACCGAGCTGATCAACTGCGCGCGCGGGCTGGCCAAGCCGATGGGGGAACGGCTGAAGAAATGCGACGCCGAGCAGGTGAGCGAAGCTCTGGCGGACGGGCTCAGCGAGGCGCTGCAGAACGTAATTCGTCCGCTGTTGAAGGGCATAGAGGCGATCAGCCAACAGATCGCCGTGTACGACCGGAAGATCGCGGCGATCGCCCAACGGTATCCGGAGATCGAACTGCTGACGCCGGTGTACGGGGTAGGGACGCTGATCGCGTTGACCTACGTGTTGACACTGGAGGATGCGCAGCGGTTCGGCCACAGCCGGGACGTGGGGCCGTTTCTGGGGCTGCGGCCCAAACAGCGGGACAGCGGGCAGAGCCAGCCGGAGTTGGGGATCACCAAGGCGGGGGACGGGCTGCTGCGTAGCCTGCTGGTGCAAGGGGCGCACTGCATCCTGCGGAAGGGGGCGCCGGAAAGCGATCTGCGTGATTGGGGGATCGGCCATCTGGGCAACGGCGGGAAGAACGCCAAGCGGCGGACGCTGGTGGCGGTGGCGCGGCGCCTAGCGGTGTTGTTGCATACGTTGTGGGCCAATGGCGTGGTCTACGACCCGCTGTACAACCGCAAGGCGGTGGAGGCGGCCAAGGCCAAAGCGGCCGCCAAAGCCAAGGCCAAGGCGAAAGCGGCGGCCTAACAGGTCGACAGGATTGGATTCTGCCGGTATGGAAAAGCGCCGAGTTGGGGTGACTGCGAGGTCGCGGCAGATCGTCGGGAGCCAGGCAACTGGAGCCGGACAGATCGTTACTGAGATGGCAGCACCCCTAGAATTGAGAACCCCAATGGGCACCGCGGCGAACGCTCGACGAGTGCGGATGGAAGTGTGGCGACTATGGCGCGGGAGTCAACTGGCAGGAAGGGATTCAAAAGCAGAACCGGCCGGAAGGGAGCGGGCACGACAGCGGCCTCCTTTCCTTCCCTCCGATGATACGGAAGGGAGGGCACCGGTCAAGGGTTCGCAAGCCGCGCAAAAAACGCGCGCCCTTGACCGGTGCCCTCCCTTCCGAATAGATCCTGAGATAAGGAAAGGCGGCCTGCGGGCGGACGCCTGCCCACGAGCAATCGAAAATAACGCGCTATGAAAAGAAAACTCAAAAACCCGAAAAATATCGCTTGACAGGGACCGGCCTTCTCATGGAAGCCGCGACCGTCAGGGAGCGGTTGTCGGGTTGAATACGGGGGAATCCCCAAAACGGTTCAGCACTCCGCATGCTCGGGCCGCGGCCACCCCCGGTTCCCCGCCCTGCCATCGGCTATACTGCTCATGGAGAATCCGATGTCCAAGTCTTTTATTGCTCTCTTGCTGGTCCCGCTGGGACTGATTCCCGGCCAGGAACTCAAGCCGGTTGCGCTGCCAACCCCTCAAACCAGCGGCGGCAAGCCGTTGATGCAGGTCCTCAAAGAGCGGAAGTCGGTCCGCGACTTCGGCCCGGAGCAGCTTTCCAGGCAGATGCTTTCGAACCTTCTGTGGGCTGCCTGGGGCATCAATCGCGCCGACGGACGCCGCACCGCGCCTTCGGCATCGAACCGCCAGGAAATCGACGTGTACGCGATCATGGCCGACGGAACCTATCTCTACGATGCCAAGGCCAACGCCCTGAAGCCCGTGGTGCAGACCGATCTGCGCAAGTTGGCTGGAACCCAACCCTACCCCGCCGATGCGGCCGTCAACCTGGTTTACATAGCCGACACCGGCAAGCTGGGCGGCGACGATCCGGCAAAGCTGGCTTACGCCAACGCCGATACCGGCTTTATCGCCGAAAATGTGTATCTGTTCTGCGCTTCCGAAGGCCTGGGCACGGTGGTGCGGGCCTCGGTCGATCGCGCCGCCCTGGGCAAGGCGATGAATTTGCGCGCCGAGCAGCGCATCATCCTGGCCCAAAGTGTCGGCTACGCCAAAAAGTCCGCCGGCGACTGACGGCAACCGCCCCTGGCAGGCGCGTGCCCCGCACTCCGGGGGATTGCCATACATTACAATTCGAGAAGCTATGCGACAGATCGTATTGGAATCGCCACGACAATTCGTGGGACACGTCGTGCCGCCTGTGGTCAGGCAGCCCGGCGAGGCGCTGGTGAGACTTCACCGTGTCGCCATATGCGGCAGCGATTGGCACGCCTTTGAGGGGGCTCAGGCCAATTACACCTATCCGCGCATCATCGGTCATGAGTTGAGCTGCGAGGTGCTGGAGATCCCGGACAACAGCCGCGGCATCCGGCCGGGCGACCGCTGCGCCGTCGAGCCTCACCTCACCTGCGGCGTTTGCAGGCCTTGCCGCCTGAATCGTCCCAACTGTTGCGAGAGCATGAAGGTGTTGGGGGTTCACGTGGATGGCGGAATGCGGGGCTTGATGAATGTACCGGTGGAGCGCTTGTACAAATCGGAAAAGCTCTCCTACGATCAACTGGCGCTGGCGGAATTCCTCACCATTGGCGCCCACGCGGTTGCCCGCGCCGGGCTGGTCGCCGGCGAAGACGTTCTGATCGTCGGCGCGGGACCGATCGGCCTGTCGGTGCTCCAGTTTGCGCTGACGGCGGGAGCCTCCGCCCGGATTATCGAGAAGGTCGAGTTCCGCCGCCAATTCGCCGCGCGTTTTGGCGTGGAAGTGCTGTCCGAGTACGACGGCCGCCCCGCTTTGGTGGTTTTCGACTGCACCGGCGATGAGCAGGCCATCACCGCCAGCTTTAACCTGGTGGCCCCCGCCGGGCGGCTGGTGCTGGTCGGCCAATTCCTCGGCTTCATCCCCTTCGACCACACCCCCTTCATCAGGCGCGAGCTCGACATCCGCGCCAGCCGCAACAGCCACCACCAGTTTCCCCGCGTGATCGGGATGATCGAGCGTGGCGAAATCGATCTCGGCCCGTGGATCACCTGCCGCATGCCGCTGGCCGAGGTGCCCGCCGTGTTCGCCGAGCTGGCCAGCCACAAGAACTATATCAAGGCCGTCTTCGAGGTCAAAGACTCCGACGTCTGAGTCTCTATTGTATGGATCCGTTCTTTGCCTGCCGCGACGATTCTTTCGTGGAGCGGACTCTCAGGCTGCCACGCCGGGACTCATCCCGGCGCGCGTCTCGCATAACCTTTTATGCTCCCCGGTTGTCGCCACGAGTTCTGCCACTGGCTGCCGGAGCGCGAAATAACCGGGCGCTCCGGCGGAAGGAGGGTGCTTAACCGATTTGGGGAGACTGGGCGATCGACAACCGCTCCCTGGCGGTCGCGGCTCTGTACCTACGCGCAAACACGTGGCACCTGGAACGGAGCCGCGACCGCCAGGGAGCGGTTGTCGGGTTGAATACGGGGGGAATCCCCAAAACGGTTAAGCGCTCTGGCGGAAGGGAAAAGCTGCCGGGAATGGCCGCGACGGGTTATCCTAAGCCGATGGCCACGGGCCGCCCGAAGACATCGTCCCCCCGGCCGGATGACACTTGGCTGGGCGGCATGCCGCGCAAGGCCGTGCCGCATGAGTTCGTGCTCGACGCGCTCGCCGCGTTGTCGCCCAGGACGCGGTCCATGTTCGGGTGCCTGGCGGTGTACGTGGGGGAGAAGATTGTCCTCATCCTGCGCGACAAGCCCGGCAAGGAGCCGGACAACGGCGTGTGGCTCCCCACCACCGAGGAGCACCACGAAAGCCTGGGCCGCGAATTCCCGAACATGCGATCGATTCAGGTCTTGGGCAAACGGGTAACGGGATGGCAGGTGCTTCCGGCCGATGCGCCGGATTTCGAAGAAGCCGCCCTCCGTGCCTGTGAGCTTATCGTTGCCGACGACCCTCGAATCGGCAAGGTGCCGGGCGTGCGCCGGGTGAAGACCGTTAAGAGCCCGCGGCGGAAGCCGTAACCACCACCCGCGTGGGCGAAAACGCCCGCTCCACGGCAATAACGGTTCATCGGTCGCCGTCGAATAGAGGGGTCACACTCTACCCCGAAACCGGCCGATTTCACGCCGGTCGCGTTTCGAGGGCTTGCCATCCCGCCACGCGTCAAAACGCGGCATGGCTTTGCGCTCTTCCGCCAACTTCAACCGCAACTCCCGGCTTGCCTCGGTTTCCCGGTAGAGCGTCTGCGCCACCGCGGCCGGACCGCGCATCTCACTGAGGGCCAGGACCTCGACCTGAAAGTCGCCGCCATCGTTCTTCACCTGCAACAGGTCGCCGATTCGGACCTCGCGCGAAGCCTTGGCCGGTTGTCCGTTGGAACCGATCCTGCCGAGATCGCACGCCCGCCCGGCAAGCGAGCGCGTCTTGAAGAAACGGGCGGCCCAGAGCCACTTGTCGATTCTCACCTGGGGCACCATCCCATTCTTGTACCATGGCTCCGGAGACGGCGGCCGAGTCGGCTATAATCTTCGAAGCTATGACGAACGCGCGTTCTTGCTGTTTCCTCGCGGTACTTGCGCTGGCTGCCGGCGCGCCCGCTCAGACTAAACTTGAAGTCGCTTCTAAACTCGGCGCCAAGTTCTATTCGCTGCCCGACGAGAAGGGTGTGGTCGCGGCGGCACAAGCGAACCTCGCCGCCGACCCTGAGAATCCCGGCTTGCTGCTCAAGCTGGCGCAGGCCGAAGCTTCCGTGTGGCAAGACAAGGAAGCGGTCGAAACGCTAACTCGCGCGCTGGCCGTTTCGCCCCAGAGCGCCGATCTCTACACCGAGCGCGGCCACCGCGAGCTTCCGTTGCGGGAGTTTGCGCGGGCGCGCGCTGACCTGAGACGCGCCGTGGCTCTCAACCCCAAGATCATGGCGGCCTACTATCACCTGGGTCTGGCTCACTTTTTCCTGGGCGAGTTCGGTCAGGCCGCGGACGCCTTTCGCCACGCCGTCGAAACCGCGCCGAACGGCGATGAGCGCATCAACTCCACCAACTGGCTGTGTGCCGCTCTGCTCCGCGCCCAACGAAACCAGGAGGCCGCCAAGGCCCTCGAAGCCATCCCGCCGGAAATGACCAACCAGGAGCCGCACACCAGGTTCTATCTCAACCTGGTGCGCTTCTTTCAAGGCCGGATGAGCGAATCGGAAGCGCTGCCGCCCGAGCCCCCCGCGGGCAACACGGACCAGGAAGTCGAACTGCCGTTCGATACGGTGGCATTCGGCATCGGCAGTTGGCGCCTCGCCAAGGGAGATCCCGCCAAAGCGGAAGAATACTTCCACCGCATCCTGAAAGGGCGCGTGTGGATCACCTGGGGTTTCGTCGGGGCCGAAACCGAGCTCGTGCGTCTGGGAACGCGTGCGCAGGCAACCCCGCGGCAACAAAACCCGAAATGACTCTCCGAACTCCTGATGTACCTCCGGCATTTCGCGCGGCCGGAGAAAATGAGCTGACCCATTTGCCACGCGGGGTGTATTACAACCTGTCGGAGTCTTTCCCTGCCGCGACGAATCTTCGTGGCGCGGACTCTCAGTCTGCGGCGTCGGCTTTCCAGCCGACGTTCTTTTCCTTCGTAGCGCCGGCGGTCTTCGTCGCCGGTGTTTTTGGCTGCGGCTCTGCTGCTCTGTGGGGAAGGTTGCTAACCTGCGGACCGATTGACAATCGGTCCAGCCGGGCGCCAGCCCGGCGGTCGCTCGGCGAGGGCGAAACTTGGCTCAACTCAAATTCCGCGACATCGGGATTTCGGAGCCTCCTCCTGCTCGATCGGCCTCGGGCGGGCTGGGAGCCTGCGCCACACAATGCGCCACACCGCCTGCGCCACGTACGAAGCTGGAGCTGACGCATGAGCGGCGGCCGCGGTGGACGGGGGAAGAACCGACGGCAAGCGCCCGGCCCGGAGCGCGCAACGGCCCCGGCGCCGGTCCGCTGGCTGCAGGCCGCCACCCTGCTCCTCACGGCGGTCGGCCTGCTTAGCCTGTTTTCGACCGAAATCGCGGACACGGATTTCTGGTGGCATCTCAAAACCGGGCAATACATCGTGGAACGGCACTCCCTGCCGTTTCCGGATCCATTCGCCTACACGACACCGGCCGCGGCCGCATACCGGGGAGAAGCGCTGGTGCGGCACTTCAACCTGACGCACGAATGGTTGAGCCAGGTATTGATGTACGCGGTTTATTCTGTGGGAGGCTTTCCCGCGATTGTCCTGGCGCGGGCTGTTCTGCTGGCCGGCCTGTGCGGGCTGGCGGGTTTCCTGGCGGCCCGGCTATCGAAGAGTTTCTATGCGGGAATCGCGGCGGCATGCGCCACTGCGTCGGTGATGGTCGCATTTGCGGCGGACCGGCCGGGGGTGGTCAGCTTCCTGGGCGTGGCCGTCTTTGTTTGCCTGTTGGAGCTGCGGCGCGGCTGGTGGGCGCTGCCTCCGCTGGCGCTGCTGTGGGCGAACTGCCACGGCGGGTTTCTGCTCGGATGGGTGGTGCTTGGGGCCTACTGCGCTGAGACACTGGTCTTACGGTTCCGCGGGGCCTGGCCGCTGGACAGCCGGCGGCTTTGGCTGGTGACGGCCGCCGCCATCGCCGCTTCGGGAATCAATCCCAACGGCTTCGGAGTGGTGTCCACGGTGCTGGCGTACCGGCGCAGCGCGATGACGGCCAACCTGATCGAATGGCACGCGCCCAAGCTGTGGGGGCCGCCTTATGGTTTCGATATTCTGCTCTACGCGGCGGCGCTGGTGCTGCTCTTATCGTGGCGAACCGTGAGGCCGGCACACTGGATACTGTTCGCGGTTTTTGCCTGGGCGTCCCTGACGGCCTTCCGCAACACTCCCCTGATCGGCTTTCTGGCCCCGGTCCTGATCGCCGCCTATTTTCCGTTCCGCCTCAAAGTGCCGCGAGCGCTGGCGTGGGCAGCCCCCGTTTTGGCCGCGGCCGGAGTGGCGGCGGGGTTGGCGCAGGGCCGGTTCTTCGACCTCCGGGTGGCGGCGTGGACCGTTCCCGCCGCGGCTGCGGACTACCTCGTCGAACACCATGTGACCGGCCCTATGTTCAATACCTACGAGCAGGGCGGGTACCTGATCTGGAGGCTGTGGCCGCAAGAGCGCGTTT
The DNA here is from genome assembly GCA_052325345.1 of Bryobacteraceae bacterium. Classification (GTDB taxonomy): domain Bacteria; phylum Acidobacteriota; class Terriglobia; order Bryobacterales; family Bryobacteraceae; genus JBEKYD01. The sequence continues at coordinate 7,585 of JBKQVG010000115.1, forward strand.
TCATCGACGGCCGGTCCCTCAGCGAGAGTGTTTACCGGGACTACAACCGAATTCTGTTCAATGAGGGCTCGTATTCGGACCAGGTGACGGGGCCGCGCCAGGAGCTGTTGAACCGGTACGGCGTCCAGGTGGTGGTGATGAACACCATGGATTACGTCTCGGGGGCGTTGTATCCGCTGGCGATGGCCCTCGCCAACCCGATCGGCACGGAATGGCAACTGGTTTACGACGATTGGCAAGCGGTGATCTTCCTGCGCCGCCCGCCGCCCGGAATCCCGGTGCTTTCGAACAAGCTCGGCCGCATGCTGCGGCACCTCGACCGGGAGTGCGCAGCATATGTCGAGAACTCTCCGGACAGCCCATTGTGCGCGCGGACGCTGGCCGAATACTGGCTCCGCAACCAGCAGTGGGATCCGGCGCGGAGCATGCTGTTGCTCTACCTCGCGCACGCGCGCGGGCGAGATGAGTGGGCCGAACGCGCGCTGCGCGAGTTGGATGCCGGTCCGGCGGCGCCAGGCAACCGGTAGCGGGCCGGGTGGAGCATAGGCGTCAAGATAAGCCGGCGCCTCGACTGCTGGACTTGATCGGTGCATACGTGGCGCAGCCCCATTTCTTGTGGGGCAGGTTGCCAACCGGTCGCCAATCCGCCCCACACCACGGCCTGGACAGGCCAGGAGGTCTGTCCTGCTACAGAATGGGATATACGCTCACGCATGTACCGAAATCCGCCGCAGGTGCGCCACGGAGTCCTCCAGCGCATCGACCAGCGCATCCACCTGCTCCTCCGTATTGTCGCGGCCCAGCGAAAAGCGCAGGCTGGAGCGCGCGCGATCGGCGCTGAGGCCGATGGCGGTGAGCACATGCGAAGGCTCCAGCGCCCCGGAAGAGCACGCCGACCCGGTGGAGACCGCAAACCCGCGCAGATCGAGGGCGATCACCATGGCTTCCCCATCCACCGAATCGAAATACAAATTGCTGGTGTTGGGTACGCGGCCATCTCGTGCACCATTGATGCCGGTGCCGGCCAAACGGGCCAACACGGCCGTTTCCAGGCGATCGCGCAACCGCGCCAGGCGCTCGCCTTCGGTGACCAGCCGCTCGCCGGCCAGCTCCGCCGCGCGCCCGAAAGCGGCGATTCCCGGAACGTTTTCCGTGCCCGGCCGGCGCTCGCGCTCGTGGTGACCGCCGAAAGCGATGGGCGCCAGGCGCGTTCCCTTGCGTACGTACAACGCGCCTACTCCCTTGGGCCCATAAAGCTTGTGGCCGCTCATGCTGTACAGATCCACGCCCGGCTCGTTCACGTCCACGGGCACTTTGCCCACGGCTTGCACGCCATCTACGTGCAGCGGCACGCCGGCCTCGCGGGCGATGGCGGAAATTTCGGCCACGGGCTGCAGCGTGCCCAGTTCATTGTTCGCGTGCATCACCGAGATCAGCACGGTGGACGGCCGCAGCGCGCGCCGCACGTCGTACGGATCGACCACCCCGGCGGAGCTCACCGGCACGCGGGTCACTTCGAAACCAACGCGCTCCAACTCCTGGCAGGCCGACAGCACGGCGGGATGCTCGATGGCCGTGGTAATGACATGGCCCGGCGTTCCGGCCACCCGCGCTACGCCCAGAATAGCCAGATTATCGGCTTCGGTACCGCCGCTGGTGAAGGCGATTTCGGCGGGATGGGCGTGGATCAGCGCCGCGACCTGCCGCCGCGCGGCTTCCAGGCGCTGCTTGGCCACCTGCCCGAAATAGTGAATGCTCGACGCGTTACCATACACTTGACCGAGACACTCCGCCATGGTTTCGAGAACCTCGGGAGCGACCGGTGTGGTGGCATTGTGGTCGAAGTAATAATGCTGCACTACGCTTCATTTTAGCAATGGCTCAACCAATTCTTACCCTGACCACCGATTTCGGCGCGGCCGATCACTACGTGGGCACCATGAAAGGCGTCATCCTGGGCATTTGCCCGCGGGCGCGTATTGTCGATATCAGCCACGAGGTGAAGCCTTTCGAGATCGCCGAAGGCGCCTACCTGGTGGCGCAGGCGTACCGCTATTTTCCGCCCAAGACGGTGCACGTCGTGGTGGTGGACCCAGGTGTGGGCTCGGCTCGCCGGCCGATCCTGATCGAAGCCGCGAAGCAATATTTCATCGGGCCCGACAACGGGGTGCTGTCGATGGTATACAACCGCGAGAAGCACAAGGCGCGGCTGATTTCGGCCGAGCGCTACTTCCGCCAGCCGGTGAGCCGCACCTTCCACGGCCGCGATATTTTCGCGCCGGTGGCGGCCCATGTCGCCGCCGGCGTGCCCGCCGCGCGCCTGGGCAAGCTCATCCGCGACCACTTGAAGTCGTCGTTCTGGAAGCCGCAACGCACCGGCAAGCGCATCTGGACGGGGCAGGTGCTCCACATCGACCGGTTCGGAAACATCGTCACCAACTTCGAAGCGGCGGATTTTCCCGGTCTCGAAATGCGCGACTTCGCCCTGCAGATGGGGCCGCACGAGGTCAACGTGCTGGCTCGCACCTACGCGGAATGCGGCCCCGGAGAGTTGTTCGCCATCGTCGGCAGTTCGGGGTACCTCGAGGTTTCGGTGAATCAAGCCTCGGCCGCCAAGGCGGTGGGATGCGAACCGGGAGCGCCGGCCGAGCTCACGGTCTGGTAGGACGCAAAGACGTGGCGCCGGTGTCAACTCCCAGCTCGAAGCGGATCGAGGCGCCATAGGCTTCCAAAGATCTGCGTGTCAGCCAGACGGCCGCGGCGGCCAGCGACGCCGCTGCCGCGACCACCATGGCGGTGGAGCGAAACACCAGGAAATACTGCACCGCGACCACCATGGCGATGGCCACCCCGCCGGCCATCATGGTGAACATCATGGTGGCGCCGCGCGAGGCGTCCGGCTGCCGGGTGAAGGGGATGGATTCGAGCAGGCGCAATTCCAGCGCCAGATAGGTGGAGGCAACGGCCACGCTGTAGACGGCATACAGTCCGCCGTGCCAGGCGCCCCAGCACCAGAGGAAGACCGGCAGCAGCGCCAGGTGCGGAATCGCCACCAGTTCCAGCCACGCCAGCGCCCATACCCCGCGCGCCACCCGGTCCAGCGCGCCCGCGGGCGCCAGCCGAAAGACCCAGCCGCCCTTGTAGTCGTTGCCGTAGGGCAGCAGGGTACACAGGAAGAAGAGCAAGACTCCGAAAATGTGGGGCAACAGGTGCGCCATGGTGAAATGGCGGGAGAACGGATCGATGCGCCACTTCTGGGTGAATAGCGGCGCCATGGCGAGCAGCGCGTAAATCGCCAGCGGCGCCGCCTGACGCCGGAAATGCCAGTCGCGCAGCATCATGCGGGAGGTGAAGGCGAAACCCGCGCGCGCCGGCTGGCCGCCGAAATAGCGCGCCACCAGATCGCCCAGAGGCGACTTGCGGCTGCGGGCGCCGCCGGTGGCGCCGCCTCGCACCATGCTGGACACGCGAATCAGGTAATCGGCGGAAAGGGCGCGCAATCCCAGCGCCGCAGCCAGAATCGCCGCCAGCGCGCAGGCGATGCCGGCGCCCCAGAGCATTTCCGGCCGCGCCAGCCATGGGGCGCGAACCAGGCTTCGCGGAACCAGTTTGCCAAGCCGCTGAAACCACAGCAGGCTCAGCACCGGCAGCGTGGCGGCGAGCTGTCCGGCCGCCCGCAAGCGCCGCGCCGGAACGTAGCGCATCAGCCAGCCAAACAGCGCGCAGCAAAACAGCGCCGCGCACAGCCCCACCGACCAGGCCGCGGCCAGGTGCAGCAGCGGATAAAGCCAGCCGTTTTGTTTCAGGAATAGACCTACAAAGGCGGGAATCAGGTTCAACCCGGTAACCAGGTAGGCCACGATGCGCACCAGGTGAGTGAGCTTCGCGGCCGTGTAAGTGGTGCCGTTGATGGGTTGATGGGCGAGCACCAGGCCCTCCACCGGGTTCAACAGGCTATTGGCGGTCTCCGCCAGCAGAATGCTCACCAGCAGGAACGCCGTATAGCCCAGAAATATCGCCAGGTAGACCAGCGGCTTGACTCCCACGACCACCAGACCGAAGGTCACAAAGGCGGACATGATGGCGTAGAGCACGGTCGCGGTCTGGAGCGCCACGCCGCCCCGCCCGAGCTGGTCCTTCATTTCGCCGCGCTGGCTGAGGGTGTGGAACAGGTCCGTCAGCAGCCAGAACCGCCGCGGATCGATGCCCAGGCCGCTCAACCAACCGGAAACCCGAGGCCCGCGCAGCCGGTTCCGCGGCGCCTGGCCGAGAGCGCGCCTCACCGCAGCGACTCCACGATGCGCGACACGGCGGGGGCGACGGATTCGGCGTGTGTCAACTTGCGGAACACGTCCTCCAGGTTCGTCTGGCCGGTGGCGGCTCTCAACTCGGTGGCGGTCCCATCGGCAATCAGGGTTCCCTCGTGGATGATCAGCACCCGGTCGCAGACCTTTTCCACTACGTCGAGCACGTGCGAGCTATAGAGGATCGTCTTGCCCTCGGCGGCCAGGGCGGCAACCAGGTCTTTGATGAGAATGGCGGCGTTGACGTCGAGACCCGACAGCGGCTCGTCGAGCAGAATCAGCTCGGGCGTGTGCAGCAGCGCCGCCCCGATGAGGATCTTCTGCCGCATGCCCTTGGAGTACGTATCCAGGCGGCTGTCCCGGTCCGAGCTCAGGTTAAAAGTTTCGAGGACGCTCGCGATGCGCAGTTGCAGGACGCCTTCCTCGACATCGTGCAGGCGTCCGCACAGCTCCAGGAATTCCTTGCCGGTCAGGCTTTCGAACAGCGCGGCCGCTTCGGGTACGTAGCCGATGCGCTGCTTGACGTCGAGGGCGCAACCGGGAAGAGGCAGGCCCGCCACCGAAACCACGCCCGCGGAAGGCGCCAGAATTCCGGCAATGATTTTGAGCGTGGTGGTCTTGCCCGCGCCGTTCGGTCCCAGCAACCCGACCACTTCACCGGGGCGCAGCGCAAAGGAGATCCGGTGCAGGACCTCGGTCGCGCCGTAACCGAAAACCACGCTGTCGAATTCGACGATGGCAGGCGCCAATAATGAGGTCTCCGCGAGGCCATTGTAACGCAGGGGGCGCCGTGACTGGCCCAGTGGGGCAGACCATCGTTTCTTGTGGTCTGGCCCACAGCGCAGCATAGCCGCAGCAAGCGCCGGGAAGAGTCCCGGCGTAGCAGACTGGGAGTCCGCTCCACAAAGAGTCTATTTGGTTGCGCCCGCCGCGCGCGCCTTGGCTACCATCTGTTTTACCTGCGCCAGCAGCTCCGGCGCATGGTAGGCGATGCCGTCCTTGATGGTCCATTCCACTCCGCCGGTACGGACCGCCTGGCCGCCGCGGATTTCCTCCACTCCGGTGGGATAGAGCACCTTCAAGTTTTCGAGCGGGTTGCCGTTGACCACGATCAGGTCCGCCATCCAGCCGGCGCGCACCCGGCCCAGCCGCTCTTCCTGGCCCAGAATGCGGGCATTATTGCCGGTGGCCTGCTCGATGATGCGGATGGGATGGAAACCGGCCTCCTGGTGCAGTTCCATGCTCCGAATCAAGCCGAAGCCGTACATCTGGTAAATGAACCCGGCATCGTCGCCCATGCCGATCAGCCCGCCCAGATGGTCGAACTGGCGCAGCGCCGCCATCCAGATGCGATAGTTCTCTTTCCAGAAAGTTTCGTCGGTCGAGGTCCAGCCGAGGAAATACGAACCGTGGTTGGCCGGGTTCGGGCGGAAATAATCCGCCAGGGCGGGATGCATGTAATCGGCAAACCAGGGCTGGGTTTGCGCCCGCTCGAGGTCGCGGCTGGCTTCATAAATATCCAGCGTCGGCACCCAGGCCACGTGGGCATCCACCATGGATTGGAGCACCTTGGTCAGACGCGCCGGATCGGCCTCGCGCCACAAATGGCCGGCATAGCGGAAGCGGTCGGTTTCGTTGTTGTAGTTGTAGGACGAGGGGAAGTCTTGCACCCCATCGGGGATGGCGGCGTCGGGGATACCGTACCAATGTTCGATGCTGGTAGTGCCGTAGCGGATATCGTCCCAGGCGGTGGTTTCTTCCACGCCGGCGTGATGGGCGATGCGCAGGCCGAGCTTGTGGGCTTCGTCTTCCATGGCGGCCATGGTGTCGCGATCGATGCCCAGAATCTTGATGCCGTCGGCTCCCATCTGTTTCAACTCGCGAACGTGGGCGCGGGCCGCTTCGGCATCGCGGGGCCGGCCGAACATGGGATAGATGAACATGCGCGGCGCGGCGATCTTGCCTTCGGCCGACAGCCGGCGCAGCTCCAGCGCGCGCTTGGTATCGCTTCCCACGTCGCGTATGGTGGTGATGCCGCAGGCCAGCCAGATATTGAGCTCGTATTCGATGGGCTGGGGCTTGCCGCCGCGCTCTTCCTGCAAATGGGCGTGGGCGTTGATCAGCCCCGGAAGCACGTACTTGCCGGTGGCGTCGAT
>JBKQVG010000116.1:0-27607 GCA_052325345.1 Bryobacteraceae bacterium
TATCGGTTGGAGGAGGCGGGGAGTGTAGAGTTCCACGAATGCTAACCGCCAGCTTGGCGAGAATTCCATACGGCGCCGGCAAGCCGCCCCATTGGGGAAACGAAAAAACGGTTTGTCGCGAAACTGCTGAAACTTCTGCCAATCACCGAGCTTCCAAACTGGAATCTCCTTTATTTCCCATCACTTACTTTCTCCCGGCGCCAGGCTCCGCCGCTCCCCGGCCGGGGGCATGGTCGCGGGGGTTCGCCCCGGCCCCTCAACGCTTGGTGTAGGTCTTCTCGAATTTGTTGCGGCTGTTGTAGACGGTGAAGGTGCCGTCTTTCTGGGCGGTCACGCGGATCCATTTGCCTTCGCAATGGGCGTCCACGTTGGCGATGAAGGTGTCGGCCGAGTTATGCTCCTTGTCGGTATCGATGGCGTAGTGGAGTTGCCAGAAATCGATGAGGCCGCGGGTATCGCGCACGGTTTGCCAGACTTCCGGGTTGCCGCCCTTGTGCGGTCCGTTATTCATGAGCGCCACGCGGGGAGAAATGGCGTGTACGAAGGGCAGCGAGTTGGAGGGATTGGTGCCGTGGTGCGAAACCAGGAACAGGTCCACCGTACCGATCAGGTTATTGGGGCAGACCAGGTCGTATTCGCGGTCTTTGGTGAGGTCGCCCATGTCGAGCATGCGGAAGTCGCCGTAAGCGATGAGCATGCCGATGGAGTGGCTGTTTTCAGTGGCGTCGGCGGGAGGCCGGGCGAAGCCCTGGCACTCCGGAGTGGGCTGGCCGGCGCCGGCGAGCGGCGATTGGATTACCTCGCCATTGGCCGCCAGCACTTTCACATCCAGGCCTTTGACGGGGATCGTATCGCCCGGCTTTACGGTGATGCGCTCGCTTTTACGGGCGGCGGCGAGATATTCGTGGAAGAGGATCTCGGGGTCTTTGCCGGTTTCCGACTGTGGGCCGTGGTCGACGAAATGAACGATGGGCAAGACCTGGGAAAGTTGAAAGATCCCGCCCACGTGATCGCGGTGATAGTGGGTAATGACCAGGTAGTCGATTTTCTTGACGCCGGCGGCCTTGGCGGCGGCCGCAATGCGTTCCGAATCGCGGTGGTTATTGTCGGGAAAGCCGGTGTCCACCAGCATGGAATCGCCGCCCGGCGCCACGAACAGGGTTGCCTGCCCGCCCTCCACATCGATCGAATAGATTTCCAGGTTCCTGGCCGCTAAAAGGCTTAAGGCTCCGGCCAGCAAAAGCGAGGCAATCGTTACCGCTCTCATCGACCGAATCGTAGCACGCCCGGCGCGGCGGGCGAGAGCGGGCTCGGGGGAGCCAGCGCGGACTTCGGGCAGGTGTTTTACCATTGTTGTTCCTCGCCGCGGCCGAAAGAACGACCAGAGCCACGCAAACGCCGGCGAGAAAGAAACAGGATTAATAAGACATGTTGCATAGTTTTTTCCGACGCACGCTGCTTAGCTTGGTGGCTTCGGCCGTGCTCCTCGAGCTGACTCCCGCGCCCGCTTCGGCGCAGCTCCAAATCAAGAGCGACGATGCCACCGTCAAGTTCGGCTTTCTGGGCCAGCTTTGGGCCGACTGGACCCAGGACGCGACCGCGGCCTCGGCCGGTCCGCAGGGCTACGCGCAGAACTACTACCTGCTGCGCGCGCGACTGATGTTCGGCGGGACCATCGGCAACAAAATCAACTACTTCTTCCAAACCGACGATCCAAAACTCGGCTTATCGCCGGCGGGTACTGCGGCCACCAAGACCCTGACCACGGGTAATGCGACTTCGCCCGGTTTCATCATTCAGGACGCTTGGGTGTCCTACCAGGTGAGCGACCAACTGCAGCTGTCGGGCGGCGAAATGTTTGTCCCCAATTCGCGCCTGGGACTGCTAATCCCGTGGAGCTTCTACACGGTGAATATCAGCTCGCTCGCCACCGTTTCCAATGCGGCACTGACGGAATCGTCCTTGCGCGACATAGGATTTCAGGCCAGGGGCTACTTCTTCCACGACCACCTGCAGTACCGCGGCGGCATATTCGCCGGCGAGCGGGATGCGGACGGGCGCAACGCCCCGCGGCCGGCTCTCTACTTGCAATACGATTTCTTCGAGCCCGAAAAGGAGTACACCTATTACAACACCGCCCTGGGCAAAAAGAAAATTCTGGCGATCGACGTGGGCGGCGACAAGCAGGGGAGCTATCGCTCCGAGACGGCCAACCTGTCGAACGATACGCCGGTCCTCGGCGGCGATGAAATCGGCTTCGAATTCAGTTATTTTCACTGGGACGGCCGCAACAAGTTCACCACCATTCCCGACCAGAACGACTACCTGCTGGAAGGAGACTATTACTTTCACCGGGCCAAACTACAGCCCTTTGCCAAGTTCGAAACCCAGGACTTCGTGGCAGCCGTCAACGGCAGCAAGGACATCGACCGCTGGGGCACGGGCGCCAACTATTACATTCATGGTCAGAACCTGAAATGGACGTTCCAGTATACGCGGGCCTTGCCGCGGAACGGCTCGGCCATCCGCCCGAGCAACGAGTTCACCATGCAGGTGCAGGTTTTCTATTACTAGTGTCGTGGCAGAATACGAGTCGATGAACACCTTCCCGGTTCTTCTCGGCGCCCTCTGCGTCTATGCCATCGCTTACCGCTACTACAGCGCTCTGATCGCGGCCAAAGCCATGGTGTTGGACGACCGCCGTACTACGCCGGCGCACACTTTCGAAGACGGTCACAATTACGTCGTGTCGCCCAAATGGGTGCTCTTCGGCCACCACTTCGCCGCCATAGCCGGCGCGGGCCCGCTGGTGGGTCCCACGCTGGCCGCCCAGTTCGGGTTCGCCCCCGGTTTTCTGTGGCTGCTGGTGGGCGCCGCGCTGGCCGGCTGCGTCCAGGACGTCACCGTGCTGGTAGCCTCGATCCGGCACCGCGGCCGGTCGCTGGCGGAAATCGCGCGTACGGAAATCAGCCCGTTCGCCGGCCTGGTGACCATGATCGCCGTGCTCTTTATCCTGCTGGTTGCCCTGGCCGGACTGGGTATCGTGGTGGTGAACGCGCTGGCGAACAGTCCGTGGGGCGTATTCACCATCGGCTCCACCATTCCCATCGCCCTGATCATGGGGATGTGGATGTTCGGGACCACGTCGAAGATGCTGGACCGGGAAACCGATGCGCGCTTCGTCGGCTACGGCGCCATGCTTTGCGATTGGTACCACTACGCCATCATGTTCGAAGCACTCTTCATTCTCACCACCGTCGACACCGGAACGCGTGTTACCAGCTACGTGCTGCAGGAACTCATGGGCCGGCTCCGCAAGAACTTCGCCAACAACGGCGGGCTTCCCGCCAACCTGGCCGCGACCGCGTGCGTGGTGGGCGGCTGGGGATACCTGATCTATACCGGGTCGATTTCCACGATCTGGCCGCTATTCGGCATCGGTAACCGCTAGGTGGCACAGGCTTCAGCCTGTGTTCAAATCGCAGGCCGAAGGCCTACTCCACGAGGCCGGCAGGCGCATTGGAATCTCTGTGGAGTAGGCGTTTACGCCTGCGCTTTTTCGGTTGCAGCCGATTTTTTCATACCGTGGACATGATAAGGAACGTAGTAGCGGGGGTCGCCGGCGCGCGTCATGATTTCAAACCGGGCCTCCTTCAAAAATCGGCTCACAAACTCGAGCGTCCTAAACTGTTCGCCCTCGCCGCGAGCCGCCCGGAAATCGTGCGCCGCCACGCAAACGAAACGCGTTTTCCGAAGCATTTCCCGGCAGCCGGGCAGAGCCATTCGCTCGGCCCCCTCGATGTTCATCTTGAGAAAGTCGATCCGTGCTTGCCCGGCCAGGAGGCTGTCGCAAGGCAGGCCCTCCACGGGATAACTGGTGGCGCTGGGCTCGCCCGCGCGAATATAATTTGATTCCCAGACCGGCAGCGTCTCGATCTGCAGCCGCGCCGGCGTGTCCGTGCAGGCGTAATTCAGGGCGGTCACGTTCGAAAGCCGGTTCAGCGCGCAAAATTTCCTTAGCGCGCGGAAGGAAACCGGGTGCGGTTCGATGGCGAAGACCCGGCCGGCGGGGCCAACCGCATGCGCGAACGCGAACACGTCTTCACCCCTGCCGGCGCCGATATCCACGATTACATCGCCCGGGTGAGGCTTGTAGAGATGAAACCAGTAATCCTCGGCATCGCGAAGGTATTTTTCCGCCAGCCCGGCCCAGCGTTGCCAGTTTGGCTCCGCCATGCGGAACAGGTCGGGATCGGGAAAACAGACCGGGCCGACGCGGCGGATCCAGATGTCGTCCCAAAAGATTTCGATGTCAACGCCGGGTAGCGCCTGCCGCGCCAATTGAGTGGCGCGTCTGGAGAGTTCGGCCCTTCCCGCCGGAGAATCCAATTCGCCAATCTGCGTTTCGGTCGGCCACATAGGAAACTGTTACCGCTTCAACCCCACCAGACCGGCGGCGAACAGGCGGTCGTCCACCCGGCTTAGACGGCGCACCGCGCGCGGCCCCACCAGCGCCGTATGGCGGATCGTCGTCAAGTACTCCGGGATCGCCCACACGTCCTCCTCGGCGGTCATCCAATGGATCGAATCGAAGCGGCGCAGGTTGACCGGGCGGGAATATTGGCGCAGCGTCTTCTCCCGCCGCGGATTGTAATAGTGCTCGAAGTACGACATCGCCAGCTCGCGCAGGCCCCGATACACCGGCTCGCGGTAGCGCAGCCCGGAGTAATTCGACTTGGCGACGGCGCCCCAGCAGCCGTCCCGTCGGAAGATGGCCAATACGTGATCGTCGTCGCGCACCGCTTCCAGGTCGAGCAGCAGCGGCGGGTAGCCCAGCGCGCGCAGCGCCGCCGCGCCCAATAGCGCCCCTTCCATGCAGTGCGCCTTCCGTTCGCGCAGCACGCGCCGCGGCGAGAAGCAAGTGGGCCCGCGCGGTTCCTTGTTGTAGTCCACCTCGTGGTCCAGAAAGCGTTGAATCTTCTCCGGCGTGTTGAGGCGGCGGAAGACGGCGCGCTCGGCGGCAAGCAACGAATCGTGGGGCATCGGGGTTAGGGTACCGTGATTCTCCGGTAACGCGGGCGCGGCGTCCTTACGGATTGGGCGCTGTGAAGAGGCGCGTGTAATCGCCCCAGTGCGCGTTCATAATGTCTATCTTGCGCTTAAGCTGCGCGGGCAGATCGGGCCCCAGCCGGCGGCTGGTTTCCTCGGCGGAAGTCGGCGCCAGGTCGAGTAACGGCCCCTTGGCGGACAGCAACAACTGCCGCAGCCGCATCGCGTTGTCGATTTCATTGCGCGCCAGGCGCATCAGGTCGGTGCGGTCCCAGCCGCTCTGTGTGCCCAGCACGGGGTTCGGATCGGGTTTCCCTCCCAAGGTCTTCACGCGATCGAGCTGCGCCTGGTACTCCACGATATCGCCGGCGCCGTGTACCAGGCACTGAAGCGCGCCGAGGCGCTGGCCAAGCAACTCCCAATCGCCGGGCGTGTTGGAGCCCTCGCCCAGGCGCGCCGCCAGAGCCTCCGCGCGGCTCAGGCTGGCGGTCGCCTTTTCGACGATGTTCTGCACCAACAGGCGCGCGCCCCAGCCTTCGTACATGCGCATGGCCTGAATATCGATCAGGTCGTCGGCCTGCTCTTCGCCCTTGGCCTGGAACAGGAACGGGCGGTAGTAACTCTTTTCCGCGTCCGTCAGCTTCTCCGGAAATGGCACCAGCGGGCGGTTTACCCACCGTCCCAGAATTCCGCCCATGGTCAGCACCGGACCGAAGTTCAAGTTCGCCAGGTAGCGCTCGGCGTCGTCGGTGGCCACCCACAGCGAGAGCAGGTCGTCGGCTTTATCCTTGCCGGCGATCTCGCTGGAGAGCTGGTGCAGCGTCGTCCACAGATCCACTTCGTTGCGCGGGCCGGCATTCCGGAACGCTTCGAGCACCTTGAAATTGAGATCGGCGCCCGCCGTGTCACCTATCGAAACCACGAGTTTTGAGCCGGACGCGCGCCCGCCGGCCATCAGCGCGCGCATGGCGGCGACCGGCCGCGGAATCCCGGCGACGGGCGCGAATTCGCCCGCTCCCGCTCCGAAGCGCCGTATGGCGATACGGTGACCGTCGGGACCTTCGAGATGATTTACGGCCATCCCGGCGGGCAGCTTGCGCGCGATCAGCTCCGGATGGTCGAAGGTCGGAATCATCCACTGGCGGGGCGCAATTTCGACCAGGTCTACGGTGATCTGCCGGCCCATCTGGCCGGCCGCATCGTGGAGCGCCGTGAGGAAGCCCGCGACGCGATCTTCCATGGGGCGGCGCTGGCACCAGGAAGGCCCGTTCAACCCGGGATAAAGGGCCGGCGTCCAGCACAAGCCCGAACCCGCGTCGGTGGTGGTAAAGGAAAAGACTTCCACTTCGGGCAGCCTCTTCAGCAGCTTCTGCAAGGCCTCCCGATAGAGCGCGAGGGTAGCGGGCTGGTCCACGCACGGCGCAAAACGGGGCGTGCGGGAGCGGTTGGGGTGATCCACGCGCGGGCCGCGCAAATCGGGGTGGTCGGCGAAAAATGCCTCCGGCAACACGTGCGGTTCATTGGCCGTATAGGCCGCCTTCAACCCAAGGCGGCGCAGCACTTCGCAGCGCGCCTGGAACAGGGCCGCCACTTTTTCCGCGTAGTCCTTATCGATGTACTTCGCCAGAGCGGCCGGCGGAAAGATCTTCAGTAAACCCGGATGATACATGTACCAGGCCGGGTACGGGTCGCCAGGCACATCCATCTCCCACAGCGCGGGAGGAATGTCCTCCGTAATCACAACGTGGGTGGCGCCCAGTTGCTTGGCGCGGGCCGCGTTGCGCTCGAACGCTTCAAGGTCGGCGGCCGCGCCGCACAACGGCGCTGCGGCCATACACACCAGGACGGCGAACCGAGTGTTCATCTTGGAAACAGCTCGATCATATCATCGCGCATCCGCTGCAGCCGTGGAGCGGACTCTCAGTCCGCCACGCCGGGACTCTTCCCGGCGCTCCCGTGGCGACTTTGCTGTGGGGCAGACCATCGTTTTTTGTGGTCTGCCCTGCACTCGGCTGCTTTCGTGGAGTAGACCTTTTCGCCTGCATCTGCCTTCCAGTAGCCCGCTTCACCCTGATACTGTCGCGCGTCCGATGCAGCCGCGAATCCGGCCGCTCCGGCGCCCACGGGCTGATATCCTGGAACCGTTCATGGTATTTGAGAACACCAAGCTGCTGTTGCGGCTGTTGTGGCAGCCGGCGGCGGCGATGAGCGGCATTCTGGATCGGGGCAGCCTGCTCTTCGCAAGCCTGGCCGTATTGGCGGTATCGCTGCTGTTCGAGGTCACGGTTAGCCCCCCCGTTCCACCGCAGTCCATCACAATGACACAGGCGGTCCCGGAGCAGGGCGAATTGCCGTTTCCCGTTGCGCCCGCGCGGCCGCGGTGGTCGTTCAGTTTCTACACGCCGCTTCTCCTGCTGGCCGCGATTTACGTTCCCGGCACGCTGCTCGTCACCGGTTTGATCGGCCGGCTCGGAGGGTTGGGCATGGTCTTTCAACGCGACTATTCGCCGCTGCTCACCTGCACTTCCATGGCGTGGACGGCGGCGCAAGTCCCGGTGGTGCTGGCGGGCTGGGTGGCGCCGTTTCCGGTGCTGGGCGTGGTTGCGGCGCTGGCGTACGTCTACTTTGCGGTGCTGATGTTTTTCGTCGTCCGAACCGTGTTCGGAGTGGAAAACGGCGTCGCGGCCGGCGCGGTTTCGCTCTCCTGGGTTCCGCTTGCCGTTGCCTTCTTGTTCTGGGGACCGATTCGATTCCTCTTCAGTTGGCTGGCGTCCCCGTTCTTCCTCTTCTTCGCCTTTTACTTCCTGCGCGGCGAGTTTGCCAATGTGGGCGCGGGCCTGCGAAGCCGGCAGAGTTTTCGCCGTATGCTGGAAACGGCCGCCATCAATCCGCACGACGCCGAGGCGCAGTATCAGCTTGGGTTGATCTACCAGCAGCGCCGGCAGACCAGCGAGGCGATTCGGCGGTTCCAGAACGCCGTGGCCATCGACCCGTCCGAAACCGACGCTCATTTCCAGTTGGGCCGCATCGCGCGCGGCGAGGGGCGGCTCAAGGATGCGCTCGCGCACTTTCAGACGGTTCTCGATCAGGATGAAAAGTTCAGCCTGAGCGTGATTCTGCGCGAGCTGGGAGCGGTCTATCTGGCGAACCGGCAATACCGGGAGGCGAGCCATGAGCTCGCCGTGTACGTCGAGCGGTGGCCTTACGACACCGAGGGCCTGTTCTACTACGGCCAGGCGCTGGAGGGTTTGGGAGACATTGGCGCCGCGCGCGCGATGTATGCACGGGCCGTCGAGTCCGCCCGAACGGCGCCGCGGTATCGGCGGCGGTTCATCGCCAGGTGGAGCCGGCTGGCGCAGAAGCATTTGAGGAAGCTTGGGTAGAGCGGGCGCCCCTGCCACTTCAGCCTTTAACCCATCCCTGGACTACCTCTCGATAGGTGCCGCCCCAGGTGGCCCATTGGACCCGGGAACACGGTAGTAAACTAGGAGAAATCTGACCGCATAAGTTGAGCCGCGCTCTAATTAGCGCCGTTTTCCCGGTGTGCCGGCAGAATTCGACAAAATTACCAGATAAATAGAGAAATTGTGCCGAAGGCTCCGTAGGCGAGTACAACCTCTGTAACAATCACCGGAGCAACTCCGCGCAAGCCGACATTTGCCGCTATTAATGTTCTTGACAAACAGGCGAAATTGATATAAGACTTGTCTTATATTTTGCATGATTCATATAAGAGAGAGGACTAGTAGTCCCCTTACTTGCATGGCGAACAAGCTGGAAGTCGAAATGAACGTTGTGGACATCCTGTCGGTGAGTCCCCTTGAAGACGATCACGATTCTCTCAGGCGGATGTTCGAGTGCCCTGAATGGGCTATTTACACGGACTGCCGATGGCGGCTGCATAAGAGTGCGACCATCGAATCCGCGTTAGCCACGCTCGAGCGCAGCCGCATTCCCGTCCTGATCTGCGCGCGCAGTTTGCCGCCGGGGACGTGGGTCGACTTGCTGGAGCAAGTGGACCGGTTGCCGGAAGCTCCCTCGCTGATCGTATCCTCCCGGTCGGCGGATTCCCGGCTCTGGGCCGAGGTGCTGAATCGCGGAGCGTTTGACCTCCTGGCCAAGCCCTTCGACGCCACCGAAGTGGTCCGCGCCGTCAGTTCCGCCTGGCTGCATTGGCAAGACCGCCAGTCGCGGTTAGCCACGGCCGCTATGGCGATCCCGGACGCAGGCTGAAAGCAGGCCGCTTATCGCTGCCCGGCGCCCGCCGGCACGGGTGTCCCCCATCGTTCCAGGGCACTGGTGGCGTTGACCCGCTCGTAATTTCTCACATACGCGGCCATCATGCGGTCGGTCACGCCGGTGTGGTCCTGCAGCCATCCTTCCAGGAAGTCCAAAAGCAGATCCGCGGCCCCGGGTTCACCGCTCGCGATGAGAGGGGCGAACAGCTTCAGGCGCCTTCGGGCGGTATTGTGTTGCTGTTTGTGCCAGGCATAGGAGGCATACTTGACGGACTGCATCAGCCATTCTTCGTGCGAGAAATGTTCTTCCGCGTGCGCGATCAGGGCATCGAGATGCCCCTTCACCTCGGCCGCCGCGGCGTGGCCGGCGACAGCCTGTTGCAGTTCATCGGCAATCCGAAACAGCTCGCGATGTTCCGCATCGATCTGCGTCACGAAAACTTCGTTCTCCGCGCTCCATCTGAATTGCCGCATACTTGCACTTTACCGTATTTTAGGACCTCAAAAACTGTTTTTCGATCTCTCCCGCCGGGCCTTATACTTGTATCCTGGTCCTCAAGGAGAATTTTGAAATGTGCCAACACCCTGTTTCGCGCCGTGACTTCTTCGGACGGATGGCTCTCGGTTCGACGGCGGGAGTTTCGATTCTGGACCTGGCGTGGCGCCGCGCCGCCTGGGCGCAGACCCTGGTCCCCGGCGCCCCGACCGATCTGTTTGAGATTCAGAACGTGGCCGATGGAGTCTACTTCGCCTTCGCGCGGCCGCAGGCCGTCTCCAATTGCAATGCCGCCGTCTTTGTAAACTCGGCCGATGTCCTGGTGGTGGATGCCCATTCGAAGCCCTCCGCGGCGGCGGCGCTGATCGCGCAGATCAAGCGGCACATCACCACCAAGCCCGTGCGGTACCTGGTGGATACACACTTCCACTGGGATCACACGCAAGGCAATGCCGGCTATCGCGAGGCCTTCGGCAAAAACCTCAAGATCATCGCCAGCGAAGAAACCAAGAAGCTGGAGGCGCAATTCGTCGAGGCCCGCCTGCGGGAATCGCTCGATCCGCACGGCCACCCCTTTTCCAGCCAGCCGCATGTCCCGGTGTTGCTGGAAGCGGCGCGGCGGGAGTTGAGCGAGGCCGGCTCGCCCGAGCGGAAGGCGCAGCTCGAAGACCGGATCCGCCAGCTCGAGTCCTTTGAGCGCGAGATGAAGGACTTCGTTCCCGTGCTGCCGACCGTCACTTTCGACAAGACGTACGTCATTAAGGACAAGGCTCACGACCTCCACGTGGAGTTTCACGGACGCGCCCACACCGCCGGGGACGTGGTGGTGTTCTGCCCGCAGAAGCGCGTGGTGGCAACCGGCGACATGATCCTGGGTACGCTTCCGTTTATGGGAGACAGCTACCCCGGGGAATGGCCCCACACCATCGACTCGGTGGCCAAGCTCGCTTTCGATTACGTGGCCGGTGGCCACGGTACCGTGGCCCACGGGAAGCAACGCATGACTGGCCAACGCAACTACATCGAGGAGCTGGTGGTGAGGGTGGAGGCCGGCAAGAAAGCCGGCCAGTCGCTGGCCGAAATCCAGAAGAGCATGCCGCTGGCTTCGCTCAAGGCGTTTCAGCCCGACGGTTACGGCGAACTGGTGCGCGCGGGCCGCGACGAGGCCGCCATGCAGACAGCCGTGAACACGAATATCGAGCACGTGTTCAAGCGCCTGGGAGCTTGAAAGCCGCCTTGAAAGTCACGTTTCGGCGATCCGGAGGTGGGACAGACCATCGTTTTTCGTGGTCTGTCAGGCCCTCGCCAGCCACAACCGCTTGACAGACGACAAAAAACGATCGTCTGTCCCACCGGTTTTCCGCGCCGATTCCACGTAAGTCCGGCCAGGCTGTTTTCCTCACTACCAGAAAACCGCTGAGACGTGCGGTTAGCCGTGGCTCAATACGCCCCTTCGCCGGTCAGGACGACTTTCACGGTTTTTCCGAGAATATAAAGGTCCAGCCAGACGGACCAATGGCGGACGTAGTATTCGTCGAACTGCACGCGTTCGGCGTAGCTGGTGTTGTTGCGTCCGGACACCTGCCACAGGCCCGTTAAACCCGGCCGCACCTTCCGGTAAACGGCGAATGTCGACCCGTACCTCTCCGCTTCGAGTTCCACAATCGGCCGCGGACCCACCAGGCTCATTTCTCCGCGGACCACGTTCCAGAGCTGCGGCAGCTCGTCCAGGCTGGTCCGGCGCAGAATCTCGCCCAGCCGGGTCACGCGCGGGTCGCGCCTCAATTTGCAGTGCGCTTCCCACTCGGAGCAGAGCACGGGGTCGTCGCGCAGTCTCAGCCGCAGCACCTCGTCTCCGTGCGCAACCATGGTACGGAATTTCCAGGCCAGGAACTCTCGCCCTCCACGGCCGATGCGCCGGTGCCCGAAAAACGCCGGCCCGGGCGAGGTAAGCCGGACCAACGCCGCGATCGCCGCGAACAGGGGAAGAAGCAGTATGCCGCCCACGAAAGCCGCGGCGAAATCCACCGCCCGCTTCATCGATTGCGGCGCGCGGTGCAAGAGCCGGTGGCTCGCCTCCGCACCAATGGGGCAACCTGGGAAAGGAACCGCTACGCCGGATTGCCTGCTCGCATCCCCGTGCGCAACGGTTGCTGTAAGCGGTTTCTCCCCAAGGGTTGCCATGCGCCTACCCCACCAAAGAGCCCCACATCGCGGCCGGCTGACGACCCGCTAACGCCTGATCCACCAGGTACCGGAATCGCGCCCGGAACCGGGCAGCCGAAAATCCCTCCGCATGGGCGCGTATCGCCTCCGGATCGAACTCGCACTGCTCAAAACGCCGCACCGCCTCGCAGATCGCTTCCGGGGTTTGCTGGGAGAAGAATAGCCCGGTAATGCCGGGAATCACCGTGTCCAGGACGCCGCCGCGCCCGTAGCACAACACCGGCGTACCGCAAGCCTGCGCCTCCACCGGCGCGATTCCAAAATCTTCTTCGGCCGCGAACACGAATGCCCGCGCCGCTTGCAGCTCTTTGCGCAGCTCATGATCGGGCACATGCCCGGCGAACGCGATGTTCTCGCGAGCCAGCTTCCGGCACCGGTCCATCTGCGGACCGTCGCCGATGACCAGAAGCTTCCTGTCGGGCATCGATGCAAAGGCCTGGACAACCAGGTCGATTCTCTTATAGGGAACCAGCCGGGAGGCGGTCACGTACCACTCCCCGCGGGGCAGGCGGCCGGGCTGAAAATACTCGGTATCCACGGGCGGGTGCGCCACCGCAGCCTCGCGTCCATACACCTTCTGGATGCGCCTGGCCACATAAGTTGAGTCGGCGACGAATTGATCGACACCGTGGGCCGTCCGCACGTCCCACATCCGCAAATAGTGCAGAAGGCCGCGTGCCATCCACGCTTTTGGCCCCTTCGAACCGTTTGCACCAAGATATTCGTGCTGCAGATCCCACGCATACCGCATCGGCGTGTAGCAGTAACAGATATGAGTCTGGTGAGCTCCGGTAATCACGCCTTTTGCGAATGCGTGCGAGCTCGAAATCACCAGGTCGTAGCCGGTGAGGTTGTGCTGCTCCACCGCCAGCGGCATGAGACCGAGGTAGGAGCGAAAATGCCTGCGCGCGAAAGGAAGCCGCTGAATGAACGACGTCCGCGGCTCGCGGCCACGAAGCAGGTGGCGAAAGCCCGCCGGCAGAAAATCTACCGTGGCGAACAGGTCGGCCTGAGGGAACAAAGAGAGAAGCTCCGACAGGGCCTTCTCCGAGCCCGCCGCGGTGTCCAGCCACTCGTGCACTATGGCGATTCGCACAGGTCACTTCTCCCGATTCGGACTCATGGCCAAGCGTCGGCCGCGCTCTCGTCCGGATACGTTTGCGCAAGGCTTCCGCTATAAGATCCGTGCCCCGCGTCCGCTAATACCGCCCGAACCTTGCCCGCCGTTTTGTTCCACGAGAATTGTTGGCACCTTCGAAGGCCGAGCGTGGCCAGGGACTGCCGGGTTCCCGGCGCCATGAGCGCCAACAGCGCGGAGGAGATGTCATCTATATTTTTCGGATCGACAAAGATAGCGGCTTCGCCAAGCACCTCAAGCTGTGCCGGCGCAGCGGCCAGCACCGGGCACCCGCACGCAAGTGCCTCAACAGGAGGAATACCGAACCCCTCGTACAAGGAAGGCGCAACCAGCGCCACGGCGCCGCGGTAACAGGCAGCGAGGTCGGCATCCGAAATACAGCCGAGGAATTCCAGAGCGCTGTCTATGCCGAACTTTGCCGCCACCCTGAGAGTCGCGCCATCGGGATCGCCGGTCAGCGCCAGCCGCACGTGGCGACTGAGGCCGGAGTGCGCGAAAGCTTCCAGTGTGCGAGGGAGATTCTTGTGTGGTTTTCTGCTCCCCACAAAGAGGAAGTATGGGGCTGACGACTGCCGCACGGGGCCCTCCATTCGAAAAGCCTCGCTGACGCCGGCGCCAACGACCTCGACCAGGTGCTCAGGGAGACCGGTCCATTCTAAGATTTCGCCCTTGGAGAACACCGTGTCCGTAAGAACACGTGCCGCCTTTCCGGCGGCCGGTCTCACTACCGCCTCGTAGTAGAGCCGCTTGCCAATGGTTCTCTCCTCTTTGATCTTTAGATGGATCAGGTCGTGAAGAGTAAAGACCAGCGGACAGTGTTTCGAAAGCGAAAGAGGAGGATTGAAGCCTGGGCTAAAATACACCGACGGCTTTACTCTCCTGACGACGGAGGCCAGCCACACGGGCTCGAGCGGATGCAAGAGTGGGAGCCCGTCCGGGACGGGCGTATAGGGGCCAATTCGTCGCAAAACCTCAGCCGCGAAGCGACCGATTCCGTGGGGGCCACGCCAACGAGCATCCGCCAAGACACTCACCGGAGGGCCCCCCGGGTGGAACCGATCGCGCTCTCGATGGCGGCTGGACTACCGCCAATGTCGGCACGCGCGCTGATGTGGATTGTTCTCAGCAAGCCATCCATTCCGCCCCCACCATTTCCGCTTCCGTGCTTCGGTTGCGCCGCGCCTCGATAGATGACATGATCCCGAGGGTAATCAGCAGGACCGGTGACGAAGCGCCAAAATAAGTCCAGGTATCGCCTGTCACACCGTGAATGATTTGTCCGACCCAGATCGCCAGCAGAGCCGAGCCGACCCTGGCTGAAATACGAGCCGTGGCGACCGACCTCTTCACCACCCAGGCGTAGAAAAACACCAGCAACGCGAAGCCCGGCACACCAGTCTCAACCAGCGAGCTCAGAAACATGTTGTCGGGCGAGGTTCCATAAACCGCGGAGGCGGTTCTATAGCCGATGCCGATAAATGGGTTCTGCGTCCACAGAGCGAGACAGGTCTGCCAGTGACCCAGCCGATTTGAGGAGAGCGCGTCCAGATCGGATGATCGTGCCTGGATTTGAAAAACACTGCCGAACCTTTCAATGCCGCTCCGGTAACGGGAAGTTAAGTCGGCTGGCATACCTCCAGCCCAAAACCAGACCAGCGAAACCAGCGCCGCGACGGCTACCAGCGCAACCACCTTCCTCCAATTACCAGACAAGCCGGTGGCGATCACATAGACTATCGCCGCCGCCAGCAGATTGGTCAAAGCCGAACGCGACATGGAGGTGTAGAGCGCAAGAACCGTAGTTACCCCGACCGCGATCAGCAGCAACACTCTATGTACGCCACCCAGCAGCGGCCGGAGCAGGAAAACCGACAGGGCGCACCACGAAGCCGCCAGATAGCCGAAATTAGTGGTCTCCTGGAACAGGCCGCCGGCCCGGGGCACAGGCGCACCGGTGCCGTAGTCGAACGTTTCGACCGCTTGAGTGGGGGGCCATGCCAAATAGAACCCGACGATGCCAATCCAGAGCCCGACCAGACCGCCCCAGAAGAAGGCCTTCAAATGCGTCTTTGCCTCGCTTCCTGTCGGTGCAAGAAGGCACGCCAGGACCGCCGGGCATATTACGCCAGCCAAGCGCACCGTTCTCAACGCTGGCGGCCCGAACTCCGGGCTACCCGCGTATCTCAAGATCGAAACCAGGCACACCATCGGCAGGCCCACCAAAGGGAGCAGCACCAGCGGCGGGTCGCGTCTTGCTACCAGGACGATCGAGGCCAGTCCAACCGGAAGCAAGATATCCGAGAAACAAAGCGAGTTGTCGCCGATGGTGACGATCCGATAGAACCAGGGGCAGCAAAACGCATAACAAACCAGAACCATATGCGCGAGGTGCCTTTTCATGTCGCCGGTTCGCTCGATAGGCATTCGTTGCCTTTGTGAGTTACTGCGCAGGTTCGGAAGATGTGGAGCAGTACAGCCACAGATGAACACAGATGAAGTCAAAGCAGTTATCTGTGTTCATCTGTGGCTCAAATCGATTCTTCTCGCCCATTCGACTCGCTCTTGCGTTCCCGATAATACTTTCCGTAATAACCGTAGTAGTAATAACTCTTACTCAGCTCTTTGTGTACTTCGTTCAGCACCACCCCCACCACGTTGGCTCGCAGCCGCTCCAGGGTTGCCAGCACCGCCGATACCGCCGAACGGCTGGTATGGCCCGCCCGGGTCACCACGATGACCCCATCCACCGAGGCGGCCATCTGCAAGGGCTCGGGAAACCCCAGCAGCGGCGGCGCGTCGAGGATCACCAGGTCGAACTCCTGCGAGATCTCGTCGAGCAATGCCGGCAGGCCGCGCCCCACCAGGTCGGCGGCGCGGTGCGTGGCTGGACCGGCCGGCATCACCCAAAGGTTGAGGTTCTCGCGAGGCTTGATGAGCGTATCGCGCCAGGGAAAACCGTAAACCAGCAGCTTCGACAGGCCGGTGGCGTTCGATACATCGAAGAATTTGTGTACGCTCGGCCGGCGCAGGTCGCCATCCACCAGCAACGTCCGCTGGCCTTGCTCGGCGTGCGCCACCGCCAGGTGTACGGCCACGGTCGACTTTCCTTCCGAGGGCGAAGCGCTGGTGATGAGGACGCTGCGCAAACTCCGGTCGAAGTCGGTCAGCAGGATCGAGTTGCGGATGCTCCGGATGGCTTCGTCAAAGCCCGTCATGCTTCGTTCCCCGCGTTTCGGCGAGTCGCTGTGCCTGCCGCCGGGACCGCCTTCGGAAACCGGCAGGCGTTGCCCCCGCCAGTTCTTGATCATGGGCAAAGTCCCCACTACCGCGGTCTTCATGGCGCGGGTCACTTGTTCCGGGTCGCGAACCGTGCTGTCGAGCGCGTCGCTCACCACCGCCGCGCCCACCGCCAGGATGCCGGACAATAGAAACGCCAGCGAAAGGTTCAGCGGCATATTGGGAAACACCGGCTTAAAGCCCGGGCGCGCGTTGTCGGCGATCCGGATCGAGTTGTTCTGAAAACTCGCGTTGATGCCGGCTTCCTTGATCTTTCGGATCAACTCCTCATAGAGCTGTTTGTCGGTGTCGGCTTCGCGCTTCAACGTCTGGTATTCGAAAGATCGCGCGTTGAGACGATCGAAATCGGCCTTGGTTTCGAGCACCGTCTTTTCGAGCATGGCCTCGCGCGCCACCGACTCCTGGTATTCGGTTTCGACCCGCTTCACAATGCTGGCCTTGGTGGCTTCGAGCAGGCGCTGGGCTTCCTTCACATCGGCTTCCGCTTCCAGATACTGCGGATGGATCGAGCCGTAGCGGGTCTTGACGTCGGCAAACTTCTGGCTGGCGGCGTTGTACTCTTCCGTCAGCTTCTTCAGCGCTTCGCCCTGGCTCGAAACCGCGGCCGCTTCCATGGTGCCGCTCTTGACCGAATCGTAGGCCGCTTCCTTCCTCACCCGGTCCGCTTGCGCGCTGGTGTACTCGGTATTGAGCTGCAGCAGGCGGGCGGAGATGATATTGGTCTTTTCCTCCGGATTGATGACGTCGAGTTCCCGCTCGAACTGAGCCAGCGCGGCGCTGGAGCGCTCCATCTTGGCCCGCAACTCCTCCAACTGTTTCTCCATGAAATCGGAGAGACCGGACGCTGCCTTGTAACGAATGTCGTAACTATGGGCGAGATAGGACAGAGAGATGGAGTTAGCCACGTCGGCGGCGAGCTGCGGATCGGTGGAACGATAACTGATCAATATGAGGTAAGTATTAGACGGCCGGACCACGTCCAGCTTCTTCAAAACTACCGGGGCCGCTGCCGCCGCGGCCTTCCTTCGTGGACTCCCCGCCACCTCGCCCCGTTCCAACTCGCGCAAGTGATACTTCTCCGCCACCGGCCGCAGCACCGCGTCCGACTGAATTAATTTCACTTGCGTTGCCAGAAACTGGTCGGCGTCGTTCGTGGCCGATTGCACCGCTTCCTGGCCTAAGACGGCGGTGGGAATGCGCCGGTCGATGTCGATGGTCGCGGTCGACTCATAAATCGGAGTCAGGCGGAGAGAGATCACCGCCGTCGCGATCACGCTGATGGCGATGGCCGCGAAAATGCGCCAGCGGTGGCGCTTCAGAATCCAGAGATACTGCGAAAGAGGTACCGCTGTTTCCCCAGGACCGGCCTCCATCAGCAGGCTGGGCGCCGGCGTTGTGGTCCGGGCGGGCTCGAGCAGAGCCGGCAGCGTATTCAGTTGTTGGGTCCCGTTTTCTTCCACCATGTGGGGTCTGCTTTCGGTCATCGCGCGCCCGCGTAGATCACCGCCGCGGCCGCTCCGCTGCCGTACATGGCGATCTTTTCGAGCGTCGTAACGCCGATGCGCTTGCCGCTGGCGTCGGGGATGTACAGGATGTCGTCGGCATAGACCGGGACGTCGGGGGCTTTGCGGGAAAGCAGCTTCTTCAGTTCCACCGGGATTTCCCGCCGCGGCTGGCCGTCTCCGGCCGGGCGATAAATGAAGGCTTCCTTGCGGGCGTACGGCGCCACCCCTTCGGCCATGGCGAGAAGCTTCAGGACCGTGTTTTCCGAACCGTCGCGCACGGGAAAGGCGCCGGGTCGTTTGACATTTCCCACCACGTAGATCTTGCGGGCTTCCGGAACCCGCACGTCCTCACCGCCGGTCAGCGGGATATTCAGCGCGGCCTGTTGGCCGTCGAGAAGCTTCTTCAGGTTGATGCGGTCCGCCGGGGCGCCGCCGGGATGGGTCACGAGCACGTCGGGGCCCGCGTCGCCATTGACCCCTTCGGCGCGGGCCAGGGCGTCGAGCAGGGTGACTCTGCCCACCGCCTGAAAAACCAGCGGGTGTCGCACCGCGCCCATTACGCTGATGGTGCGGGCGCTGCTGTACTCCAGGATGGTCACGGTAACGACCGGATGCACCAGAACGTGCCCTTTCTCCAGCGCCTCGGCCGCGGCCCGTTCCAGTTCGGGCGGCAACAGGCCGGCGGCATGGAGCGGGTTCGGCAGCATCGGAATGCGAATGGAACCGTCGGCCGAAACGCGAATCGTGCGGGTCAGCTCCGGTTCGTTGTAGACGGAGATCGCCAGCAGGTCGTCGGTCGCGATCCTTTGCGCCGGCAGGTTCGCCACGCTGGCAACGGCGTTATCCACCACGCCTTTTGCCTGGGCCCGTGCACTGCTCACCGAGGCGCAAGCCAAAAGAAGCATGCCAATGGCGGTCTTCACGATTGCTTTCCGTCCTGAAATCCGGCCTCGCCGGGTGACCTCTGGTAGATCCTTCGCGCCATCCGGCCGACTTCCTCCTGTAAACCGGCAAGAGTGCGGCAAACCTCGGCCAGCGATCCGGCCCCTTCAGCTTCCCGTTTGTCGACGGCCGTCAGCAGCAGCGACCGGGCGAAATCCGAGACATTCCGCGCACCCCGGTCCATGCTGGCGGTCTTCAAATTGTCGTACTCCTCTTGCGTCAACCGGATCAGAAAGAGCCGGTTTCGCGGTTTCCATACCGCCATTCGTCGCCCACCCAATCTCCAACAATCGCCCCGCATTTGACCGGCGCGATACTGTCGCGCTCCACTTCCACGGCTACCGAACGCATCAGCATCTCCACGCTTACAACCACGCGAAAACGGTCCTTTTCCCGCGCCATGATGCCTTCAAGACCGGCCAGACAGCCCTTTACCACTTGCACCCGCTGCCCCGCCCGTAGATACGGCCAAGGCCGTGCCGGGAGGCCGGACCTGCCAATCGATTGCAAAGCCGCGATTTCCACCTCCGGTATGGGTTCGGGCGCCGGCCCGAAGCTTACAATCGAACGCACTCCGGTGGTGCTCAGGGCAAGGATGCGTTGCGCATACGAGAAACAGCAGAATACATAACCCTCAAACAGCGGGAAATCAATGACTTTCGTTCGGTCCGACCAGCGCCTGGCAGCCCGGTAGGTGGGGCACAACGCCTCCAACCCCCGTTTTCGCAGATACTCTTCAACCGCCTTCTCATGTCTCGGCTGGACTACCAGCGCATACCAATGCCGCTCCGGAACAGGCGAGTAAGGGATCGGCATGGTATCCATATTGTCCAGGTCTGGTTAGCCGCGATGGTGCGCAGAGTTTTGATGAGACAGAGCGCCACTGCGGACAAAGCTTCCGCTGGCTTACTCCCACCATTCATCCTGGAAGCTGAGCCAGGACAGGGCTGATTAGAAAATAGTATACAGTTGGTTTACAAAAATGCAAAGGAATAATTGAACCGGACCGCTAGATCTTGGGGTCCAGCAATTTTAGCCGCTAGGGACACGGTTGGGGGAGACGCGTCGCTACTCGCAACACCCGGCCCAAGATGTGGCAAATTCTTTGGCAATTCGGCGTTTTTCCGCCTCGACGTGCACAAAGATGCACAACGACGCACATAACGCGGGATTTGAAAAAACAAACCGCCGGCGCGCGGGACGGCGGCTACACGCCGAAGGCTTTGCGGATCTTCTCCAGGAAGCTGGTCACCTTCACGCGCGGATCGCCGCCGCCCAACGCCTCGAACGGGACGTAGCCACGGTAGCCGGCGCGGTCCATGATCGCCTTGATCTTCGCCAGGTCGGTGGGCTCCTCTTTGCCGTCGCGGCCGACGTTTTCCTTGATCTGCCACGACACCGCGTAGGGCGCCAGCTTCTCGATCTCGGCGTACGGATCGCCCGTGCGAAGGCTGCCAATATCCAGAATGTCGCCGAACCAGTCGGACCCCACGGCGTCAATCAGGCGGATGGTCTCCGCGGCCGTCTTGAGAAAGGCGTTGTGCTGCTGGATCCCGACCACCACGCCATGCTGCTGGCCGAATGCCGCGCATTCCTTGAAATCGGCCACCATCCATTCAAGTGCTTCGTCGAAGCTATGCTCGGCGGGGCGCGACGGACCGGAAAAGACGCGGATCACGGGCGCGCCCAGTTTGCTCGCCACCACGATCCAGTCCTTCACCAACTGCACGTCGCGGTTGCGCGCGGCTGCGTCCGCCACGCTGAAATCATTGCGCACACCGGTGCCGCTGATGGCGACCCCGTTGACGAAGGCCGTCCGCTTCAGGTTGTAAACATATTCATCGGGCGGGGCCTTGGGATAGCCGGGGAAGTAATATGCGGTCGCGTCCAGGGCGTCGACACCATGCTGGGCGCAGAAATCGACCACATCCGCGAGGCTCATGCTGCCAGCGCGCAGGGGCTTGTCGAAGGAGAAGGCGTTTACTCCCAGCTTGAGCTTGACTCCCGGTTCCCGCACGACCTTGGCAGGCGCGGAAACGGCGGCCGCGGCAGCCAGGCTGGCGGACCGGGTCAGAAAGTTACGGCGATCGATCGTCATGGTGAAGTTCCTTCCTACCGCGTTTAGAATACAACGCATCTCGCGCCGGCGGTAGCCGCGGCCTCTGATGTACAGGATAAAAAGTACTTGTCATCTGTTATAGTCAGCTTGGGAAATCGATATGGAACGGACCATTTCATTCACGCTAAACGGCAAAACGGCGACGGTGAATGCCGACGGCGAACGGATGCTGCTGTGGGTGCTGCGGAGCGATCTGGGCCTCACCGGCACGAAATTCGGGTGCGGCGAAGGATTGTGCGGGGCCTGCACGGTGGTGGTGGAAAACCAGGCGGTGCGGTCGTGCGCGACTCCTCTGAGGGCGGTGGCCGGCAAGCGGGTACTGACCATCGAAGGAATGGGCCAGAACAGGCTGCACGCCATCCAGCAGGCTTTCTTGAATCACCAGGCGTACCAGTGCGGGTACTGCACGCCGGGAATGATCATGAACGCGCATGCGCTGCTGCTGAAGACTCCGCATCCCACCCGCGACGAGATCGCGCGGCACATGGAGGACAATCTGTGCCGTTGCGGTTCGCACCCCCGTATTCTGGATGCGATTCAGGAAGCCGCCGGCGCGGCCAAGGTAGGTGCGTGATGGCTGCTGGCGTACCGGCAACGGGCGAGATGAAGCGTCGCGACTTCTTCGCGGCGGCAGGGGCCGGGCTGTTCGTCTTTTTCAGCGCGGAACCGGTGGAGGCGCAGGAATCGGGGAGGCTGCCGGGGCGGCAAAGCGGTCCCACGGATTTCAATGCCTATTTGAAGATCGGCGCGGACGGCCGGGTGACGTGCCTGGCCGGCAAGGTGGAACTGGGCCAGGGCGCGATGACCGAGTTGGCGCAGGCTCTGGCGGAAGAACTGGACGTCGCGCTGGACACGGTAGACGTGGTCTTGGGCGATACCGACCTGTGCCCGTACGACATGGGAACGTTCGGATCGATGACTACGCCGCTGCTCTGGCCGGTGGTGCGAAGGGCGGGGGCGGAAGCCAAAGCCGTGCTGGTTCAGATGGCTTCGGAGCGGTTGCAGGCGCCGGCCGGCCAATTGCGGGTTCAGGCGGGCACCATCGGCGAATCGGGCAAGCCGTCGAACGCGGTGACCTTCGGACAACTGGTGGAAGGAAAACGCATCGAGCGGCACCTCGCGAACGTGCCCGTGAAGGCATCGGGGTTCCAGGTGATCGGTACGTCGCCGCGACGCAAGGACGGTCCGGACAAGGTCACCGGCCGGGCGAAATACGCTGGCGACATCCTGCTTCCGGGGCTCCTGCACGCGGCCATTCTGCGTCCGCCGGCGCACGGGGCGAAGCTGAAATCGGCAGACACTTCCGCGGCGGAGAAGGTGAGCGGCGCGCGGGTGGTGAAAGACGGCGGCATGATCGCCGTGCTGCATGAGCGGCCCGATATCGCGGTAGCGGCGCTGGGCAAGATCCAGGCTGAGTTCGAGAGCCCGCCGGCCGGTCCCGACGACAAGACCATTTTCGACCACATCCAGAAAACCGCGCCACAGCTTCGGGTGGTGGGCCAGAGCGGCGATCTGGCGGAGGGCGAGCGGTTGGCGGGCAGCGTGATCGAGGAAACCTACCTGAACAGTTATGTCGCCCATGCTCCCATCGAAACCCACACGGCGACGGCCCGGGTCGAGGAAGGCAAGGTCACGGTGTGGGCGAGCACACAAGCTCCGTTTCAGGTGAAGAACGCCGTAGCGTCGGCGCTGGGACTCGCGCCCGACAAGGTGCGGGTGGTTTCGCGATACGTCGGCGGCGGCTTTGGCGGCAAGACCGAAGCCGACCAGGGAGTGGAGGCGGCGCTCCTGGCGAAGATCGCGGGCCAACCGGTCCAGGTGGTCTACAGCCGCCGGGAGGAGTTTTTCTCCGATCGGTTCCGGCCGGCCGCGGTGATGAAGATCCGGGCCGGAGTGGCAGGCGGCAAGATCGTGCTGTGGGACGGCCAGGTGTTCGGGGCGGGGGAGCGGGAAGCCAATCCGTTCTACGATATCCCGCACAAGCGGGTGGCATCGGCGGGCGGATGGCAAGGCGGCAATCCTCCCGGGATGAATCCGTTCCATGTCGGCGCCTGGCGCGCGCCGTCGGTAAATAGCAACACCTTCGCGCGGGAATCCCACATCGACGTGCTGGCGGCGAAAGCCGGCGCGGACCCGCTGGAATTTCGCCTGAACAACCTGACCCATGCACGAATGCGGCGGGTCCTCGAAACCGCCGCCCGGCAGTTCGGCTGGAAGGCCGGCCGCGCCCCCACCGGACGCGGCGCCGGGATGGCGTGCGGCATGTATTCCAACGTCTGCAACGCGACCATGGCGGAAGTGGCCGTGAACCGCTCGACGGGCGGCGTGCGGGTGAAGCGCGTGGTGATGGCGCTGGACGAGGGTCTCGTGGTGAACCCCGACGGAATGCGGCAGCAGGCCGAAGGCAGCGTCATCATGGGCTTGGGCTACTCGCTGAGCGAGGAAGTGCGCTTCCGCGACGGGCAGGTGCTTGACACCAACTTCGACAGCTACCAGATTCCCCGATTCTCCTGGCTGCCGAAAATCGACATCGTTCTGGTGGATGACCCCGCGACGCCGGCGCTCGGCGGCGGCGAGCCACCGATCATCGCCATGGGCGCGGCGTTGGCCAACGCCATCTTCGATGCCGTGGGGGCTCGCCTGCCGCAGTTGCCGATGACGCCGGAGCGCGTCAAGGCGGCGTTGGCGTAGCGCACCCACTCCTCGGTCTCTACTCGATGCTTCCGAGCCCCGTGGCAGCGGGCAGCCGTGCGCGGATAGCGCGCGCATCTCTAAATGACAGGCCACGCGGCCTCTCCCGCTATTCGTCGCGCAGGGCAATCATGGGGTCGATCGCGGCGGCTTTCCGGGCTGGCCACCAGCTTGCCAACAAGGCGGTAATAGCCAGGGTGGCAGACGCAGCCGCGAAGATGCGCGGGTCGGTGAACACGGTGGGGTCGAGGGCTGCCATCTCGCGGCGAATTGCGGGGAGCAGGCCGAACGGATTGGTGGCGCGGATGGCCACGTCAAAACCCATCATCAAGTGATTCGGAAAGGGCAGGAATACCTCCGGCGGGGCATCGGCATCCAGGCGGGAGTAGCGCAGATCGCCAGCAAGGCTCCGACGGGAAAGGCGCCGCGGGAGTTGGCGACCGTGATTTGCTGGTAGCTGAAGGCGGCCATGGCGCTGTACGAACGCGCGCGGGTCCGCCACTCGGCGAAATCGGAAAGCATCACCATATCGTGATGGACGAAGGTGTCGTAGTCGCCCAGCCAGACCAGCCGCTCGGGATGGGGGTAATCGAGCGGCCGCAGCAGGACCGAATTCACCACGCTGAATACAGCCGTATTCAGCCCGATTCCAACAGCCAGGGTGAGAATCGCCACGGCGGTGAAGACAGGGTCACGCCGCAAAACGCAGAAAGCAAAACCGAGGTCCTGCAGCACCTGATCGAGCCACGGACGCCGCCACACCGCGGGTTTCTTCTTCGATCAGAGCCACGTTGCCGAACTTGCGCAGCGCCGCGGCGCGGGCTTCGAGGGGCGGCGTGCCGCGCTCCATGTTCTCGCGGGTCTCGCGCTCCAGGTGCTCGCGGATGTCTTCTTCGAGACCTTGGAGCGCACGGCGCCGGCGGTTCATGACGAGCTCTCCTCGACGGGTTTCAAGATGCGGGCGATGGCGCGCGTCAGTTTTTCCCAGCGGGTGGTTTCGAGGTGCAACTGTTTGCGGCCCTTGGCGGTGAGGCGGTAGAACTTGGCGCGGCGATTATTCTCGGAAACGCCTTCTTCGGCGGAGATCCAGGCGCGTTGGATAAGCCGATGCAGGGCCGGATAGAGCGACCCCTGCTCCACCTGCAGTACGTCATCGGACTGCCGCTCGATCGCCTTGGCGATGGCGTGCCCATGGGCGGGACCGGGCGCCAGCGTGCGCAGGATGAGCAGATCGAGCGTGCCCTGCAGCAGCTCGATACGGCCGGGTTCGTCTTTGGTAGACATTCTAGGTGAATAATACGAGTGCTTCAGTAGAATGTCAAGGGGAAAGGTCGCAGCCCAAGCCGCCGATCTCGCGTCATCCGCCAAAGAGCGCCGGTTAACAACCGGCGCGCAGGATGCCATCCCGCCCCACAATAATTGGACTTAGCGGTCGATCGCCTTCATAGCGGCCGGGACGTATCGATCGCCCACAACCTCATCCTGCGGCACGGCAGCTTCCAATTCGGCTACCTCTTCAGGAGTCAACCTGATATCCGCCGCGGCGGCATTCTCTTCCAGGTACGTCCTGCGCTTGGTGCCCGGAATCGGCGCCACGTCATCGCCCTTGGCCAGCACCCACGCCAGCGCCAGTTGCCCGGCCTTGACGCCTTTGCGCCGCGCGATCGCCCGCACACGTTCCACCAGCACGAGGTTCTTGTCGAAGGCTTCGCCGGCAAGCCGCGGATAGCGCAGCGCGCGAAAATCCCGGTTCCCCAGATCGCCGGGCTTGGCGATAGCGCCGGTGAGGAACCCGCGGCCCAGCGGACTGTAGGGCACAAACCCGATTCCCAGTTCGCGAACCGTGGGCAGGATCTCCGCCTCCACGTGCCGTTCCCACAGCGAATACTCGGTCTGCAGCGCCGTAATCGGATGCACTTTGTGCGCTCGCCGGATGGTGGCCGGCGACGCCTCAGACAGGCCCAGGTATTTCACCTTTCCCGCCGTTACCAGTTCCGCCATCGCGCCCACGGTTTCCTCAATCGGGGTCTTGGGATCGACACGGTGCTGGTAGTACAGATCGATGTGGTCGACGCCCAACCGTTTCAGGGAAGCATCGCAGGCCGATTTCACATAGTCCGGCTTGCCGCTGACCTCCCAGTACGCCGGATCGTCCTTGCGGCGAACATTCGCGAATTTGGTGGCGAGAAAGACTTCGTCCCGCCGGCCACGAATGGCTTTGCCAATCAGCTCTTCGTTGTCGCCGATCCCGTACATGTCGGCGGTGTCCAGAAAATCGATTCCCAGTTCCAGCGCGCGCAGTATCGTGGCAGCCGATTCTTCATCGTTGCGCTCGCCGTAGAACTCGCTCATTCCCATGCAACCGAGTCCCATGCGGGAGACGATTGCGCCCTGCGATCCAAGTTTTCGTTTTTCCATATTTTACCCTTGCCGCCCCATGACTCACTCCGTCCCGCCGCTCGAATTGCGCCAGTCGAGGGCGTTGAGGTAAGCGGCTTGCTCGCGCCATCCGGGTTGGACGTGGACGTGCAGATCGAGATAGATGTGAACGCCGAACAGACGTTCCATTTCCTGGCGGGCGGCGGCGCCGATCTGTTTGAGAGTGGCTCCCTTGGCGCCGATCACGATGGCTTTCTGGCCGTCGCGCTCCACGTGGATGGTGGCATAGATGCGGGTCAGCTTGGGAGTCTCTTCCCAGCGATCGACGATCACCGCGACCGAATGCGGCACTTCCTCGCGGGTGGCGGCGAGAATCTTCTCGCGGATCAGCTCGGCGGCCAGGAAACGCTCCGGTTGGTCGGTGACGTGATCTTCGGGGAAATACGCCGGGCCTTCGGGAAGGCGCGCCAGAATCTCGTCGCGCAAGATATCGACGCCGTCGCCGCGCGCGGCCGAAATCGGGACGCAGGCGGCGAAGTCGAATAGCTTGCGGTAGCGGTCGATCAGCGGCAGCAGGCGCGACTTATTCTTGACTAAGTCAACCTTGTTGAGCGCCAGGATCACCGGGGCGCCGGTCTTGCCGGCCAGATCGACGGCGCCCTGGTCCTCCGGCGCGAAGGCGCGGCCGGCGTCCGCCACCAGCACCAGGGCGTCGCGCTCCTCCATCGCGGTGCGGACGGTGTCCATCAGGCGCTTGTTGAGCGACGAATCGGCCTTATGGATTCCGGGCGTATCCAGGAACACGATCTGCGCGCCGGGCAGGGTGAGCACGCCCTGGATGGCGGTGCGGGTGGTCTGCGGCTTGTCGGCGACGATGGCCACCTTCTGCCCCACCAGCGCATTCAGCAGGGTGGACTTGCCGGCGTTGGGCCGTCCGATCAGGGAAACGAAGCCGGAACGGAAGGCTTGGCCGCGCGGTGCTTCATTCATTGCGCCACCGTTTCCGACTTGCCGATGCGCACCTGCTCCACGCGCAATTCGTCGCCGGCCAACACCGTGACCCGAATCCCATCCCGATCCACGAACTCTCCGGGTTTGGGCACGCGCCCAAGCCATTCGCTGACCAGGCCGCCGATGGTGGTGGACTCGATGTCTTCCTGGCGATGAAAGGACCCGAACAACTCGGGCACGCGCGCGAGATCAAAACTGCCGGAAACGATGAAGCCGCCGTGACCGTCGTCGGTCACGTCGGTGGCCGGTTCGTGCTCATCGCGGATTTCGCCGATGATGACTTCAAGCAGGTCCTCCATGGTCGCCAGGCCGGCCGTATTGCCGTACTCGTCCACCACGATCACCATGTGGGTGTTTTCCTGCTGCATGTGGCGCATCAGATCGTTTACCGGCTTGGTTTCGGGCACGAAGGGGATGGGCCGCGCCAGTTCGCGCACGGGGCGGTCGCGCTGGTTGTCTTCGAGCTCGAACATGTCGCGCACGTGGACGAAACCGATCACCTGGTCGATGTTCTGC
>JBKQVG010000117.1:0-2981 GCA_052325345.1 Bryobacteraceae bacterium
TCCACATAGATCAGATTGGACAGGATGACGAGCGCGGTGCTGGTGGTGGTGGAGCTGGTCAGACCCAGGCTCGATCCCAGTTGGTACATGATCGTCTGGTCGGCCCCCTGCGAAAAATCCACCCCGCGCGCGTACATATGGCCGACGTCGCGCGCCAACTGAATGGTTTGCAAGGTGCGGATCAGGTTCACCCCGATCGCTCCGGTGCCCAGAAACAAGGGTACGAGTACCAGGCAAATGAATACGAATTCGATGGCCGACCCGCCGCCCGATCTCTTCCTGCGCGTGGCTTTCGCGTTCATCGCTTCGACCTCAGGGAGCCGTCCCGACGCAGGGCGGATTATTGTGGGGCTCGATCACATCCGCCGAATACACCGAGATCAGCATGGGGTTGTTGTCGTTGGCCATTTTGAAGCCGAAAATGCGCGGCATCAAAGGCGTGACGACGAGGCCCTGCACCGAGACCTGCATGATGTTGCCGGAAACATCGGCGATGGTTGGGCAAGAGTTGCCGGTGGCCGTACAGGTGGATACATCGGTGACCGCCGCGGTATTGCTGACGGGCGGCGCGTAATAGTTCACCTTGATGTAACTCAGGCCGGTGCTGCCGTTCAGCAGCCCCAGCGAATAGCTCTGCACCGTGCTTTTCACGGTATCGGTGAGACAAGCGCTGCCGGTCATCTGCGAAGCCGTCATCGTAATGCCGGTACGGACCGCCATGCGCACGGCGCGCTGGATGGTGGCTTTGGCCATCACCGCCCATGCCGTGTCCAGCAGCACCGTAGTGAAGGCCAGCAGGGGCAGAAAGACGAAAGTGAATTCCAGAATCTGCGACCCGCTCGAACGCCTGCGGCGGATACCGCTCACAGGCCGGCTAACGGCGGGCAGCGTCCCCGGAGTGGTCGTCAGACTCACCATTCAAGGTGTATTATCAGCGGAAATCGAGCGTCCAGGTAGATAGCAAAGGTTAGGGGTGAGAGTGATAACTAAGGTAATAAGGGGGAAGCTGTCAGCAGTCAGCTATTCCCGTGTGGCTGACCGCTGATCGCTGATCGCTGACTGCTTCTTTAGATACCGCCCGGTATACGAGGCGGCGCACTGTGCGATCTGTTCGGGCGTGCCGGCGGCCACGATTTCTCCGCCACGCGCACCCCCTTCCGGTCCCAGGTCGATGACCCAATCGGCGGCGCGAACCACGTCGAGGTTGTGCTCGATGACCACCAGGCTGCCGCCGTTTTCGATGAGCCGCTGGAGAGACCCGAGCAGTTTCGAGATATCGTCGAAGTGCAGACCGGTGGTGGGCTCGTCGAGAATGAAGAGGGTGCCCTGGCAGCTCGACGCGGCCAGGTGAGCGGCCAGCTTGACGCGTTGAGCTTCGCCGCCGGAAAGCGTGGTGGCCGATTGCCCCAGCCGCAGGTAGCCCAGCCCGACGTCGTCGAGCACCTTCAGCCGGTCCACCAGGCGGGGCGTGGAGTGGAAGAAATCCATGGCCTCGCGCACGGTCAGCCCCAGCACCTCGTGGATATTCAAACCGTGGTAGCGAATCTCCAGGATGCCGCTCTTATAGCGGGTGCCCTTGCATTCTTCGCAGACCAGTTCCACGTCGGCCAGAAACTGCATTTCCACGGTTACGGTGCCGCCGCCCTGGCAGGTTTCGCAACGCCCGCCCGGGATGTTGAACGAGAAGTGCCCGGCCGTGTAGCCGCGCTTTTCGGCGTCGCGGGTGGAGGCGAACAGAGCGCGGATCTGGTCGAAGGCCTTGATGTAGGTGATCGGGTTCGAGCGCGGCGTGCGCCCGATCGGCGACTGATCGATCATGACGGTCTGGAGAAGAAACTGCGCTCCTTCCATCCGCGCCGCGGCCCGCCGCGGCGCGGCGTCCGCTTCTTCGGCTTGCCCCGGCGGGCCGGCGGTTGTGAGCATGGCATCGAGCGACCGGTAGATCACGTCATGCACCAGGGTGGATTTGCCGGAGCCCGAAACCCCGGTGACGACCACCAGCATTCCCAGCGGAATTTCCACGTCGATATTTTTGAGGTTGTGCGCGCGCGCCCCGCGAAACTTCAGCAGGCGTTTCGGATTTACCGGCCGGCGTGGGCGGCCGGGCGCCACCCGCAAATCGCCGCGCAGATATTGGGCCGTGAGCGAGCTGGCGCCGTTCGGCGACGCGATCAGTTCCGGGAGCGACCCTTCGAAAACGATGCGTCCGCCGTGCTCGCCCGCGCCCGGCCCCATGTCCACGATGTGACCGGCGGCGCGCATCAGCTCCGGGTCGTGCTCCACCACCACGATGGTATTGCCCAGCTCGCGTAACTCCTCGAGGATGCGGATCAACCGGCCGGTATCGCGGCTGTGCAGGCCGATCGATGGCTCATCGAGCACGTAGCAGGCGCCCACCAGGCGCGAGCCGAGCGAGGTGGCCAATTGAATGCGCTGGGCTTCGCCGCCGGAAAGAGTGGAAGCCAGGCGGTCCAGGGTCAGGTATTCCAGCCCCACATCGTTGAGAAACTTGAGGCGCTGGCGAATTTCCGCCAGCACCTTGTCGGCGATGGCGGTTTCTTCCGGGGTAAGCTTGAGGGCGCCGAAGAATTGGTAGGCCTCGGCAATGTTCATGCGCGCCACGTCGGCGATGGAGTTGCCGGCCACGCGCACCCAGAGCGCTTCCTGGCGCAGGCGGGCGCCCTTGCATTCCGGACAGAGCGCGTAGCCGCGGTAACGGCTCAGAAAGACGCGCACGTGCAGCTTGTATTTCTTGGTTTCGAGATACTGGAAAAAGCGTTGCACGAATTCCTCGACGCGCTCGCGCTCGCCGGCGGTCAATTGGAAATAGGGCGTGCGAAGGCGCACGGCGTGGGCGGCCTTTTTGAAATTGCCGAGCCAGGACCGGTATTTGGGCTTGGTCCAAGGTTCCACGGCGCCCTCGTCGAGCGATAACGACTGGTCGGGAATCACCCGGTTCATGTCGAAATCGATGGTGTTGC
>JBKQVG010000118.1:0-21095 GCA_052325345.1 Bryobacteraceae bacterium
GCCCCACCATCAGTATGGTTGGCACGCCTTTCAGTATCTCACCGTAGTGCGGTGGATTCCCGATGCATTGTTGTCAATTCGCTGCCGGGCGCAGCGGCGGGTGCCGGGACTAGGCAGATACACTTCATGAGCGCACTCGGCGCTGAGCCTACGACTTCCGGGGAGCGGGCGGAGATTCGCCGGATGCTCGACGAACTGGACGGGAAAAAGAGGAGGGCCAAATGAACGCAATTCAGATCCTCGCGATGCAGCCCAGCGCAAGCTTCCGAATGGTGCGGATTCCGAAGCCGAACATAGGGAAACGCTGCGCGACTACACAGGAGGAATCCGCTGAAGCGCTCTGATCAGAGGGCTTCACCCTTTGCAGCTTGCCCTCTGACCAGGAACGTTTTGGGGTAGGATCCGCTGCCGCAGATCTTGAAGGAGCCGAAATCCTTGTACCAATCACCGTCGGGCACTTCAGGGCGTGTCTCGACCCACAAGCGAAGTTGATTGAGATCCGAGATGCTGATCGCCCGATCACGCATCCGCTCGATCAGATGTTGCCGTACTCCTTCGGGCAGACTGTCCCAGCGTTCGAGCTGCGGCATCAGCCGCCGAAGACCATTCGGCCGAGTTCATCGCCCAAGCGGTTAGCCGCTTCCGGATCCTGCTCGTTGCGGAAACGCTCAGCCAGGGCAAAAAACTGCTGCTGCTTTCGCTTCTCTGCGTCGATTCCGTTCTCGATCAGCTCCAACAACAAGCGATTCTTACTCAGCTTTCGACTCTTGGCCATGCTACCCACCTGCTTCGCCACCCTGGGCGGCAGGCTGACGCTCTGGCGGACCGCCTTCTCAGCCACCTTCATAACACCATTATGCACCAAAACGGTGTACGAGAGCTTCGAGCGTCTAAACCAGCGGCGGTCGAGGAGGTTGCCGCCCATGCCGAAATCCAGAACGAAGAGGCGATCACCAAAGCGGGTCCTGGCACTCCCCGACCTCGAACAATCTAAAACCGCAGTCTTGAACAGCCTCACGTCGAAGAGCGGTCAACGGAGCCATGACCACGCCATCACCGACTTCGTGGAGTGGTACTGCTCAGAACCGCGCCTCGCGTTCAATCCCACCGTGGTCCTCCGATACCGAATCTATCTCGAACAGAAGCAGTACGCGCCGACAACGATCAATTTGCGCCTGGCGGCGGTTCGGCGGGTCGCCTACGAGGCCGCCGATTCCGGATTGCTCAGTCCAGAATTGGCAGCCGGAATCCGACGCGTCAAAGGAGTCCGCCGGATTGGAATCCGTGTCGGGAACCGGCTCACGGTAGAGCAGGGCAAGCGCATGCTGGCAGCCGCTGAGAGCGATTCACTGCGTGGCAAAAGCGTCGCCCCAAAATCGTCGGTCCTAATAGGTCTGCTTGGGGGCGGGAGCTCGCTCCGCTGCCACTTCGCAGTATCACGCCCGATGCTGACACGTGCCTAACTGATGATCATTCCTCGGTAACGGCGCAACGTTTATCGACCACGAGGACGTAAAGTCCCCGTCTCGCTCATTGGAAAACACTCTCCGGGGCGTTTTCCGGGCGCGGCATGGCGGGTTGGCCTCTCCGCTGGTAGAATTGTGGCATGTCGACGTTGCTCGAGAAGGCTCTGGAAAAAGTCGTCGCGCTGCCTCAGGATGAGCAGGATGCAATAGCGTCGCAGATCCTCGCCTCGATAGCCCACGAGGATGCCTGGAAGACGCGCTTCGCCGAGAAACGCGATGTGATCCGTCGAATGGCACAGGAAGCCATCGAGGAAGACGAGCGCGGCGAGACGCTGCCGTTGGACGACCTGCTGTAGTGCGGTCGCGCACTACACGCCAGTTCTGGCGGTTGCTTTCGCGTCTCCCCTCCGACGCGCAACGCGATGCCAAGCGTTCCTATCGTCTCTTTCAGCGCAATCCGGCGCATCCCGGTCTGCAGTTCAAGAAGCTGGAAGGCGAAGATAACATCTATTCAGTTCGCATCGGTCTGGAGGATCGTGCGCTGGCCGTCATGAACAAAGATCGAATCGTATGGTATTGGATCGGCAGTCACGACGAGTACGATCGGCTGGTGTGAACCCGGCTTTCACTTGAGCGATGAGTCCCCATCTCGGACTCTTGGAGCCACTCGACCCGTACAAACACCGTCCGGCATAGCGGCTCGAACTGCCCGTGCCGCAACTCTGTCGCCCCGAAACCCTTAGCCAGCCTGCCCTCAACCACTTACGGCGCCCTTTCGCAAAAATCCACCTCCTGGGATTTCGCGTTCACAAAGGTTGCAAGAGAATTCGCCCAATCCCCGCAACCACTTGCAGACTCCCCCGCCCGGCAGCCGCTAACCCGTGTGCTAAAGATCGGGTTGGAGAAGACTCTTCGTGGCGCAGCCTGTCAAGGCACCCGGGCCGGGAGTCGTCTCGGCTTTTCTTCCCATGGAGGAACCAAATGAACGCTACCGCTTCCAAACCCCGCGACCCCAGAGCCCTCAATGCCTATCGGCACGGCCTGACCGGTCAGATCCACCTCATAACCCCGGCCGACCAGGTGGCCTACGATAAACACTGCCGCGGGATTCTCGAATCCCTCGCCCCCGTCGGCGCTATGGAAACCGACCTCGCCCAGTCCATCGCCGACGACCGCTGGCGCCTCAAACGCGCCGCCGCCATCGAAAACACCATCTTCGCCATGGGTCTCGGCCGGGAAGAAGTCAACCGCAACGGCAATCCTGAAATCGAAGCCTCTTTCGCCCAGGCCCGCACCTGGCTCAACGACGGAAAGGACCTCCAGCTTCTCGGCCTCTACGAACACCGCATCCAGAGCCGCGTGAACAAGAACACGCAAATGCTCCGCCAACTGCAGCAGGACCGCAAAGCCGCCCTCGAACAGGCCGCTGAAGAGGTCGCCCTCCTCGCCCAACTTGCTGACAGCAAAGGAGAAACCTTCGACATCGAGCGCGACTTCCCCGCCGAATCCCTGCCTCCCCAATTTGTTTTTTCAAAACCGGAAATCCTCCGCCTGGCAGCCCACCGCCGCCGCCTGGCGGAAGCCAAAAAGCAGTCCTCCGCGCCCCCCAAAACCCTCAGTCAGGCAGCCTGAACCGCACCGAACACGGCCCAACCAAATAGCGAGACAGGTCTGGAGGCCTCTACTTACCGTCTGTAAGCCGCCGGTAGGCGCGCCGCGCCACGATCAATTCTTCATTGGTCGCGAGGGCCAGCACCGTGACCTTCGACCCTTCGGCGGAGACCCTGCGGTCTCCGCTACCGGCTTCGTTGCGGCCGGTGTCGATCGAGATGCCGAGAAACTCCAGGCCCTCCAGGCAGGCGGCGCGCAGGCGGGCCGAATTCTCGCCGATGCCGCCGGTGAAAACGATGGCGTCGAGCCCGCCCATGGCCGCGGCATAGGCGCCGATGGTCTTTTTCACCTCGTAGGCGAACACGGCGATAGCCAGTTGCGCCTCGCGGCTGCCGGCAAAGGCCGCCGCTTCGATATCCCGCAAATCGCCGCCGGCCACGCCCGAAAGGCCGGCCAAGCCTCCGCCGGCGGCCAGTTGGGCGCGAACCTCGCCCGTCGTCCAGCCGTGGCGCTCCATCATGTAGAGGACGGCGAAGACGTCCAGGTCGCCATGGCGGGTGGCGCTTTCCAGGCCCGATTGCGGAGAGAATCCCATGCTTACGTCGACGCTCCGCCCGTCCACGATGGCGCACATCGAGGAGCTTCCCCCCAGGTGGCAGCTCACCAGTTTGCCGGTGCCGCCGAGCAGGGCGGCGGTGCGTTCGGCGATGTACCGGTGCGAGGCGCCGTGGAAGCCGTATTTCACCACGCCTTCCTCGCGCCACTGGGAGGGCACGCCGTAAAGGCGCCCGTGCTCCGGCACGGTCCGGTGAAATTCCGGCTCGAACGCGGCCACGATGGGTACGCCGGGCATGGCGGCTTCAAACGCCTCGATGGCGGTCAGGTAGATGGCGTTGTGCGCCGGCGCGGCGGGCAAGAACTGGCGCAGCGCCGCCACCACCCCCTCATCCACCAGGAAGGTTCCGCGATAGTCCGGCCCGCCGTGCACGGCCTTCAATGCCACGGCATGGATGGCGGTGCCCGCGTGGGCGATCTGCCCGATGGCCTCGCGGTAGTCTTTCACACGCTCCAGCCGCCCCTGGGCCAGCGAGGCCTCCGCCGGCATTTCGATTATCTGGTACTTGAGCGAGGTGGATCCCAGGTTGGGAATGAGCAGGTTCATCAATAAATGAATCCGATCTGCTTGAGGGTGGATGCCGGCTCGGTGTCTTCGAACTTCTTCAACGGCGCCCGCTCGCGCCCATCTTCGATGGCGACGCCGAACGGGTAGCCGACATACCCGAACACGGTCTTGAGCCGGTCGAAGTCGCTCGAGACCACGGCTTTCAATCCGGTCTCCGCCAGAAACTGCGGTGAATACTGCGGCACATCCACGGGAACGGCGACCACGGTGGTGTCGCGCCAATGGAATCGCGCCATCCGTCTGGCGGCGTCCATGCAGTGGGTACACTCGGGATTAAAGAAGAACAGCAGGAAGCGGCCATGCTCGATGGAGTACGGGTGGCCGTCGACAGTGATGCTGGCCGGGGCGCGCACGCCGCTATGGTGTACGGCGGCCATGCCGTAGGACACCAGGGCGAAGACGACCACCGCGCCCAGAATCACGCTGGCGCTCCGCAGCCCTCCGGAGGGACGGGCCCACCATCCCGCCACCGCGGCCAGCAGCAGCATGAGCCCGTCCTCAGCGAAAAACTGCGGACCGACGACGCGCTTCACCCAGGGGAAACAGGCGCAGTCGGCGCCTTGCAAGGCCTGGTAGTGGATGGCGAAATAACCCGCGAAGGAAACCAGCAGCAACCCCACCAGAACCGCCCCCCAGCGGCGAAACCGGGGCACCAGGATCAGAACGCCGGCGAGCGTTTCGATAATGCCGAAGGCCAATGCGGCCGGCAGGCTGAGGGAAGCCGGCACCATCAGCTCATGGATGCGCGCCGCCCACTCCTCCGAATATACGATCTTCCAGGTGCCGGAGACCAGGAACAGTGTGGCGAGCAGAATCGCGGCCAACCAGCCCAGGCGCCTCTGCCACTCGGGCAACTCAAGCGGGCGCAAGTGCAGCAAGCCCCTCCCACGGCTGTGCCATACTGTCGGTCATGGCCTTATTGTAGCCTTTCGCAACGGCGGGTGAGGCCTTCCCGCGGGTTAGGTGACACGCCCCATGGTTCCATTTTTTTGCCTGTTCGTCCTGGCCGCGAGCCGGGTCATGATGGTGGACGAGGTTTACCCCATTCCCGCCGGCGAGTGGCATTTCGTGCCCATCGATCTCAAGCAACGGCCGGCCACGGTTACAGCCAGCTTCGATGCCCCGAGCGGCGCCGACCGCATCCGCCTGGCGCTGGTGAGCCGCAACGACCTGGAACATTTGTGGCGCGGATTGCCGCAAGGGGCGCTCGAAATCGTCGGTCCGGCCCGTTCCGGCGAATTGCGCCACGCCATTCGGTTTCCCGGCGAATACGCCATCGTGCTGGACAATCAGCTCGGCGAAGGTAAGACTCCCATCGTGCGGCTGCGCGTCTGGCTGGATTTCGGTCTGCCCCCGGGGCCGGACGTGACCACGCTTTCCCCGGGCCGGCGGCTCGCCGTCATCGCCATCGGTTTTGCCGTCTTCTTCGGGATCGCTTTCTTCGCCGGCCGCAAGCTGCTGGCGGCATTCGAGGCGCACAAATCGTGGCACGCGGGATGAGCAGGAGCCCGCGGGTCGGCCATCGCGCCGACGCCCGCTGCCACGGGGCACAGAGGCGTCGAGTAGAGACTCCGAACTCCTGATCTCGCCGAGCATTTTCCAGGTATTGAGGAGAATTGGCTGACCCAACTGACGGGGGGTGGGACAGACGATCGTTTTTTGTCGTCCTGTCAGGCTGTTGTGGCTTGGCGCGGCCCGACAGACCACGAAAAACGATGGTCTGTCCCACCTTGGATCGCCCGAAACCTGGCTCAACCTTAATTCCACGGCATCAGGAGTTCGGAGACTTGACTATACTCGACGCGGCACGCGGGAGTACGCGAGCCACGATTCAGGCCGGTTGCGCGCGGGGCGCTGACGGTTGATACCCCGGCTAGTACGCCTTGGCGATCACGGCGCGCCGCTCCACCGCTGCGCCGGTTACGATGCACTTGCCCGGCCCGTCGAACTCATCGGCCAGCGGGTGGTTGCGGACGCTGGCTTTGAAGTCCTTGATGCGGGCATCGCAGGCCGGATCGTCGGCCAGGTGCGCCATCACGAACTTGCCGCCGCCCTTTTCGGCGCTGGCATCCTTTAATATACTTTCCACTTCTTCGATGGAATTGGCAGTCACCGTATTCGCCTTCAGGCGCTCGCGGGCGGTGGCGTAGAGGCTTTTCTGCATGGCGTCGAGGGTGGCCGAAACCGTGGCGGCGAGGTTCTGCTGCGCGACGGGCTCCTTGGCGCCGGTGTCGCGGCGCTTGACCACCGCTTTACCGGCCGCCAGGTCGCGCGGGCCGAGTTCGACGACGACCGGCACGCCCAGCCGCTCCCAGTGGAAGAACTTGGCGCCCGGCGATTGGCCGTCGCGATCGTCGACCTTGGCGCCGATATCCTTGGCGATCCTGTGGCTGGCCTCGAGCACCGCGCCCTTCTCTTCGTCCTTGCGATAGATCGGCACCAGCACGGTCTTGAGCGGCGCCAGCCGAGGCGGCAGTACCAGACCCTTATCGTCGGAATGGGTCATAATCAGGCCGCCGATCAGGCGCGTGGAAACGCCCCAACTGGTCTGCCAGACGTAGTCGAGCTGGCCTTCCTTGTTTTGAAACTTGACGTCGAAGGCCTTGCCGAAATTCTGGCCCAGGTCGTGGCTGGTGCCGGCCTGCAGCGCCAGACCGTTCTGCATCATGGCTTCAATCGAGTAGCTCTTCAGCGCGCCGGCAAACTTTTCGGAGTGCGACTTCACGCCCTTGATCACCGGCATGGCCATCACTTCTTCCGCCACCTCGGCGTAGATGTCGAGGATGCGCAAGACTTCCGCCATGGCCTCTTCGTGCGAGGCATGCGCGGTGTGGCCCTCCTGCCAGAGGAATTCGGTGGTGCGCAAAAACATGCGCGTGCGCAGCTCCCAGCGCACCACGTTGGCCCACTGGTTGAGGAGCATGGGCAAGTCGCGCCAGCTCTGAATCCACTTGGCGAAGAAGTGGCCGATGATGGTTTCCGAGGTCGGCCGGATGACGTACGGCTCTTCCAGCTCCTTGCCGCCGGCCATCGTCACCACCGCCAGCTCGGGCGCGAAACCTTCCACGTGCTCGGCTTCCTTGCGCAGAAAGCTCTGCGGGATGAGCAGCGGGAAGTAGGCGTTCTGATGGCCGGTGGCCTTGAAGCGGGTGTCCAGCTCGCGCTGCAAACCTTCCCACACGGCGTAGCCGTTGGGC
The DNA here is from genome assembly GCA_052325345.1 of Bryobacteraceae bacterium. Lineage (GTDB taxonomy): Bacteria > Acidobacteriota > Terriglobia > Bryobacterales > Bryobacteraceae > JBEKYD01. Next base: position 7,458 of record JBKQVG010000118.1, read on the forward strand.
TTGATGACCATGCAACCCTTGACGATTTCGGCGGGCTCGGCCATATCGCCTTCGAGGACTACGTCCTGATACCACTGGGCAAAATCCCGGTTGCGGGGAGTAATCGGTGATTCGGGCATGTATGTTTATTTTTGCAAAAAGAAGTTGCCGACCAGCATGGAGTCGATGCCGGAGGAATAGAAGCTGCGCACGGCGTCGCGCGGGGTGCATACCAGCGGTTCGCCGAACAGGTTGAACGAAGTGTTATAGACCACCGGCAGTCCGGTGGATTCGCCGGCGGCATGGAGCAGGCGCCAGTACAGCGGATGCTCGTCGCGGTCCACCGTATGGACGCGCACCAGGTCTTCGCCCATCAGCGCGGCGGCGAATTGTTTCCTATATTCCGGGCGCACCCGTCCGACCGTAGCCAGCCAGCGGGCATTGGGGCCGACTTCGAAATAGCGCGACGCCAGCTCGGCCGGGACCGAGGCGGCGAACTTGCGAAACGGTTCGCGGTGCTTGATGTACGCGTTGAGATTTTCGGTGGAATACGGATCGAGCGGCGAGGCCAGAATGCTGCGATTGCCCAGCGCGCGCGAGCCCAGCTCCATCCGCCCGTGCATCCAGGCCAGGATTTTGTGCTCGTTCAACTGCGCCACCGCGGTGGCCACCACTTCGCCGACGGTCAGCAGATAGTGGTAGCGCAGCTTGCAGTTCTCGATCACGCGCTTGATATCTTCGGCGGCAAAGGAGGGGCCCAGGCACAGGGTTTCGAGCGCGACCCGCTTTTCCTGGCGGTAGGCGCCGTGCCAGGTTTCGAGCACCGCGCCGATGGCCGTTCCGGAATTGCCGCCATCCGGCTGCACGAAGACGTTTTCATAATTGGCCGAGGTCTCGAGCGCCCGCACCACCAGCGCGTTCAACGCCAGGCCGCCGGCTACGCACAGATTGCGTCCCGTACCGGCCATGCGGACGGCCGCTTCTTCGACCGCCCTTTGAACGCCCGCGGCGATGTGCGCCCGCAAGCCCTCGGCAATCCCGGCGCCGGGGTCGATGCCCAGGCGCTCGTAAAAGCGCGGTCCGAAGCCGCCACGGTCCAGCCGCTCGGTGCCGAAAAACCCGCGGTCGATGCGCGGCCCGGCTTCGCTGACGTTCAGGATTTCGAGGAACAGCTCTTGGTAGCGGCCGTCGCCGGCGGTGGAAAGCCACTGCACTTTGTGCTCGTCCTCGTTGGCCGCAAAACCCAGCAGCTCGGTGACGCGGCCATAAAGCTCGCAGAGCGAATCGGGCGCGTACTGTTCCTGGTCGAGGGTCATGCGCGCGCCGGTGGCCTGCCAGCGCGAGCCGCAACAGAAGCTGCCGCCGCGATCGAGGGTGAGCACGGTCGCTTCGTCGAAGGGCGAAGGGTAATAGGCGGAAGCCGCGTGCGCCTGGTGATGGTCCACCACCACAATGCGGCTGGAAGGAAACAGGGCGCGCAGCTTCAGGTAGAAATCCGCTCCGGGCAAGGGCCGCGCCACGGCCACGGCGTCCACCTGGGCGGGTTTGGCGCCGGCCAGGTCGAGACAGGTGGCGATGGATTTCTCGGGCAGCCGGCCGTGCTGGTCGCCGTTCTTGCCCCGCCGGACGAGCTTCGATTCCTCCACCGCGGCGACCAGCGCGCCATCCCGCAACAGGGCGGCGGCGGAGTCGCTGAGTATCCCTCCGATACCGAGAATGATCACTTGCCGCCCTTCTCCCGTTTTTCGATTTTGGCCCAGGTGTCGCGCAGCGGCGCGGTGCGGTTGAAGACCGGGCTTCCGGGCGTGGTGTCGAGGTCCACGCAGAAGTAGCCCAGGCGCTCGAACTGGAAGAACTGGAGCGGCTCGACGCCGGCGAGCGAAGGCTCCAGCTTGGCGCCGGTGACGACTTCGAGCGAATTGGGGTTGAGGTTGACGGTGAAATCCTGGCCTTCGGGCACGTCGCTGGGATTCTCTTTGGTGAAGAGGCTCTCGTACAGGCGGACTTCGGCGTCCACGGCGTGGGCGGCGGAAACCCAATGAATGGTGGATTTCACCTTGCGGCCGTCGGGCGCGTTGCCGCCGCGGGTGGCGGGGTCGTAGGTGCAGTGGATCTCCCTCACGCGGCCGGCTTCGTCTTTGACCACGCTGCGGCAGGTGACGAAATAGGCGTAGCGCAGGCGCACTTCGCGGCCGGGGGCAAGGCGGAAATACTGTTTGGGCGGATCTTCGCGAAAATCGTCCTGCTCGATGTAGAGTACTTTGGAAAACGGCACTTGGCGCGTGCCGGCGGAGGCGTCCTCGGGGTTGTTCACGGCCTCCATCTGTTCCACCTGGCCGTCGGGATAGTTGTCGATCACCAGGCGCAGGGGCCGCAGCACGGCCATGACGCGGGCGGCGCGCTTGTTGAGGTCCTCGCGCACGTGGTGTTCCAGCAAAGCGAATTCCACCGTGCCATTGGTTTTGGAGACGCCGATGGCGCCGCAGAAATTGCGGATCGCTTCCGGCGTGTAGCCGCGGCGGCGGATGCCGGCCAGGGTCGGCATGCGGGGATCGTCCCATCCGCGCACATGATTGTCGCGCACAAGCTGCAGAAACCTGCGCTTGCTCATCATCGTGTAGGTGAGGTTGAGGCGGTCGAATTCGATCTGCTGCGGATGATAGATGCCCAGCGCGTCGCAGAACCAGTCGTACAAGGGGCGATGGTCTTCGAATTCCAGCGTGCAGATGGAGTGGGTGATGCGCTCGATGGAATCCGACTGGCCGTGGGCGTAATCGTAGGTCGGATAGATGCACCAGGCATCCCCGGTGCGGTGGTGCTCCGCGTGGACGATGCGGTACATGATGGGGTCGCGCATATTCAGATTGGGCGACGCCATGTCGATCTTGGCCCGCAAGGTGCGAAATCCGTCGGAGAATTCGCCGGCTTTCATGCGCGCGAACAGATCCAGGTTTTCTTCAACCGAGCGGTTGCGGTAGGGGCTCTCCTTGCCCGGCTCGGTGAGCGTGCCGCGATAGCGCCGCACGTCTTCGGCGTTCAGATCGCACACGTAGGCCTGGCCGGTGCGGATGAGCTGCACGGCCCAGTCGTACAACTGCTGGAAGTAGTCGGAGGCGTAGTAACAGCGGTCTTCCCAATCGAACCCCAGCCAGTGCACCATTTCCTTGATGGATTCGACGTATTCGACTTCTTCCTTTTCGGGGTTGGTATCGTCGAAGCGGAGATTGGTTTTGCCCCCGAACTCCGCCGCCAGGCCGAAATTGAGACAGATCGACTTGGCGTGGCCGATATGCAGATACCCGTTCGGCTCGGGTGGAAACCGGGTGTGGACCCGGCCTCCGAATTTGTTGGTCCTCAAGTCTTCCCGCATGATTTCGCGGATGAAGTTGGAAGGACCGCTAGGGGGATTGGACGGCGTCATAGGCTTCTCAAACCGGTGTGTGTAACTTCTCGATGGCTTGCCGGATGCGGCGCAGGCTGACCGGCTGCCCCAGGACTTCCAAGGTGGAGAACAGCGGCGGAGCGGTCTTGCGGCCGCACACGGCCACGCGGATGGGCTCGAACATCTGGCCGGCCTTAATGCCCAGGCTTTGGGCGGCAACGCGCAGGGACGCTTCCAGGGCGTCGTGCGAAAACGCGGTCGCGGCGAGCGTTTCGGCAGCCTTCTCCAGAACGCGCCCGGCCATCGCCAGGTCGCCCTTCTTGGGGACGAGCTCGGCGGCATCGTAGGGGGCCAGCTCGCCGCGGAAAAAGAAATCGCCGACGGTGAGCACATCGTTCAGCAGGCGGATGCGCTCGCGCACCAGCGGAGTGATGCGCGCCATGTATTCGGGTGCGATAGGGAAGCCGGCGCGGTGTACCACGGGCAGAAGCAGCGCGCTGAGCTCGGCCGGGTCCAGAGCGCGGATGGCTTCCGCGTTGAGCCACACCGCCTTGGGATCGAACGGATCGGCGTCGGTGAAATTGACGACGGCATTGCTGCGATGGACGCCATCGAAGGAAAACAGCTCGATCAACTCCTGGCGGGTAAGCTGTTCCCGATCGTTCTTGGGCGACCAGCCCACCAGGCACAGGAAATTGACGAAAGCGTGGGGCAGGAAACCGGCATCGCGATAAGTGGTTACGCTCACCACCGGCCCGTGGCGGCGCTTCGACAGCTTGGTGTTGTCGGGAGCCACCAGCAGCGGCAGGTGCGCGAATTCGGGATCGGCGCCGGCGGCCTCGAAAATCAGAACGTGCTTGAAAGTGTTGGTGATGTGATCCTGGCCGCGCACGATGTGGCTGATGCCGAGGTCGGCATCGTCGGCGCAGGAGGCCAGGTGATACGTCGGCATGCCGTCGGAACGCAGCAGGGCAAAGTCTTCGATATCGGCGGTGGATTTAGCCTGCGGGCCGTAGACAAGGTCGGTGAAGCGGATCTCGCGCTCGCGATCCCGCGGCACGCGGAAGCGCAGAGCGAAAGGCTCGCCCGCGGCGGCGCGGCGGTCGCTTTCCCCGCGCGGCATCTCGCGCATGTCGGCATTGAAGAGCCAGGTACCCTGGGCGCCGGATTTTTCGCTGTCGCCACCCTGGGCCGGGGTGAAATCGCGATAAGCCAGTCCTTTTTGAAAGATGGCCTCGGCCATGGCGCGATGCAGCGCCAGGCGCTCGGACTGGTGGTATAGCTCGTCCCAGCCGAGATCGAGCCAACCGAGCCCCTCGAAAATCGATTCGAGCGACTGCGCCGTATTGCGTTCGACGTCGGTGTCGTCGATGCGCAAAATCATGGCGCCGCCGTGACGGCGGGCATAGAGCCAATTGAAGATGAAAGTACGCGCGCTCCCGATATGCAGAAACCCTGTAGGAGACGGCGCGAAACGCACCCTGAGCATGAACAGCCCAGTATAACAGCCGGCGGCGGAGAAACCTCGCTCGGCGATCGGGCGCGGCAGGTCCGGCACGTCGAAATTGCGGCGCCGGGGACAGCCGCGCGGTTGCCGGCTCCAGCCACCGCTCCAGACAAGCGATCCTCTCAGCTTCGAGGCGAGCCTTTGAACATCAGCTCCTTCACTTTGTCAAGCAATTCAGACGCCTGAAATGGCTTGGGGAAGACCTCGAATCCTTGGAGGATCGCCCGATTTTCGAGGCGGTCGTCGTCGAGAATGCCGCCCACGATGAGAACAGGAACGCCGGGGCACACCCTGCGCAGGTACATCGCTGCGTCATGTCCCGACATGTTCTCGACGTAGTTGCGAACCATCAACAAATCGGGTGTGCATTCCTTGAGCCGGTCTACAGCGGTTCCTACATCGCCGGCCGCCAGAACGCTATATCCTTCGGATTCCAATGCGTCGCGGATCACCTTGCGGATAATCGGGTCCGACGCCAGAAGCAGAATGGTTGTGTTCATCGCTTTTTGAAATGTTACCGCGCGCCGGTTATGGCCCGACGGATGCGGCCTCCGGCGTTGGCTTGCGCGGGCCGGATCGAGCAGGCGCTACCGAGCCTGGCGCTGGAACTGAATCGTGAAGGCCTGGCCGGTTTCTTCCACCACGCGGTAATCGGCCGGGGGCTGAAACAGGCTGGGGTCCGGCGGCAGCCGTTACTTCTTTAGCAGCGCGTCCACCGCGGTTTGCGAGATGGCTTCGTCCTCTTCCGATTTGGCGCCGCTGCAGGCGATGGCGCCAATGGTTTTCCCATCCACTTTGATAGGTACACCGCCCTGGTTGGGGAATGCGTCGGGGAAGGCGAGCACGGCAAGATCGCCGCTCTTGAGTTGGTCGGCGGCCGATTTCGAGGGGCGGCCGTAGAGCGCGGCGTATCGCGCCTTGCGCTGCGCAAACTGGATGGTGTTCAGCCCCGCGCCGTCCGCCTTTTGCAGGAACAAGAGGTTACCGCTCTCGTCGACAATGCAGATCGTCACCTGCACGTTGCGTTTCTGCGCTTCAAGCTCCGCCGCCGCCGCCATGGTCTTGACGGCCGCAAGATTCAGGTACTTCCGGCTGGGCAAATCCGCGGCCATGGCCACCATCACGCCGATGAGCAGGAACGGAATCAATCGAGTCATGCGAATCATCTTAGCAGGCGGCGGATCCGGGTCGCTTCCGTGGTTCTCGCCGCCGGCGCCTCCGCAATTGACTGCGCCGCCGGGCTCGACAAGCGGCATTTCGCCGCCACGGGGGAGCGGCTACCTTTGCCTCATGCGCTCCACCACCACCCGCCTTACGTTCCGCAGGAGGGTAGCGGCTTGGGGGAGGGAGCGGACGGCGTCGGCGACTTCCGGATCGGTCTCGTCGAACACCCGGCTGCTGGCATCCACGTTGAACGCCCAGATGTACACCTCGCGGGCCAGATAGCGCCGTATCCAATCGTGGTCCTGGGTGAACCGCGCCTCGGTGAGGTGGTAGCCGTGCTGCAGCAGATAGTCGTGCAACTGTTCGAGGAAGGCGTTGTCGGGCATCCAGCCATCGGGCAGATGAGCGCTGTGCTGCGAAAAATAAGAGCGCGTGAAGGCGAAGATTCCGTCGCGGTAAAGATTCGCTTCCAGCAGATCCATGGGAGGCGCTTTGTACTTCTCGTCGGGCGTGATGCCGCCGCCGCCGTAGACCGTGCGGCCGCTATCGGTCATCTTTACGTCGTTCGCGTTACGCGTAAGTCCGTCCTCGTGGGTGTAGTAGTCGTAAGAAGAAAGCCGCGAATAGTCGCGTTGGATCAGGCGCCCGCTGGGGGTATAAAAGTGCGCCGTGGTGAGCGCCAGCGCGGTGCGGTCCGGCAGCGGGAAGACGGTTTGGACCAAGCCTTTGCCGAAAGTGGTCTCGCCCAGTATCCAGGCGCGGTCGTGGTCCTGCAGCGCGCCCGAGACGATTTCCGCGGCCGAAGCCGATCCGCGGTCGACCAGGACCACGATGGGGTAATCGCGGCCGCGATTGCCGTGCTCGGCGATATAGACCTTCTCCGGAGAGGCGCGGCCGCGTTGCGATACCACCACCTGGCCCTTGCGCAGAAAGTGGTCGGCTACATCGACGGCCTGGTTCAGCAGGCCGCCCGGGTTTCCGCGCAGGTCCAGCACCAGGCCCTGGATGCGGTCCTCGCCCAGGCGCCTGAAGGTATCGTTCATCTCCTTCGTGGTATAGTCGCCGAAGTTCAAAATTCTGAGGTACGCGATGCCCGGTTTCAGCCAGAAGGCCGCTTGCACGCTGGGGCGGACGATATCCTCGCGGACCACCTTAAACGAAATCGGCTGGGGCACGCCTTCGCGCCGCACGGCGATCTCGACCGTGCTGCCGCGGTCGCCCTTCAACAGGTCGACCACTTCGTTGGTGGTGAGCCGGTCGGTGGATTTGCCGTCCACCGAAACGATTACGTCGCCGGGGCGAATGCCGGCGCGGTAAGCCGGCGACCCGGGAAACGGCGCGTGTACCACGGTCTGGTTGTTGCGCGGGGCTACCTCCATGCCGACCCCCGAATAGTGCCCCTTCTGATCTTCGTTCCAGAGCGCGTACTCCTTGGGGTCGAGGAAGGTCGAATGCGGATCGAGGCTGCGCGTCACGCCCGGCAGTGCGCCGTCGTAAATCGCGTCATCGGCGTTTACCGGCGTGGCGAAATCTTTTTCCACCAGCGCGTAAGCTTTGGTGAAGGTCTGTATGACGGCGGCCGCGCCGCGATTGGCGGAGGAATCCGGGGATGGTGACGCGCTCAGGCTGCCGGCGAAACGGCCGGCCAGAAGCGAACCCAGCAGGATAGATAAAATCAGGGCCGCCAGGCCATTCCACCTTTGCCGCATAGAACCGCTCATACCCTCCCACCACTTCAGTAGACGCCCGCGAGAACGTTTTCGCTTCCAAAATTCGGCTGGCGCGACCTTTGGAAGAGACCTCGACCTTTATTATCGCTCGAAAGATACCGGCGACGAGATCGCTAGCGCCCGGTTCGGGATCGGGAGGCCTTTGAATCCGACGCCACACCATGCGACGCCAGCCGCGGGCGTGTACATAACATCGGCGCGGAGCGATCCAGGGTATCACCATGGGCAAAGGACGAGCGGGCTTCTGATGTCGTCAGAACTGGCGGATCGAGCGTCGAATTCAGTTTCGTGGAGGGCCTCTCGCCGACGCCGACGCGGTCTCGGTTCCAAAATGCCTGCCGGACCGCGCGGCGCCTCAGGCGGGCAGAGCGCGGTGCACGGCGTCCAGCACGCCGTTCAGGAATTGCACCGATTCATCGCTCGAAAACTTGCGCGCCAGCTCGAGCGCCTCGTCGATGGAAACCGCCGCCGGCGTCCCGGCGTAGGTCATTTCGTACACCGCGAGGCGAAGAATGTTGCGGTCCACCGCCGGCATGCGCTCCATCCGCCAATGTTCGGCGTGCTTGACGATCCGCTCGTCGATTTCCGCCAGGTGTTCCACGGCGCCCTCCACCAGGCTGGAAGCAAAGGCGTCCCGCTGGGGATGTTCCTCCGCGAAGAGGGAGTCGTAGTAGGCATCCATGGTTTCTTCGAGCGGCTGCCGGCGGGCGTCCCAGAGGAACAGGATTTGCAGCGCGCGCTGGCGGGATTTACGGCGGGAAGGCATCAGCCGGCCTGTCGCAGAGCGCGCAGCAGATTGGCCATTTCGATAGCCGTCATGGCGGCGTCGAACCCCTTATTCCCACCCTTGGCCCCAGCCCGGTCGATGGCCTGCTCCAAAGTATTGGTGGTCAAAATTCCAAAGGCGATGGGTACCCCGGTTTCGGCGGCGGCCGACGCCACGCCTTTGGCTGCCTCGCTGGCGACGTAATCGAAGTGCGGGGTATCGCCGCGGATCACCGCGCTCAGACAGATGATCGCGTCGTAGCGATGCTGCCGCGCCAGCTCGCTGGCCACCAGGGGGATCTCCCACGATCCCGGCACCTTCACGATATCGATCTGGTCCGCGGCGGCGCCGCTGCGGTCGAGCGCGTCCAGAGCCCCCGCCAGCAGCCGCTCGCCAATGAAACTGTTGAAGCGGCCCACGACGATGGCGAACCGCAAGTTGGCCGCGTTGAGATGACCTTCTATGGTTTTCGGCATATTTATTTTCCAACAAATTCCGGATTTCTTTTTTCCAGGAACGCCCGCGTTCCCTCGCGAAAATCCTCGCTGGCGGCCGCTAGTCCGAAGGCCGCGGCCTCGATCCGAAGGCCCTCTTCCACGCCGCAGTTGAGACCGGCATCCACCGCTTCCATGGCGAGCGAGATCGCCAGCGGGGCGTGCCGCAGCACTTTTTCCAGCCAGGCGCGGCTGGCGGCAAACAGTTCCGCCCGCGGCACGACCGCGTTCACCAGGCCGATGCGGTATGCTTCCGCGGCCGTGATCGGTTCGGCCGACAGCAACAGCTCCAGCGCCCGCCCGCGTCCCACCAGCCTGGGCAACCGCTGCGTGCCGCCGTAACCGGGAGTCAACCCCAACCCGACTTCCGGCTGGCCGAGCCGTGCGTTCTCGGCGGCAAACCGGACCGTGGCCGCCATCGCCAGCTCCAACCCTCCGCCCAAAGCATAACCGTTCACCGCCGCCACCGATGGCTTGCCCATGGTTTCGAGCATGCGGAAGACCCGCTGCCCCCACAGCGCGGCCCGGCGCATATCGTTGGGGGAAAGCAAGGCCAACTCGGCCACATCCGCGCCGGCCACAAAAGCTTTGTCCCCAGCTCCGGCGATCACCAGCGCGCGCACCGCCCGGTCCGATGCCGCCTGGGAAAATGCCGTCTCCAACTCGCCCATCACGGCGCTCGAAAGCGCGTTCCGCTTGGCGGGGCGATTGACCGTGATCCAGGCAATTCCAGCTCGATCCAGCTCCCACACGATGTTGTCAAAGGACACTATACGAAGAGTGTAACACCCTGGTTTTGAGAGTCCTGGGTCAGCCATCTTTTTGACGGCCCGCCAAAAATTCGCCACTCTATGGCCCCAAAAGGAGACTTGTTTTCAGCAATTTAAGTTTGGCATCGCGAGTGCGTATCAAAGACGGCATGACGTTCAGCGTGCTCAACGAATCGAACCTCTGGCCGGCGATGAAAATTATGAGCTGGCTGGCTCCGCTGGAACAAGACGACCCGGTTGCGTTTCGCCATGTCACCAGCCGGATTACCGAAGGTCTGACCACAGCCGCGGACCATGCTCAGTCCAAGGGAGACAGCGACGAGGCGGCGCGCTGCCAGCAGCTCGCCAGTATTTTGCAGGGCGTTCTGCGTAAGCCGGCCCCGGCGCCCGCCTGCGCGCAGGTAGCCGCACGCGACTAAACCAAGGAGCCAACCATGACGATCAGCGGTTTGAATTCCCTCTACAGCACGGTAAGCGGCATCCTGGGTGGATCCAGCGGTTCTTCCAGTCCCGCCGCCGCGACCAACACCTCTTCCACCAGCCAAATCACAGATTCGCAGCAATTCTCGCCGGCGGCAACGATGCTGAGCCTGCTGCAGCAACTCCAGCAGAGCAATCCGGCCGAATTTCAGCAGGTCACTTCGCAGATCGCGACCAACCTCGAAAGCGCCGCAAAAACCGCGCAATCGGCCGGAAATTCCACCCTGGCCACGCAGCTTAACCAGTAGGGGAGCGAGTTTCAGAACTCGTCCCAGACCGGCCAGCTACCGAGCGCGCAAGAATTGCAGCAGGCCGGCATCGGCGGCCACCACCATCATCATCATCACCATGCGGATTCGGGCTCGTCCACCGGCACGACAAGCTCATCCAGCTCCAGCGGCTCGTCCAGCTCGCTCGAGGCCCTCTTCAACTCGCTCGCATCGAACGGAACCGCGTCCAGTTCCAACGGTTCGCTCGACCCCACGTCGATCATCTTCAACACGCTCGAATCGAGCGGATTGCTGACCGGCGGAACTGGTTCCACAAACGCTTTCGCCCTGTAGTCCGTTGGTCGCCTTGCTCGCGCCTCCAAACTTGCCTCGCGCGCACGCTAAAGCGGGAAGCGGGCCATCCGGGATGGATGGCCCGCTTGATTCCGGCCAGTGGTCGAGAAAAACAGCCTGACCCATTTGGGCGCAGGTGGCGCGCTGCCCAGTTGGCGGGTTCCCAGCCCAGTGCCCTGTACTTTTGGCAAGAGCCGGCACGCCATCGTTCAGGCCGGCGGACTTCCGGTGCTCCTACTGACGTGAGCGGCGTGTCACGGGAGGAATCGCTGAAGGCTTTGGAAGCGTCGTCCGTTCCCATGAGGCCCCGTGGATATGGGTGAGTATCGGAGCGGTGCGATTGCTCGGGGCGGACTTACGCCAAGCAACTTCCGAAGGATTCGCGCTAGGTATGAAAAAGGGGAGAGCTAAATCGTGCTGAACCGGCAGTCAATCGCCCGGGGCGACGCGCAGCTTGGTTCACTTCACATGGACGGTCGCCTTGAACTTGGCATAAATGCTCTTGTTGCCCTCTGCTGTGGCCTCCACTAGCCCTCGAAACACGTCGATGGTGGACTTTACGCGTGTGGGGTTGTCCAATCGCGGTTTTAGCGCGTCCTCAAGACGAGGAAACATCGGGGCCAGCGTGGTCACTATGCGGCCCCAATACTCCTGAGCGCGCTGAGGTGACGTTTTACTTCCGAAGGACAACCTAAACATGCTTGAGATGTTGCGGTCAAGGATCACCTCAAGACATCCGGCGACGGCGGCCGCTGCGAGGTAAGTCGACCCTCGATTTCTGAAAAATGCCACTTGCGCATCTTCCGATTTGGTCAGCTCATGACCGTTCTTAGCCTTCCTTACAAGCTCGAGTTTTCGAGCCTCAACACTTCGGAGCAGCGAGTACGCCAGCACGAGATGGACCGCGCTAGTGCTCTCGTTGAAAAACTTCGTGTACAGGTTGTCTCGCTCCCAAATCGCGGTCTTCTCGTTATAGGCGGTGACTGGCTCCCCGTGAAGTGAAGCTATCGCTTGCCCGACCGTAAACGAGGGCAGTAGATTCTTTCGCCGGCGAATCACGGACTCCGAGCCGCCCCGCCTGCCTCCTTCATACTCGGCGTCCGGAATGCTGGCAAATTCTTCACGAAGGCGCTTTTGCAGCCTGTCTGTGCTTCGGAAATCCGCAGCTGTGACCTTATTCTGGCTGTTGTTGAATCTAATCACGTTGGAGACGATCTCTTGATCCGCAGTCTTTATGAACCTCGGTTGGACCCATGCATTGCTGAGCGCATCACTCACAGACCCGAGCGCTCCGGTGGTCTGAGCTCCGTTGACCACCGATAGTCCCCGGACTGTGAGCTTGCCCTCCCCCAGCGAGAAATCGTTCACCAACACCGTTATTCCGTTATTGTAGGCCCAGAAATTCTCGGGCTCGCCCTTTGCGGTTTGCATAATCCCATTGTTGATATTCGAGTCACTGCGCCGCGCGCCGAGGTAGTCGCGGACGTTCGCAGAAAACAAACGAACGCCGTTATCGCGGTAGGCTTTTCTAAGAAAACTCGTAGGGATGGCTGCGACGCAAGCTTTCCATTTGCCCATGCTGAGCTCGAACGCGCCCTTGGTTGGTATCGAAAACTCTTCGGTCACCAGAATCGGAGTGAGTGTCTCGACGTACCACAGTTCGAATGTCTTCGTTCCTACTTCTTTGGCGTGGACCTGCACGGGGACCTTTGGGTATGCGGCCTTCAGCACCGCCTCTGCGCCCGTCGCGACAACTCGAAGTTCTTTGGCGACATTTTCGCTTTCGGGCAGGTTGTGGACGTACCAGATATGGATCTTGTCTATTGCCTGTTCTTCAAGGGCTTGGCGCAGCGTCTGAGCCGCCGAGCGAAGCTTCGGCGGAATGGTTGCGGGCTCCGCGTTTACGAGCCACCCGATGGCGGTTGTCAGATCGCTCGCCTTTTTTGCAGGAGCTTCATCCTTGGCCTTTTGCGACTGATAGCACTGCGCAACAACGGCGACCCGCTCGTTGCGGTCGACGTAGACGATGTCACATTTCTTGTCGTCGGATCCATCCACCACGGAATCCGTGGCCACCGACTCAATATCTTCGAGGCCAAAGTGAAGAACCAATGCGAAGAGGCCGAGGCCGTTAGAACCGTATTTCTCTAGATCATCCCGTTCGTCCAGAGCAGCGTGCCAAGTGTCTGTTGTCTTCATGGAATTGACAGAGAACTCTAAGCCAAATCCTATCATATAGTGGTCGCAAAGCTGCATCGCACGGGCCATGCGCCCGCGAAGTTGAAACGCGCTAGGCACATGAAAAGGCGGCGCTTCGGCGGTGCCCGTGGCATCAGTCCTGGTAAGTCCCGTCCGCTTCAACTGGGCAAAGAAGGCCCGGTCTGCCGAAGTGGGCCAAGGGAACGCGGAACCTTAGGGTTCCGGGGAGTTGAAGCCAAACATGCAGCCGCAGGCTGGATTGAGGCAAAATGAGGGGTCATCTTGATGGCGGCGTTATTTTCGCGCTTATGAATCATTAGTAGGGCGGACCCTGGTCCACGCGGGGCGCCCTCGTCCCGCACTTCTCGCCAAAGATCGAATTTCCGATAGCGGCGAAGAGCTTGCCGGGCGGCCGGCCGGGGACGAATAGGCGTTAAAATAACGCCCCGGGTCGGCAGTCGTGGCGCAGGCGCTCCGCCTGCAGCGCCGAGATTCCAAACTCCTGATGTCGTGGAATTTGGGTTGAGCCAGGGTTCGGCGGTGAGGCGGTGGGACAGACCATCGTTTTTCGTGGTCTGTCGGGCCCTCGCCAAGGCGTAACAGC
>JBKQVG010000119.1:0-9707 GCA_052325345.1 Bryobacteraceae bacterium
TGAGTTCTTCTTCGCAGTGGTATTCTTCTTCATAGCCGGTCTCCTTTTGGCACCTTATCGAGTGCGCCTATTGGGAAGCATAATGCATCCCGCCGGGAGACCGGCCTTCTCATACCATCTCCGTTACGGGTGCGACGTGTTTGCATGTAGTTACAGCCGCGACCGCCAGGGAGCGGTCGTCGATCGCCCATTCTCCCCAAAACGGTTAAGCACCCCAGTCAAAACCGTTTGACCCGCACAATGCTGCATAATGGGTTTTGGATGCCCCAGGAAGACCTTTCGATCACGATCTGCGCGACATTCACCGCTGAAGCTCTGGAGCCTGTCCTGAACTTCTGGGTTTCGGAACTCGGCCTCGGGTGTCCGATCCGGTTTGCCGGCTACGGCCAGGTATTTCAGCAACTGCTGGACCCGAACAGTCTGCTGGCAGCCAACCACGGCTACAATTTGGTGCTGGTGCGGCTCGAGGATTGGCGGGAGGCCGGCATGGCCGACTCGGCGGCGCGCCTGGCCGAGGCCCTTCGCGGCGCCGCGGCCCGCTTCCACGCGCCCCTGCTGGTCGCGATTTGCCCATCCGGCGCCGGCTGCGCCCAGGCTGCCCGCGCCGTGGAACAATCCCTCGCGGACGCTCTGGCGGGGACGTCCGGCGTCTCATTGCTCCTGCCCGCCGATGTGGCCGCGCTGTATCCCGTCGCTGAAATTCACGATCCGCACGCCGACGAGCTGGGCCACCTGCCTTACACGCCCCTCTACTTCGCCGCCCTCGCCACCGCCGCCGCGCGCCGCATCCACGCCCTCGCCGCGCCGCCCTTCAAGCTCGTCGCCCTCGATTGCGACGACACCCTGTGGGCCGGTATCTGTGGCGAAGACGGTCCCGCCGGCGTGAACTTGGATGAGCCTCGCCGCGGATTGCAGGAATTCTTCGCCGAACGCAAACGCCAGGGCATGCTGCTCGCCTTGGTCAGCAAGAACAACGAAGAAGACGTTCTCGAAACTTTTCGCGCTCATCCGGAGATGCCCCTGGCGCTCGAAGATTTTGTCGCCCGCCGCGTCAACTGGGAGCCGAAAAGCGCCAATCTCGCTTCGCTAGCCGTCGATCTGGCGCTCGGGCTGGACAGTTTCATCCTGGTGGACGACAACCCCAAGGAGTGCCGCGAAGCCCAGGCCGCCCGGCCCGAAGTGCTGGCCGTTTCGCTGCCGTCCGATCCGCGCGACATCCCGGCGTTCCTGGACCACGTGTGGGCCTTCGACCGCGCCGCCGTCACCACCGAGGACCTGCGCCGCTCCGAGCTCTACCACCTGGAAGCGCGGCGCGCCGCCGTCCGCCGCTCGGTCGCCAGCCTCGACGACTTTCTGGCTTCCTTGCGCCTCGCCATCGACATCGGCCCGCTCACTTCAACTCAGGTTTCGCGCGTGGCCCAACTCACCCAGCGCACCAACCAGATGAACACTTCGCTCATCCGCCGCACCGAAAGCGAAATCCGCACCATGCCGGAGGAATGCCTGACCGTCTCCGTGCGCGACCGCTTCGGCGACTACGGCCTGACGGGCGTGGCGATCTTCCGCGTGGAGCGGGGAAGCCTGGTGGTCGATACCATGTTGTTCAGTTGCCGCGTGCTGGGCCGCGGCGTCGAGCAGCGCGTCCTCGCGCACCTTGGCCAA
This sequence comes from Bryobacteraceae bacterium, assembly GCA_052325345.1. Taxonomy (GTDB): domain Bacteria; phylum Acidobacteriota; class Terriglobia; order Bryobacterales; family Bryobacteraceae; genus JBEKYD01. The sequence continues at coordinate 1,663 of JBKQVG010000119.1, forward strand.
CTGGCCCGCCGGCGCGGCCTGGACTCCATCGCCATTCCTTTGCGCAAGGGCCCCCGCAATCGCCCCGCCGAGCTGTTCCTGAATTCCATCGGCGCGGCCGCGGACGGCGTCTACCGGCTTTCGCCTCATCAAATCGATGCGGCCCTCGCCGCCGGCAGCCGCAAAGCGGTTCCCGCCCATCCCGTCACGCCCGCGGTCGAGGCGCCGGTGGCGGCGGGCAACGGCGCCGACGCAAACGGGCGTCCCGACTACGTCCGCATCGCCACCGAGCTTGCCAACGCCGAGGCGATCCTCCATCACGCTCGCAATGCCGCCCGGCCCGCCGTCGCCAGGCGCCGCGCTTCGGCCATCGCGCCCCGTACCCCGCTGGAGACTCAGCTTGCCGCGCTCTGGGCCGAGTTGCTGAACCTGCCCTCGGCCGGCGTCAATGAAAACTTCTTCGAGCTGGGCGGCCACTCTCTGCTGGCCGTCCAGTTGCTTTCGCGCGTCCGCCAGATCTTCGGCGTGGATCTTTCGCTCGAGGTGGTCTACAGCGGCGATTTCACCGTGGCCGAGCTGGCTAAGGCCGTCGAGCTGAAAGAAATCGAACAGAGCGGCGCCAGTTACCAGGACCTGCTGCGCGAGTTGGAAGGCATGAGCGACGAAGAAGCCCGCGCCCTTCTGGCCGAAGAACAGGCCCAGGAATAGGATGCACCCGGCCGCATGCGCATCCTGCTGACGGCGAACGCCTCTTACGCACCGCCCCGCGGCGGCGCCACGCGCAGCAACCTGATCTGGCTCGACCACCTGGCGCGCGCCGGCCACTCGTGCCGCGTCGTGGCCGGTCCGTCCAAGCCGGGCGCCGAGTTCCCCCATCACCGGTCCATCCAGGTGATTTCCGTCAACGAACCGGCGGCGCGCGTCAACCGGCTGGCCCGCGAGATTCGGGAGTTCGCCCCCGATTGGGTGTTGGTATCGAGCGAGGACCTCGGGCACGGCCTGCTGCGAGAGGCCCATCGCGCCGCGCCCGACCGTGTGGTGTACCTGGCCCATACGCCCCAGTTTTTCCCCTTCGGCCCCGCCAGTTGGAACCCCGACCCGCGCGCCGCCGTATTGGTCGCCGATGCGGCCGGCATCGTGGTGATCGGGGCCCACATGGTCGGCTACGTCGAGCGTGCCCTGGGCCGCTCCCCCGCCGTGATTCACCCCCCCATTTACGGCTCCGGCCCGTGGCCCACGCACGCTTCCTTCGAGCGCGGTTTCCTCACCATGATCAATCCTTGCGCGGTGAAGGGCATCTCCTTGTTTCTCGACATCGCCGCCCGCATGCCGGATTGCCGGTTCGCCGCCGTGCCCGGCTGGGGAACCACCGCCGAGGACCGGAGCGCGCTCGAGCGTCTGCCGAATGTTGCCATCCTTCCCAATGCCCGCGACATCGACGATCTGCTCGCGCCCACCCGCGTGCTGCTGGCGCCGTCGCTCTGGTACGAGGGCTTCGGCCTGATCGTAATGGAAGCGCTGCTGCGCGGCATCCCCGTGGTTGCCAGCGATTCCGGCGGCCTGTGCGATTCCAAGCAGGGAACCGGTTACGTCATTCCGGTTCGCCTCATCGAGCGCTATCGGGCCGCCTACGACGAACTCGCCATGCCGCGCCCCGTAGTGCCCTCGAACGACTCCACTCCCTGGGTCGCCGCCGTCGGCGAGTTGCTTACCGGCCGCGACGCCTACCAGGCTGAATCGGCTCGCTCCCGCGCCGCCGCCAACCGCTTCGTGGCCGGTTTGGACGCCGGCGCCATGGAGCGCTACCTGGAGCGCCTCACTCCGCGCGGCCATCGGCGCCGCGAGCTTTCGAGCATCGAGACCCTCTCACCCGAAAAGCGCGCCTTGCTGCTCGAGCGCCTTCGCCACCGCGCAAAATCATGAAGAGAAGCTCATGCAGTTGTATCGGTTCCCCGGCTTCGAGCAGCACAAGATGGAACATGACAAGCTGATCGCGAAAGTAAGAGCCCTGCAGCAGAGCTTTCGCTTGGGAACGGCGAGCATCTCGGTGGAGGTGATGACGTTTCTTCTGAACTGGCTGATCGGGCACATCGTTGGGATGGACAAAAAGTACACTGCACAGCCTGCAGGCGGCGGGCGTAAAATAGGCGAGTCTCACGGCTGGGCCCGTCCTAAACGGTAACTCAACGAGACCGTCGCGTAAGAAGGAAGATAGACCCCCACGATTCGCTCAAATGGTTCGCGCTCGCCCGGCAGGGCGAGCACTTCCGTGGTTTGGCCGGTGTAGCCGCTGGCGATCTGGAAGTTGACCCCAGCGGTAATCTTGCCTCTTTCAAAATGACGCACGAGTGCGCCCCGAAATTCACGAACGGGCACGCCTACGAATCCGTCGCCAAGCGGTTTGCGCCCGACTTCCTCGAACTCCGCGCGAGCCTCTAGCCCGAACGGAAGCCGTTCGAGCGTCCCCAGCACGTCCACAATCAGCCGCGGCGCTTCCGGCAGCGGCGTTCCATCCGATAGATCCCGCGCATCGGCCTTCGATACGGAAGCCTGCAGCAGTCCCCGATGGAAGTAATGGCGCGCCGAGGTGGTGATGTAGCGGTTTCGGCTGGGACCTTGGTTGAATTGCAGCCCAGTGTCGGGATCGATCTTGGCGAGAGATTCCTCTTGGGTAACGTGCCCCAGAGTCACGCGGAAATCGGTCTTGAGAAAAGTCTTGCTTACCACCAGTTGGTAAGAGTGGGCCTGGCTGACCAGGCTGCCTTGCCGGGTTCCGGTCCCGATGCGTGGATCGTTGGTGAAAAAAGCCTGCCCCCAGCTCAACGACACCGATGGGAGCGGCAACGATTCCGGCGACACCATGGCCAGCGTCGCTTTGGGAGAATTGATCCCGGCCCAGCGATGGAACGAATTCGCCGCAACCAGCAGGTCGGCGTTGTCGAACCCGATTTGGTCGCGCCGCCAGCCCAAATTGTAATGAAGCCACGGCGTGAGATTGCCGTCGATGGCGATAAACGGAGTCAGGAGGTTGATTGTAATGTTATTCGCCGTCACTTTCTGGAATGGCCCGTAGACGGCGAGGTTGGTCGAATCGTAATGGTCCAGATCGTCGCGGCGGGGAGCCTCGCGGAGGTCATCCATTCCCGCCATCACCGCAAGACGTTTGTTCACCTTGCGGATGTAGTTGATATTGCCGCCCGTCTCGGTGCGGAACTCGCTCTGACGGATCAGTCCGTCGCCGAAGTTCGAAAAGAGCGACAGATTGTAGGTTCGAAAGAAGCCCGAAACCGAAAGGTCGCCGCCCGGCCCAAGGTGCCAGACGTCGTTCAGGGCAATCGCGCCGGTATGCGTCTGGTCCCGTTGGCGCGGATCGATGGCGTCGTGGAGATTGGGAACGCCGATGGGGACCAGGCCGGGAAGCATGGACTGCCCATAATAGCCAAGGAATAGCAGCGTGAGCGTGTGCGCGCCCAGGCGCCAACTCTTCAGCGCATTGGCCTTGTACTGCCGGCGGTGTTCGAGCCTGTCTAGAAAGCCGTTGCCGTAGGAAACCTGGACGGCGAGCCATTTCCATCCGGCGGTCCAATCGATATCGCAGTAGTCGCCGGTGAGAGTCGCGAAGGCTTGCGACTGGGTGCGCAGCCCGTAGGTATCCGCCAGGTCGACGGAGTGGTTGCCTTCGCGGACGTTGAAGGCGCCGCCATCGGTCTGGACGCTTTCGATCAACGACGGAACAATCGCGTTAGGGTCGGAATAGCCGTTGCCGTGCGCGTTGGCGCTAAGATTATTGGGCATCAGGTACCCGCCCACTTGAAAGAATGACGCGATCGGCTCGCCGTGATCGCCGGCTACGCCGGGAGCGAAGTATTGCGGGGCCTTGATGCCGCTCGATGCGGTCTCGATGGGCAGGCCGGGAATCGAAATCGGCGCGCCCGGGCGGCCCGGATTGGCGTCCAGGAGCTCGTCCCGCACCAAAGTGCGTTGCGCGGGATCGGGGTTTTGGATGTCCGGATTGCGGACGTCGCTCGTCACCGTAACAGCTTCCGTGCGCGGCGCCAGCCGGTCGAAACGCAAATGCACCGCCGGCCCCGCGCCGTCCGTAACGGCGATCGTCTGGCTTGCGTCGGCAAAGCCCGGCGCCGATGCGACCAGTTTGTATTCTCCCGAGGGAAGGGAAGGGAAAGAAAACCGGCCGTCGGAATCGCTACGAGTCTGCCGCACGGCGGCATCACGGGGCTCGGCGGCTACCCTGGCGCCCGCGACCGGCTTCCCCTGCGGGTCGGTCAGTTGCCCGCTCACGCTGCCGCTAGCCGCGCCGAGTGCCGTTCCGGCCGCCAGAAACAAAGCGGCGAAGGCGGGCGATGAAACAAATGCAGTGCTACGAAAATTCAAATCGTATACTACCATCCGTAGCACGACTGTTCAAGCGGTGCTACGAAAGCATGCCGCGGCAGACGCCGTGTGCTCCTTCACGGCCTTCCGCCGACAGCTTCGACACTCACGCCAGTTGATCGCCGCCCGTGGGATGCGTCCAACCCAGGTTGAACGGCAGTTCGGTCATCGGTCCCCGCCACTGCAACTCGCGGTCGATATCGGGATGCATCCGGTACTTCTTGCGAACGTCGGCAATTTTCGGACCGATGACGTCGATCCTGGCCGGTTCGAACTGCCCGAGCCCCAGTTGACCGCAGTACTTCACGTAGCCAAGCCACTCGGGATCGATTCCCATGGTCTCGGCGGCCACCCGGTCCGCCGCCACGTAGTCGACGGACGCGATGGCGATGCGGGATGGCACCGGAGTTCCCGAATTTGGGCCGTTGCCTTCCATGCCCTCGAAACCGTCGATCACCGACGCTCCGAAATTCAGCCGTTGCGCCGTCAGCAGGATGTTGTAGTGAGTTTGCCGGAGGCCCACGTGGTACTTGCGCTTATCGTTCCAGCGGGGCGTCTCGCCATTAGCGTGATGCAGGGGCGCACCGAGCACCATATTCTTGATGGACAGCGACGCGATCACCGTATTGTGAGTCTTTAGCATGGCGGAAGAAATCACGAACGCCTCGGGATCGAGCAGCCGGGCGGCGAGGCGGCAGGGAGCGATGTGCAGGTCGGCGTCCAGCAGGGCGATCGTCTCGAACTTCGCTTCGTCGTTCAGATCGATCAGCTTGACTTGCTGCCGGGAGTATTCGGTTGTCAAGGCTTGGTACTTGAAGTTATCGAACGCCACCCGAGTGTCGCCCGCCGAGGACTCCGCGATGACTACCGGCCCCTCGAAGCTTTCCGAGAGATAGTCCAGGATTCCCCGCATGGCGTCGGGGTGGCTTGACGCAAGCTGATTCTCGGGATTGACAAAGTTCGGCTTGATGACGACGTACCGCTTACCGTTCATCTTCTCCCGCAACTCTTTGTCGATAGCTTTGAGGGCGCTGTAGACGTTCCGCCGCCGGTCCTGGCCCGGTGCAATGACAACCGTGGATCGCGGTGCCCGGGCGGGAAACCGGTCGGGGGCGCCGGCCTGGCGGCCGGGTTGGGAAGGCTGCGTCTGCGGAGCCGCCGCAATGGAGCGGCGCAACAGGGCCGCGGCTCCCGCCAAGTGAAACAGGCTCCTGCGCCGAAGACGATTCGCCATATAAGACAGCTCTCCTTACGGTGAACTACAATTGGATATTACCATCCTGTAGTCTGATTTGGAGGAACGGAGATGGATCGTTTCGCTTCCCGCAGAAACTTTCTGACGGCCGGTTTGGCTCTTCCCGCCATCGCATCGGCCTCTCGCCCGCAGGACTCTCCGCAATCGAGGTCACGGCCGCTTTCCACGCCGCCAAGCGGCCCCGTTTTTCAGTACCGGACGTTGGGGAAGACCGGGTTGAAGGTGACGACCGTCGGCATGGGCTGCATGATCACGTCGGACGGCAGCGTGGTCGAACGCGCGGCCGACCTGGGGATCACCTACTTCGATACCGCCCGTAGTTATTCGCAGGGCAACAACGAGCGAATGGTCGGCGCCGCGCTCAAGGGAAAGCGCAAAGGCCTGGTGCTCTCCACCAAGACCGAGGGACGGAACAGGGCGGACGCGCTGGCGCAGATCGACACCAGCCTGAGGGAGCTCGGCACGGACTACGTGGACATCTGGTATCTGCATGGCAGGAGCAGGCCCGCGGACATCACCGACGAACTGATCGAGGCGCAGCAGATTGCCAAACAGGCGGGGAAGATTCGGTTCGCCGGAGTGAGTACACACGGCGGCCAGCCCGAGCTGCTGCCGTTCCTGGCGAAACACGAGAAGATCGACGTAATCCTGACTGCCTACAACTTCACCATGGAACCGGTGATGACGTCGGTAATCGGGGAGGCGGCGAAGGCGGGTAAAGGCATCGTGGCGATGAAAGTCATGGCCGGCGGGCCGGGAGGCCGGGGACGCGGCGGCGCGTCCAATCCGAATGCCGAAAAGCTCAAGCAACCGGGCGCCATGGGAGCTGTGCTGCGCTGGGTGATACGGAACCCCAACGTCCATACCACGGTCCCCAGCATGACCGACATGGACCAGTTGGCCGACAACATTCAAGCCGGAACCGAACCCTTCGGGCTGGCTGACGAGAAACTGCTGGCCATGCGCCGGGAATGGATCCGCCCGCTGTATTGCAACATGTGCGGCAGGTGTGAAGGCTCGTGCCGGAAGGGTCTGCCGGTGGCGGACATGTTGCGGTCTGTCACCTATGCCGAGGGCTATGGGCAGTTCGCGCTGGGCCGCGAGCGCTTTCGCGAGTTGGGCGCCGAGTATGCGGACGTGCGGTGCGGCGATTGCCCGGCATGCACCGTCACGTGCCCGCACGGGGTCCGGGTGGCCGAGCGGCTGATCCGGGCGCAGGAGTTATTCGCTTGCTGAAAACGCTGTGCGGGCTGGGCTTGACTGCCTGCGTCCTGGTGGCCCAGGACAAGGCCGCGGCGCCGGCCTGCGACCTCGTTCCGGGGTGGACGGAAAGCGGCCCGGTTCGCACTTACACGGCAGACAATCTCTTCGAGTACATGGATGGCAACGCGGAGGGTTACCTTCGCTACCACTTCCAGCAGATGCGCGGCGTCACCTGCCATCGGGGCGACACGACTTTTGTGATCGACCTTTCCGAAATGGAGAACAGCGAGTTCGCCTACGGCCTGTTCACCACAAACCGCGACCTGCGGGAGCCGGAATATGCAGTGGGGATGGGCGGCCAGATCGTGCCGCGGCGGCTGATTTTCGCGAAGGGTAAATACTATATCGAGATCGCCGCCAATCCGGAGGGCGACTATACGGCCGCGCTGAAGACGTGGGCCGCGGCGCTGGCGAAGGCGGTGCCCGGAGGCACGTCGATTCCGGCGGTGGTGTCTTGGTTCCAGAAAGACAAACTGGAGTCTCTGCGCCTGGCGCCGGAAAGCGTGTTGGGGTTGCGCGTGCTCAAGCGCGGCTACGTGGCGCAGTACGATTACGGCAAAGCCTTCGTGGTCTTGGAGGAGTCGCCGGCCTCGGCCGGCGCCGTTATCGGGCAGCTAAAAGCGCGCTTCGGCTCGACGACGCCGGTGAAGTTAAGCGACGAAGCCTTTCAGGTAACGGATCGCTACCTGGGCCGGTTGTGTGTGTTTCGCAAGGGGCGTTATATCGCTGGATATGCGATTTCGGCCGAAGACGCAGACCCCGTGGCGCTCAGCACGGCGCTGGCGGGGAAGATCCAATAGGCGCCCAACTGGGGCGGCCGCGGCGCCGGAAGGCAGCGTGCCATCAACAGCCCTCACGGGATTCCGGCCAACAGAGGCGGTGGTGGGGCGGTCTTCCGTCCAGGTGATCGCCGACTGAAAGCCGGCGGCAGCCAAGATTGGGGTGCTTAACCGTTTTGGGGAGAATGGGCGATCGACAACCGCTCCCTGGGAAGCCGTGAAATAAATACATTCCAGCCACAGATAAACACAGATGAACGCAGATAGAGCCTTTGTTTTTCTTATCCGCGTTTATCTGTGTTCACTGGTGTCCGGTTAGAAGTCGAATAGAATCAGTTGGTTGCCGGCGTCGGCTAAATCGTTCTCGGAGTCGGACG
>JBKQVG010000120.1:0-11174 GCA_052325345.1 Bryobacteraceae bacterium
CCGCCGCGCGTGCTGGCCGAGTTGAACAGGATGCCGACGGGAACGCCCGCCAGCACGCGTCCGCCCAGCACCTGAACGTTGCCGATGCCGCCCGAGGTTTCGCTGCCGAAGGTCACCCCGGCCGCGCCGGCGCGGACGGTATTGTCGCGGATGGTCACGTTCTCGGTCGGCTTATCCACCCGCAGCCCGTCGGCGTCGCGCCCCGCCTTCAGGCAGATGGCATCGTCGTTCGATTCGATGTCGCAGTGGGCCACGCTGACGCCGTTCGACGAATCGATGTCCACCCCGTCGGTGCTCGGCCCGCGCCCGCCTTCGTTGTTGCGAATCGCGATGGCGTCCACGGCGACATTGCGCGAATAGCAGATGTGCACCGTCCAGAATCCCGACCGCTTCAGCGTCAGCCCTTCCACCCGCACGTTCTCGGAACGGTAGATCTGGATCAGGCGCGGACGCTGGCAATCGTAATCGGCGGCCCAGCGCAGGCCTCTGGGCTCGTAATCCTCGCAGCGCATCTTCCAGTACTTGTCCCACCAGATCTTGCCGTCGCCATCGGCCACCCCTTTGCCGGAAAGGGAAACGTCGTGCTGCTCGTAGACGTTGATCAGTGCCGCCGGCCATTTCATCTCCACGCCCGCCACGCGGGTTTCGAGCAGCGGATAATCCGCCAGGCTTTGGGAGCCGATCAGGGTGGCGCCTTCCTCGATCCGCAGGTTGACGCCGGATTTCAAGAACACCGCGCCGCTCCGGTAGGTGCCGTGAGTCAGCACCACCGTCCCGCCGCTTTTGGCCGCGGCGTCGATGGTCTTCTGGATGGCCGCCGTGTCGAGCGTCCTGCCGTCACCCTTGGCGCCGAAATCCATGGCGCGAAACTCGGCGCCGGCGGCCGCCGCGACCAAACCGAGACATAGCCCTGCCAGCCGTATTTTCATCGCTCCCCCATGATGGTGATCGAACCGCTTGCGAGGCCTTCCGCAAGCGCGGTAACGGCGATTTTCCCGGCGCCGCGCGCCACCACCAGAGCTACCGCGCGGCCCTGGAACGCATGACGCTCGCGGGATTGGAACGGTTCGTGACTGGTGAGGTCGCCGTTATCGGTCGCCAGGATGTATCCCGGGCTTTGGGTCTGAAAGGCGATGGCGTTGTCCGCGGTGGGCACCGTCACGCCGTTTTCGTCCACCACGCGCGCCGTGACGAACGCCACGCTCTCCCAATCCGAGGCCAGAGTCTGGCGATCGGTTTCCAGCTCGATCCGCGCCGGCTTGGAGGCGGTGCGCAGGCCCGCCCGCGCCACCTCCCGACCTTTATCGCGGCCGATGGCTTCCAGTTTGCCCGCCTCAAAGCCGACCTGCCAAATGCGGGGAGCCGCGTCGGAGGGCAGCGCCTTGGCGCCCAGCGACCGCCCGTTCAGCAGCAGCTCGACCTCCCCGCAGTTACTGTACACTTCCACGTTCTCCTGGTGGGCGCTCAGGTTGGCGGGCGTCCAATCGGGATCGAGGGTTTCCACCGCGCGGCGTTGCTGCTGTTGCTGGGCGGCGTTCTCGTAGCCCGGATCGGTTGCGGCCGCCACCCGCGCCGCCATTCGCCGCGCGATGTACACCATGGGCTTGTCGGACCACCAGCTCATGCGTTCGTAGCCGATCGGTTTGATGGCGCCGGTACGGTCCAGCAACCCGGAAGGGTTGCCCACCAGCGGCCAGAACCGCGACTCGCCCAGATAATCCACCGCGCTCCACAGGAACTCCCCGGCGAAAGGAGGGTTGTCGCGCAGGGCCAGCCAGGCTTTGCGGTCCTGACCGTTCTCAGTGCCCAGAATCTTGCGCGCGGGCTTCTCGCGGTGCGCCGCCAGCAGCTCGTTTTCGCGGTAGTTCTGCCCCAGTACGTCCAGCATATCCGCCAGCCCGTCTTCGTAATCGTGGCTCACGTTGGGGCGGAATAGCGCCTGGGTCACGGGCCGGGTGGGATCGTAGGTGTGAAAGACCTCCACCAACCCCCTCAGTATCTTCTTGGCGAACTCCTGCTGCGGGGTGTCACGAATTTCGTTGCCGGCGCTGTAGAGAACGATGCTGGGGTGGTTGCGGTCGCGCAGCGCCGTGTCGCGCGTGTCCTGCTGCGACCAGTCGCGGAAGTACAAGTGATAATCGTATGGGTTCTTGCCCACGGTCCAGCAATCGAACATCTCGTCCATCACCAGCATGCCCAAGCGGTCGCACGCATCCAGAAACTCCGGCGCCGGCGGATTGTGCGCCGTACGAATGGCATTCACGCCGATTGCCTTGAGCGCCCGCAGCCGGTGTTCCCAAACCGAGGCCGGCACGGCTATTCCTACTGCGCCGCCATCCTCGTGCAGGCACGCGCCTTTCAATTTGAAGTTCCGGCCGTTGAGCCAGAATCCGGTGGGCGCGTCGAAGTGGAACTCGCGAATGCCGAAGAGGGTCTCCTGTTCGTCCAGCACCTTGGCGCCGGCCTTGACGCGGGTGACCAGGCGATACTGGGCGGGATGGTCCACGTCCCACAACTGCGGGCGGGGGACTTCCAGGTCGCGCGTTGCCTCGGCCGACGAACTCGTCCCCAGGGTCGCGGGCACGGTTTCGCGATCGATCACCCGCTGGCCGTTTGGCGCGAACAGCTCCAATTCCACCGAGAACGAGCGCGCGACCGCGTCCTGGTTGACCACGCTGGTGCGTATCCGCACGGTGGCGGCCGTGGGACCGATGCGCGGCGTGGTGATGAAGGTGGACCAATGCTGCAGGTGCACCGGTTCGAGCGCGATCAGCCGCACGTGCCGGTAAATGCCCGCCCCCGCGTACCAGCGGGAGGCTGGCTGCGCTTCGTCGTCCGCGCGCACCGCCAGAACATTTTCGCGGCCGTCCAGCAGCACATGGCCGGTCAACTCGTACGCGAAGCTCACATATCCGTACGGCCGCTTCCCCAGGCGAAATCCGTTGATCCAGACTTCGCTGTTCGCCATTACGCCGTCGAATTCCACAAACACGCGCCGCCTGGGGTCTTCCCGCAGGGTGAAATGCTTGCGATACCACCCCACGCCGGCCGGCAGGAACGCACCCGCGCCGCCAGCCGGGGCCTTGGGGTCGAATGGGCCGTAGATGCTCCAGTCGTGCGGCGTATCGACGCGTTCCCACGACGCATCGTCGAACCGCGCGCCCGAGGCGCCCGCCACTTCGCCCTTGGCAAAACGCCAGTTCAAGTCGAACGGGATCGTTTCACGGGCGGCCTGGACCGGCCCGGCCATTAGCCAGCAGAACACGGGGAATGCCAGTAAACGCCGCATGGAAATCCACCTCCTGGTGGCACAGGCTTTAACCTGTGAAGAACTCCAGTCTAAAGCATGCCCTACCAAAATCGCCTGCCCTGTCCCGGCAAGGCCGTCGTGACGCCCGAATCGAAGGGTAGCTTCAGATGGCTGGCCAGGTGGATTGAACCGCCGGCCGCCAACGGAAAAAGGGTTCTCTTCATGCTGTTTCTATGGTAGTGCGGGGACGCCGGGTGCCGCTCATCCGCCTCCCGGCCGGCGCGGGTCCGCGCCACGGTGGAACTCGAGAATAGTACTTAATAAGTACCCTGCGGGCATATTTGGTACTCTCCGGCTAACTACACGCGTTTGTAACTCCGATGTATCGGCGTCGAAGCTGTCATCTATCGGCGGCCGGCGGCGCCGATACGGCCGAATTTCTGAAAGGCAGTACTAAAAACTTGCTCCGTAATAAGTACCAAACCTGTATTACGGTTGCGGCTCTAACTCGACAATAACAGCGCGTCATGCCGCAAGCCGGAGGCACGGCCCAAGGAAGTAGCTACCGAATGGTCATTTCGCGGCCGTCCCTAAGTGTCCGCGCAACTCGCGGAGCCCGTAAAATCAGGCACTCCAGCGTCTCGGAACGGAAACGGAGTGAACGTATTCCTGAATAATTGCACCTGGTCTTGCCTAACTGTCTTCGCCCCTCGGCCAGCCCTGTCGGACGGCTCAAGATCCATGTTTGTGGCCATCTCCCACCTCCCAAAACCCGTAGAACGCTGAGTACCTGTTACGTACCTGCATTACTTTGCCCAGGGACCGCCGATCCTCATAATTAAAAATCGTGGAGCGGGACACAGATCCGCCCACCAGGAAGTAAAAACCGGAAATACATTATGGAACGGATGCAAGCAACCAAGCCTGACCAAATCGGAGGCGATCGCCGCGCCGACAAGCGCTATGAGATCCATTTGGATCTCCGCTGGAAGCTGGTCCGGCGCCGGCGTGTATTGGAAACGGGGGCCGGACACACGCTTGACCTCTCTAGCGGCGGCATCCTGTTTGAAGCCGGACGGCAGTTGCCCGTCGGCTTCCATCTCGAGATTTCGGTCTCGTGGCCCATCATGCTGCACAGCGTCTCGCCCTTGCAGTTGGTCGTAAAGGCAAAGATCGTGCGCTCCGAGGACGGCCAGACGGCCGTCCGCATCCTGCAGCACGAATTTCGCACCGCCGGTCAGGCCGCGGAAGCACGCTCTCGGACCGCGGCCGGATCGCTGCGCCTGATGCCCGGCCTCGACCGCGGAACGCGCCTGGCTAAAGTTCAGTGAAGATACGTCGCGCCGTCCTCAGCGCACCCTCCGGGGCGCGGACTCCGTTGACACAGCGGGTTGTTCGGGAACGGTATCGGCGCCCGCTTCGGCGGTTTCCGGCGGCTTGGGTGGGCGCCGGTCCAAGCGGCGGGCGATGAACTCCTCCCGGGCTTTGCGGTATTTCGGCGTTCCGGGCTTTCCTTCCACCTCCGCCCATTCTTCCGGGGTGATTTCCTGGATTGCGGGCAGGCTTTTTTGGAAGTATGCGCGCAAGCGCTCCTGCACCGGCTTCGCGGTGGAGCGGTAAAGCAGGTGCAGAATCGCGTCGGCGGGCGCCGGAGCCACGATGCGATATACCTGGGAAGCCTTGCGGATGCGCGTGGAACGTAACGCCGTTTCGAGCTTCTTCGAGCGGGCATCCAGCTTGCTCCAGGCGTCCACTTCGGATTTCGTGAGCGCGCAGCATTTGATCAGGCGCAGCCGTTCTTTGGGCGACAGTTCTTCCCCCAGCACGTATAGAAACGACCCGAAGCGGAAAGCGCGGGAAGGCATTGCATCCGAAGGCGGATCCTCGGGCAGAAGGCTGGCGCACTTTTCCCACTCCGCCAGCCCATCCGGATTCAGCTTGGGCCCCGCCAGCGCGGGGCAGAACAGCGTACTCAGGCCGGCTTCTTCGAGCGCGAGCAGGATTTCCGCCGGGCTGTCTTCGGTCGCAATGCGCCGCAATTCCTCGCCCAGGGCGCGCGGCGGAATCGCCTTTTCCGCCTCGGCCTCGCGCGCGTTGGCGATCTGCATTTTGGTGCGCTCTTCAACCGTAAAGCCGAGCCGCACCTTGAAGCGCACGAGCCGCAGCAGGCGCGACGGATCGTCGTAAAAGCCATAGGTGCTGGCGGCGCGCAATTCGCGGCGCTCCAGGTCGGCCAGGCCGTTCAACGGATCCAGCAACAAGCCCCGCGAGGCGCGATTGAGCGAGAGAGCGATGGCGTTGCAAGTGAAATCGCGGCCGCGCAGATCCTCCTGAATGGTAGCCGCCACGACTTGCGCGCGGGCGCCGGGACGGGCCGCCCGCTCCTGCTTGGCGCTGGCCACCTGGACGGTAACCCCTCCGGCAAATACCATCTCGGCCGACTTGCGGAGTTCGTCGGCGGCAATCACCGCCGCGCCCGTCCCCCCAGCAATCGTCCGGGCCAGTTTCAGCCCGTTACCTTCCACGACAAAATCCAAGTCGCGGATGCGGAAGCCGGCCAGCATGTCGCGCATCGCGCCGCCGGTCAAAAACAGACTGACGTTGGCCAGGCTGGCCGCCGTCTGGACTTCCGCCACCACCCGGTTTTGTTCCGGGCTCAGGTGGCTTTCCAGTATGTATGTGTAGTCGCTCATCGCAAGCGTCTTCTCCGATTCGCCATGACCGCTTTGCTGGACCATTCGAGCGTGGCTGCCGCGCTACCGGCGCGCCAGCCGCCCGCCAACGGCATCAGGCCCTGGGATGATGCCGGTCCACCGTTTCCCGCAATCTCGACCGCATGACATGGGTATAAATTTGGGTGGTCGAGATGTCGGCGTGGCCCAGCATAACCTGCACGCTGCGCAGGTCCGCCCCTCCTTCCAATAAATGCGTGGCAAAACTATGACGAAGAACGTGGGGGCTGAGACCGTGGAAAATGCCGGCCTTCTTCCCGTGCCGCGCCAACAGCACCCAAAATGCCTGGCGGGTCATCGGCCCGCCACGGGCGGTAACGAATAAATAACGGCTCGATCGACCTTTGAGCAGCGCCCCGCGCGCCGTCGCCAGGTAGCGATCCACCGCCTGAATGGCGCAGTCCCCAACTGGAACCAGGCGCTGCTTGTTCCCCTTGCCGGTGGTTCGCAAATAGCCCAGGCTGGTGTCCAGATCGCCCGCCCGGAGCCGGCAAAGCTCGGAAACCCGCAAACCGGTCGCGTATAGTACCTGCAGCATGGCGCGATCTCGCAAGCCGGTGGGCCGATCCTCCGGCGGCGCCTCCAAGAGACGCTCTATGTCCTGCAAATTTAAGAATTTAGGTATGTGTTGCCAGATCTTGGGACTGTCGAGGTGTTCGGTCGGGTCCCGGCTTAAAACACCCTCCCGCAGCAGAAAGCCGTAGCAGTTGCGGAGGGTGGTGAGGTGCCGGGCGATGGAGCGGGCGCTCAAACCGGACCGGTGCAGATGGTCCAGGTAGCTCCTCAGCCCTTCTTCCAGCGGGAGCTCCGCGGATTCCCCAATAAACTCGATAAATCTCTTAAGATCGGTAGAATAAGCGCTAATGGAATTGTCCGCAAGCCCGCGTTCCACCCGGCAGTAAGTCAGAAATGCGGCAACCAGCCTGCCCGACCCCGCGGTTCCCCCCGTCTTGAGCACTTCCGGCATCGTGCCAATGATACAATAAGCGCCGAAATGTTTGAAACATAGTTGTTTCGAAGAGGATAGGTTTGCCGGCTTCTACCACCAAAAAAGCCATCGTGGAGCGGTTTGAACGGGAAAGCCTCCCGGGATACGTAAATCCTCTTTCTTTTCAACAACCAACCGGGGTGGAATTGCTTACCGAACAGGGTCTGGCGATGGTGATTCCGTATACCGAAGTGAGGCTGGTCGCCTTTGTGCGCGATTTTCACCCGCCGGCCGAACCGTGGCGCCGCGTGTTCCGCAATCGGCCGAAAATGGAAGGGCTTTGGGTAAACCTGGAGTTGCGGGATGGCGACCGCCTCGAAGGGGTTCTCCCCAATAACCTCTTACAAATCGAGTCGCAAGGGTTTACCATAATTCCTCCGGATCCGTTCGGCCACCGCCAGCGGCTTTTTGTTCCGCGCCTCGCCCTCAAGAAAGTGGAGGTGCTGGGGGTGGTCGGCAGTTCCGTGCAGAAACGTAAGGCCAAGCCGGCCGCGACCGAACAGATCGGCTTGTTCGACGAGGGCCGGCCCGACGAGAGTTAGTATGGGTTTATGGAGATGCAAGCGTAACCGTTGGCGCCCAAAGTGCGCCCATGCCTAGAGGTATACTTGTATTTCATACAAATCAGTCTCAAGTTTGGAGGTTGCATGAAAATCCGAAACCTGGCGGTGGCTACGGCTGGGCTTCTATATCTCAGTGCGGCGGCATTCGCCCAGATTACGGCGATTGAGGGAGTGGTAAAGGGTGCTGACGGCGCTCCCGTGAAGGACGCGCTCATCCAGATCGACCGCACCGACATTAAGGGTCATTACAAAGTAAAGACCGATAAGAAGGGGCACTACATCTACAACGGCCTGCCCATGGGGATGTACGACATCTCCGTGCTGATCGACGGCCAGGAAAAGGATCGCGTGAAGGGCGTTCGTACCGCGCCGGGCGATCCGCTGCCGATCAACTTCGACATGAAACAGTCGGAGGCGGCCAAAGCGGCCCAACAGGCGCAGATGCAGGCGGCCGTGCAGAGCGGCCAGGTGTCCAAGGACCTGGAGCGCGGAATGACCGCGGAGCAGAAAAAGGCGCTCGAAGAGTCCATGAAAAAGCAGGAAGCGGCGATGAAGAAGAACGCCGCCCTCAACGAGGCCTTTGGTACCGGCAAGACCGCTCTCGACGCCGGCACCGCCGCTTCGGCCAATTCCTTCAACGGCGGAAGCACGCAAGCCGAAGCCCAGAAGCAATTCCAGACGGCGGCGGACAGCCTGACCAAGGCATCCGAAATCGATCCCAACCAATTGGCCGTGTGGAGCAACCTGGCGGAGGCCTATAAGGGCCTGGCCACAACCCAGACGGGGGCGGACTTCGATACCAGTATGGGCAAGTGCCTGGACGCCTACTCCAAAGCCCTTGCGATCAAGCCGGACGATGCCGGCATCCACAACAATTACGCCCTGGCTCTGGCCAAGGCAAAGAAGTTTCCGGAAGCCCAAGCCGAACTGGAAAATGCCGCCAAGCTCGACCCGCCGCAGGCTGGTAAGTATTTCTACAATCTGGGCGCGCTGGAAGTGAACGCCGGCCAGAGCGCCGCCGCGCTCGAAGCCTTCAAGAAAGGCATCGCGGCCACCCCGCCGTACGCCGATGCGTTCTATCAATACGGTGTGCTTCTGGTAGCCCAGGCCAAGATTGCCCCGGACGGCAAGATTACACCGGTACCCGGCACGGAGGAAGCGTTTCAGAAGTATCTGGAACTGGCTCCCACCGGCCAGTGGGCGCAACCATCGAAAGATATGCTGACAACTTTGGGAGGGAGCATTTCGACCACATATCAGAATCCCAACGCGCCCAAGAAAAAGAAGTAGCAGTAGATCCCGGGGGCGGGAGATCGAGTTTCCCGCCCCTGTTTGTCCCCTGGAATGATCCGCACATTTTTCGTCGAGTTCGTTTTTCCCTGCCTGTTGTTTCTCTTCGTCAGGATGATCTTCCGAAATATGTTCGCCAGCGTGCGCTCGAGCGCGCGCCAGCGGCCATCAGCCGACCCGCCTCCGATTCAGTCCGGAGGCGAGCTCAAGCGGGACCCGGTCTGCGGCACCTATGTTTCCCCCGCCGCGAGTGTCCAACGCACGATTGGCGGCGAAACGGTGCATTTCTGCTCCGAACAGTGCAGCAAGCGATACGCCGCGCGATAAAGAGCCCAGGTTCGCCCCGGTCCGCTTCCCGCGCTACGAGTCCAACATACTTAACTTAAAGAAGTTGTGTGTTTTTCGACGTTTTCGGGAGGCGGCGTGACGCAACCCCAGCCGGGTGCCGAATTGTGGATCTTTGTGCATTTTTGTGCAGCTTCAATCGGCTGCGGCTATTGGTCCAGTTTCAACGTCTGTGCGCCGGGGTGCAATGGCAGCAAATGGCCGTGCCAGCTCAGGTTGCCGGAAAGATCTTCGGGGAGCTTGATTTGAGCGGTCCAGCCCTGGCCGTCTTTTTTGTACGCCACTTCGACGGGACCGTGCAGGATGGTGATATCGCTATGCGGCGGAATCGCCAGCGGCTGTTCGAGCGAAGTAGCCGCGGCGCCCGGCAGGCCGGAGACGCGGACCACGCGCCTGGCCGAGATTGGCGTATAAGTCATCGGCGGCAAGAGATCCTTGACGAGCATCCAGGGCGTTGCGCCGTCCTCAACCCCGCGAACCGCGGCGGACCCTAAGGGCCGGGCCGGTAACCAGCAGCTTTGGTCTTCTTCGGGACTATCCCAGTTCCAGTCGATCTGGGTCGGCCGGGATACCGGCGGCTCTGGGAGCCATCGAACCTGGCGGCGACGAGTTTGTAATAGCAACCCAAGATGGTGGCCGGCTTGGTCGGGCGGGCGACCTCTTGCAGGCGCTTCTTTCCCAGCCGATGGCCGATCTTCCGCCAGGCATTCGCAGAGCAACTGCAGATCCTGATTGATCAAGGCGACAACTGCGCTTTGCGGCGGCGAACACGGCTTCGCCAGAAAAGAGTGCAAGTCGTAGGATCAAAGGAGGGCGGCTGGGGGTATACTGAATCGGACCCGGAAGTCCAAAATTGAGATTCTAGGCTATGCCATTGGGTGCAGAAGAAAAGGCGGCCAAAAGGCCAAAACGGGAATCCTGGTCGACGAAATTTGACCGCGACCGGGGGCGCGCCTAAGACCTCCGGAGGGAATCGTTAGCGATGCGTACGGCATATATCGGGTGCGCCATTTCGCTCCTCTTGGCGCCCTTTCCGGCAGCCGCCGGCTTGATCAGCAACGGGGGTTTTGAAACGGGTGACTTCACTGGCTGGACCGTGTCAGGGGCGGCCTTTAACTGCGGAAACAACGGAATAAGCACGATTGGTCCCTACTCCGGCACGTACTCAGCTTGTTTCGGCAACCCGACTAGCTTGACATTCATTTCGCAGGTGCTTGCGACGGTACCCGGCCAGGAATATGAAGTCAGTTTCTGGTACGCGCAACAGCCCCCAGGTTACACGGCTTCCAACGAGGTCGAGATCATTTGGGGCGGAACCACGGTTGTGAACGCATTCAATATACCCGTCAGACCATGGACGTTCGCGGCGCTCGTGGTCACCGCCAGCGGGACTTCCACCCAGATCGAATTCGGACTCGACAATGTGCCGGGATGGTTTGCCCTCGACGACGTTAGCGTCGACCCGGTGCCGGAACCGCGCGCCGGGATCCTCTGCGGCATCGGATTTGCGCTCCTCGCTGCGTCCGGGGGCAAGCGGCGCAAAGTCACGCCCCGCGCCTGATTTTTCTTTGTTCATAATAATTCCGGCCTCACAGCGAATCGAGCCAGTCCAATAGAGCGGCATCACGTTTCCAATGAGGACGGGGTTTGGCGGGGCGCAGTCACGCACGCGGGCGGCTTCATCAGCCATCTCGCCCTGCTGGTAGAAGGAGCCACTGCCGTGACGGCGCCGGGCCAAGCCAGCGGCAAAGGTGGCGGCAAAGGTGGACGGCCTGACGCGAGCAACTCGCATTTTGCCGAAAGTGGACGGAGCGCTCTGTCGGTTATCGGGCAAAGGTGGACGGGCAAAGGTGGCAAAGGTCGGCAAAGGTGGACGGCAAAGGTGGACAGCCTGACGCGAGCAACTCGCATTTTGCCGAAAGTGGACGGAGCGCTCTGTCGGTTATTGAGAATTCGCACTAACCGCCGCCACTAGTCAGGCGTATGCCTCGGAATGCAAGGTGTGT
>JBKQVG010000121.1:0-5506 GCA_052325345.1 Bryobacteraceae bacterium
GACGAGGGGAGAGTGGGTCGCTCCACTCGCGGGGTCGCCCTCTCTCCTACTCTACCGCGAGGTTGCTTCTTGCTCGTTCCTTTCTGCCCATAGGGAACAGGGTCAGAAAATGCTGCATTCTTTGGTCGGCCCCTTCTCTAAAAGTCCGATTAAAAAGGCCGTAACGGCGGGTTTATCCCGCCATTGTAACGGCGGGTTTACCCCGCCATTGGACGTTGAAGTCCATCGAGGCATGGCGGGGTAAACGCGCCGCTACGACCCGCTAAGGCGTTCTTCGCGTGCGCATACGGATTCAACCGGATTGCCGGTCCCGGATAATAAAGCAAAGCTAAATAGGTGTGGCAACAAACGATATCCAAAGGAAGAGAACCCGGAAGAAACAGGAGGCCCAGATGTATGCAAGGGAAGTCCGAAACTGAGCCTTACGTGGATTGCACTTTCTTCTTTGGCTGCTATGAGTTTGAGGGCAATTCTCCGCGACTCTGGACAGGAGAGCTTTCCGACGTCTATGGCGAGGTACACTACACCCGCACGTACCGGCGCTATGATTTTCTGACCAACCTGACCGGCGATGCTCCCACCGCGAGCTACCGCAAAGGGCTTACGACCGGCCGCGCCCAATGGGACTGGTTCAACCACGTCGACACGAACCTGTTCGGTTTCGGTCCCTTTGTCAATTTCGGATTGGCCAATGGGCGGATGGATCAACACTTCTTGCCGCGACCGTATGATACGGATCTGCCCTTCCGCCCATTGGGCTATATGGCTGACTTCGAGGGAGGCGTCCAGTACAAGGTGTGGCGGCGATTCAATATAGGATTCTCAGTGTGGGACGTATTGCCCATGGGACCCCAGCGAATTTACAGCAACATCGTGTGGGAACAACCCACAGGTGAGGACATTCTGTCGGTGGGAGCACCCAACCAGGTGACAACCATCGGCACACTCGCCACAACCATCCCCGGGCCGGGAACCTTTGGTTACACAGTTGGCGATCCTAACCACGGCCGCTATTGGGACGTGAGCTTTCGGTAGGCGTGCGTAGGGGGGCAGCAAGCGCGCGGCGCCCTCAGGATTTCATGCGTGTTTTGAGCCTTTTGCCCACCAGCGCTGAAGAGGCGCGAGTGTCCGATTGACGTCGTCGACTGAGAAGGCCTCAGGATTAAATTCTCCGCCCACCCAATCCAGCAAGTCCTCATATTCTGGGTGGTCTGGTTCGCGGAGGGCTTCCAAGAGATTGTAGTAACCCGGGATACCCCCGCAGTCCTCCGGCGGCCCTTGAAGTTTGCCGCCCACGCAGAGCGGATAGGCAAGCCCCGGTTCGGGCGGCAGCACTTTCTCCACAATGATCACATGCTCCCAACTGTCGCCGAAGTCGTAGGTGTACATGGCCTTCGCTCCGACTTTGGCGAGAACCCTGTAGAGGTGCGTGGTACGTTCGTTGCCGATGGGGTCCAGCCCCATCAGGCGGTCGTTGGGATCGGGTTTCCCGAACCGCTCCTGGCCGATGCGAAAGTCGTGCAGGTGGGAACCGTCCCATCCCATCGCCACTTGCAGCACGTCGTGCAACTCTTCCAAGGTCAGGCCCGCTGGCACCAGGAGCCGGCGCCAGATCGGTGGCCTCGTATCGCGAAGGGTCACCTTAAGTTGGTAGATGTCATTCGGAAGCCAGACTCTCTTAGTTGGCATTTCATCTCCTGTTTGCTGCCAGGATGCGGCGCACGGAGGTACGCCCGATCCGCAACTGGCGTGCGATTTCGGATTTACTCGTGCCCGCGCGGTAGAGCTTCCGGATCTTATCAGCGTGGAGACCTGCCGTAGCGGGTCGCCCCAGGCGTTGGCCGTTCTGGCGGGCGTGGGCCAGGCCGGCCCGAACTCGTTCCCGCAGAATCTCCCGTTCGAATTCGGCATTTTGCGAATAACTGCAAAATGCCGATTATGCGGAGCGCGCGATTATGCAAAGCCGCAGCGCCGAAGTAGCGGTACGGCCCGCATATCAGTGATGTAGGACTCCGCATTATCCCGGAGCGAACAGCGCAGTAACCAGTGCATCGGGTGCCTTGAATCGGCCGCGACGCAAGCCAAGTGGCAATACGGCCTCCACTACCTCCAACTTCTCCGATGGATCTACCCGCAGGTAGATCTCGGTTGTGCGGGTATCAGCGTGGCCGAGCCACAGTGCCACCTTGCGAATATCCCGTGTGGCCCGGAGTATCGTGAGGGCGCAGCTATGCCGGAGTTGATGGGGAGACACGGAGTGTTCACTCAAAGATGAACAACTCACGCTTGCAGTGTTAACGTGCTTGTCGAGGATGTACTCGAAACCTGCTCGTGTCATTGCAGCACCCTCAGCATTCACGAACAATTCGGGCACAGGTACCGCTCCGCGGACCGCCAGCCAGGCGCGGAGGTCCGCAGCAGTTTCCTTCCAGAGCGGAAGACATCGTTCCTTCCGGCCCTTGCCGAGAACGCGAATGCTCGGCGTTCGCTGGAGGGACAGGTTCTCCAGCGGAAGGCTCACCAATTCCGAAACACGCAGGCCACCAGCATAACAGAGGTGGAGCATCGCTCGGTCGCGAATTCCAAGTCGAGTTGTAACATTGGGCGCATTGAGAATGGATTGAACTTCCTCCCTCGTCAGATGCCGCACGAGTGCTTGATCATGCCGTTTACCCGGGATGGCGTGGATCTGCTGCGCCTGTGCCAGGGCGGAGGGAACGCGGAACTCAACATACCGAATAAAGGCCTTGATTGCAGCGAGTCGTCCGTTGCGAGTGGCCGCACAATTACCTCGTTGTTCCTCAATGTGAGCGAGGAAGTCAAGAATTAGCGCCGTGTCGATCTGCTCGAGACAGATCTGGGAGGGCTTGACCCCCAAACGCTTGCTGGCAAAGATGAACAAAAGCCGAAAGGCATAAGCATAGGTCTCGCACGTGTGCGGGCTGCACCCCTGCTCGATCGGCATGTGTTCGCGCAGGAAGTTGGTTATCAACGGGGCGATGGGTGTCATAAGTCCTCCTTAGCGATCAGCGCTTCGGCTGCCGCGGCGATGTCGGTCATTAACTCTGGTGTTGCTTCCAGGTACCAGAAAGTATGAGCGATGTCCGTGTGGCCCATATATGTCGCCAAGGCGACGAAGTGCCGCGCGACCGCCTCTCGCCGCGTCGAGCACTGCTCTAGCGCCCTCGTTGCGAAGGTATGCCTCAGGTCATGAAGGCGCGGCGGGCGTGTCCGAGTGGGGGCAATTCCTGCAAGCCGACGAATCCGACGGAAGGTATACTCCACAGTGCTGGATGCGATCCGTTGATTTCCAGCCGACAAGAACACGTGGTCGTCTGTCACAGCCAGCCGGCAGCGCTGTTCGAGGTACCGGTCAAGGGCGCTCGCCGCCGTGGGGTGCAGGGGGAGTAGGCGACTCTTACCGAACTTGGTACGGCGAATCTGAAGGACGCCATCGGGCAATGAGTCATAGAGGCGGAGATCGAGCGCCTCCGAAATGCGGAGCCCGGTAGCGGCAATCAGCCCGAGTATTGTCATGTAGACTTGGCGCCGAAGTGGGTACGACTCGCGAAGCCGGCTGGCTGCTCCGACGAGTTGCACAATCTCCCCTCGTTTGTAAATGTAGGGCAGGCGCCGACGCGTGGACGCGTGAAACGGATTGGAGGGCACCTCGTGGGTCGGATCCTCGGCGTGTAGGAACCGGGCCAGGTGCGCGACGTTTCGCAACCGAACGTGCCGAGTGTGGGGGGAAGAAGCCTCCGCCGCCCAGTCCACCGCAGTGGAAGCGCGGACGAGTGTATCGCCCCTGTCGACAGCGAACCTGGCGAACGCGCGGAGGTTGGCCGATGTCTCGCGAAGCTTGTAACCAAGTGTCTGGCGAAGCGAAAGGTAGCGTTCCACGTGTGCGATTAGCATGAGGACACCTCCGGCCATGGCTGAGCGATCTCCGACAAGAGTGCGAAGTCCACTTTGGCGTAGTGAGCCGTCGTCATGGGAGAGCGGTGTCGCAGGACCGCACCGACGCCGGCCAGAGATGCACCTTGGCGGAGCATGGTAGTCGCGGCGGAGTGCCGCAGGACGTGCGCACCGTTGACAGGCGCTTTGACACCCGCTCGACGCAGTGCGCTCCGCACGATTTGGGTGACAGCCGCACGCGTCAAGGCACGAAGCGGAGCCAAAACCGAAGTGAACACTTCGGGCACCCGCAATGATGGCCGGCCCTGATTCAGATAGACCAGAATCGCATTGCCGACCTCCTGGGGTAGGGGCAGCAGCTCCTGGCGACGTCCCTTACCGCAGACGGCAATACTCCCGTTGCGCCAATCGATGTCGGAGAATTTAAGGTGAGCGACCTCGCCGGCACGCAGCCCGAGTCGGGCCAGAAGCAGGAGCACCGCCCGATCTCGTAGCCCGAAGACATAGTCGGTACAAGAACCAATCACCCGCTCGACATCCTCTGCGACGAGAAACCGGGGGACGGATGAGAGCTGCCATGAGGCAAAACCGGGGATGGCGTGTTCCATACCCGGAGGGCAGCGCCCCATAGCGCCGAGGAATCGGAGGAAGGAGCGGACCGCGACGACAATGCTTTTAGCACGATAGATCCCGTGAGGGCGTGCTCGATTGAGGACGAAGGAGCGCAGGGCCTCGGGGGAATAGGCGCGTGCATCATCACCAAGATGCTCCAACAACCCCACAAGAATTCTCTGATAGACGTCGAGCGTCGTCTCCGTCAGGCCACGGTGTTTGTTCATCCATGACCGGAATTCTCCGAGCGTGGGCCAGAGGTCAACGGCGGATGGCGGAGTCGCAGGGCGCGGAAGCTCACCCTGATGTTGGAGAAACCGGATGAACAACGCGGCGGCAGTCAGCGAATGGCGATTGGGGCCGCGGTGGTGAGGAACGCGCTGCTCCTTCTCCACTGCTAGCTTGCATGCCTCGAACCCGGCAGGGAGGTCGTGCGCGGTGAACCCTGCGGCGAACAACCAATCCGTCCAGGCCGCGAGGGAGGTTAGTCGGTTGTCGATCGAGACTGGCTTGTACCCATTGAGGTGGAGCCAGTCGGCAAAGGCATCGATGTGATCAGCGGCGGGGCCAGTACGGAGGCGCCGTCGAGTGACAGGTGAATTCAAGTGTGTTTCCAGCATGTTTAGCCTCACATAGAATGGAATGAGGCTTAAGTATGTGCTGGGTTCTCGAGACCGCGTAATTAGTTCGGACGAAAAGATGGGACAGGGCTGTTGCTACAGCGGCTACGGGAGGTCGATTTCAAACACCGGACGCGCCTCCCCTCTTCGACCCGGTATTATGCGGAGTTCCACATCACTGTCATGCAGCCCGTACCGCTACCTCGGCGCTGCGGCTTTGCATAATCGCGCGCTCCGCATAATCCGCATTTTGCGAATAACTGCAAAATGCCGAATTCGAACGGGAGATTCTGCGGGAACGAGTTCGGGCCGGCCTGGCCCACGCCCGCCAGAACGGCCAACGCCTGGGGCGACCCGCT
>JBKQVG010000122.1:0-11626 GCA_052325345.1 Bryobacteraceae bacterium
GCGGGCAATGCGGAGATTGGGATGGGCGGCGACGCGGCGGAAGGCGTCCGGAGAAAGGGCGCGCGCCTGAGCCGGAGCCGTGGCGATGACTTCGGCGGCGAGCGGAAACAGGATGCCGCCGATTTCGGGGACGGCTTTGTCGCGCATGGCGCCGAAGATCAGCCGCACGCGGCGCTTCGAGTAGAAGCGTTCGATGTGGGCGGCGAGGGCGCGCGCGCCGGCGGGGTTGTGGGCGCCGTCGAGAATGATCTCCGGATGGAGGGAGACGCGCTCCAGCCGGCCGGGCCAGACGGCGGCGGCGATGCCGGTCTCGATCGCGCGATCGGGAAGTCCGAGGCGCACTGCGGCGATGGCGGCGGTGACGGCGTTTTCGACTTGATGGGCGCCAGCCAATGGACACGTGATGTGCAACGTGCGGGCGCCGGAGAGCCGGAAGCGGCTGTGTGTGGCATCGATTTCCAGATCGCGCACTGTCCAGGCTTCCACGCGATCGACCGGGATGGCCAACTCCGCGGCGCGTCGCGCGAGCACGCCGGCCGGCTCCGGACGCTGGCGGGCGAAGACCGCCGGGACGCCGGGCTTGAGAATGCCGGCCTTTTCGCCGGCGATGGCTTCCAGGCTTTTGCCGAGGAAGGCTTCATGGTCGAAATCCACCGGGGTGATGACGGTGAGTTCGGGGGTGACGACGTTGGTAGCGTCGAGGCGGCCGCCCAGGCCGGTCTCGAGCACCACCTTGTCCACGCGCTCCTCGGCGAACAGCAGCAGCGCCATGGCGGTGACGGTTTCAAAATAGGTGGTGTGCAGATCGATGGAGCCGGCGGCGAACAGATCCTCGACGGCGCGGTGTACGCGATCGAAGGCTTCGGCAAAGCGCGCGGCCGAGACCGGTACGCCATCGAAGCGGATCCGCTCGGTGGGTTCGGCCAGGTGGGGGGAAGTGAACAGGCCGGTGCGCAGGCCGGCGGAGCGCAACGCGGATTCGATCATGGCGCAGGTGGACCCTTTGCCGTTGGTGCCGGCGACGTGCACGAAGCGCAGCCGGTCCTGGGGGCGGCCGAGAGCGTCGAGGACTTTGCGGATGCGGTCGAGGCCCAGCTTGGCGGTGTGGATTTCGTTGCCGAGGGCGTAAAGGAACTGGACCGAGTCGGGGTAATTCACCGGATGGACTCAGGCCGCGAGGAAGCGCAGGGCTTGGGAGACGTAGGCTTTCATCTCCAGCCGGGGCACGACCGCGTCCAGCATGCCGTGTTGCAGCAGGAATTCGCTGCGCTGGAATCCCTCGGGCAGTTTCTGGCGGATGGTTTGTTCGATGACGCGCGGGCCGGCAAAGCCGATCAAGGCGCCGGGTTCGGCGATGTTGAGGTCGCCGAGCATGGCATAACTGGCGGTGACGCCGCCGGTGGTCGGGTCGGTGAGGATGCTGATAAAGGGCACGCGGGCTTCATCCAGGCGCATGAGGGCGGAAGAAATCTTGGCCATCTGCATGAGGCTCACGGCGCCCTCCTGCATGCGGGCGCCGCCAGAGGCGGATACGATGACGAGCGGCTTACGGCTTTCCAGGCAGCGTTCGATGGAGCGCGCGATTTTTTCGCCGACCACGGCGCCCAGGCTGCCGCCGATGAAACGCGGATCGTGCACGCAGATTTCCACCGCCCTGCCGTCGATCCTGCCTTCCGCCGCGATCACGGCGTCGGAAAGACCGGTGTCCGCCTGCGCCGTCTTGAGACGCTCGGTGTAAGGTTTACTGTCGACGAAACCAAGGGGATCGGAGGACGCCAGGCCACGATCGAATTCCTGGAATTCGCCGCCATCGAGCAGCAGGCGCAGGCGCGTGGGAGCGTCGATACGAAAGTGGTTGCCGCACTTCGGACAAATGTTCCAGTTGGTTTCGAGTTCCTTTTTCCAGATAATCTGGCGGCATTTGTCGCACTTCTGCCACAGGCCTTCGGTCTTGACCTTGCGCTCGGCGTTTTCCGGCCGCGGAAGTTTTTCTCGATCCGGTGTGTCGCGCCTGAACCAGGACATGCAAGTCTACGTTAGCGCGGGTAGGGATGGCCCCGCAAGGTTGCGAAAGCGCGATAGAGCTGTTCGGCGAGCATGGCGCGGGCCAGCTCATGCGGGAAAGTCATGGTTGAGAGGGAAAGCAGCAGGTCGGCTCGGGCGGCCCAGCCGGGAGGTAAGCCGTCGTGGCCGCCGATCAGAAACACCAGGTCGCGGCCCTCCATTTCGGCGCGGCCGAGCAGTTTGGCGAAGGCGGCCGAATCCATCGGCTTTCCGGCGGGATCGAGAAAGATCTTGCGGGCGGTGGGATGTTTGGCGAAAAGGTCGGCGCGGCCGGGGCGGATTTCGCGCATTTCGCAGGGCGCGTAGCGGGCGGCGCGCTGGCAGAAATCGGCGGCTACGGCATTGGTATGGAGGTCTCTGGGCTTGCCGATGAAGTACAGGTAAAGCTTCACGCGGCGGGAATCTCGACCGCTTTGGCGCCGCGCCAGAGCCGCTCCAAGTCGTAATATTCGCGCGACTTGGGAGAAAAAATGTGAACGATCATGTCGCCGTAATCGGCCAGCACCCATTCGGCCTGCTGCAACCCTTCCAGACTGTGCGGCAATTCACGCGCCTGGTGTTTGATGGCAAGGCCGACTTCTTCGGCAATGGCCTGGACCTGGCGCTGGTTGGCGCCGGTGCAAATCACGAAATAGTCGGTGAACGACGTAATGCCGGTCAAATCCAGGACCTTGATGTCGCTCGCTTTCTTGGATTCCGCCGCGCGGACTGCGATAAGCCAGGTGGGGATGGCGATTTCGTTCGAATCGGTTGGTTGCGGGTGCGTTTGAGTCAGAACACGCTCCTATGCGTATCGTACTACAGCCAGGGCGGGTGGCAGGCTCATTTTTTGGCGGCTTGGGGCCTGGCGCGATGAGTCGCGGCTGCAGCCCGCTTCCGGATCGCGGCCAGCCGCAGCGCGGCGGCGGCAGCGCGCAGACGAACGGGAGCGAGAAGACGGTTGAATCCGGCAGACATCGTAATCGCAGCCTTTAGGTTGAGCCATGTTGCGGAGCCGCCAGCGAGCAGCCGGGCTGCGCCCGGCTGGGCCGATTGACAATCGGCCCGCAGGTTGCCAACCTGCCCCACAGAGCAGCAGAGGCGCTTCGCGGGGAAGCATCGTGTGTTGAGCGAGACAAGCGCCGGGAGGAGTCCCGGCGTGGCAGACTGAGAGTCCGCTCCACGAAGTGCGGCCGGCTTGAAAAATCCTCCCAGGCGGAAAAGAAATGAAAGAGCTGTAATACAACAAATGGGTCAGCTAATTTTCCCTGACGGCACGAAATGGCCAGCGACATCCGGAGTTCGGAATCTCGGCGCTGCAGCCTGAGAGGCCGCGCCACGTTCATGCTCAGAACACGTAGCTTACGCCCACCATGGGTGTGAACTGCTGAAAGATTCCGCGGGCGGTGCTATATGCGGCTGGTACGATCTGCCGTTTGGGGAAGGTGGTCAGGTAGTCGCGGAAATCGAAACGGAGTTGGACATGATCGGTCAGACGGTATTTCACGCCGCCGCCCAGGTCGAATACGGGCTTCCATTCATCGCGCTCCACCAGGGTTGCCACGGCGGCCAGCGGATTTTGCTGCGGCGGAGGTCCATTGGCGATGTAGCCTTTGATTCCCCCGCCGGCGGCGAAGAACGGCCGCAGGCGGCGCTCGCGGCGGCGGAAGTGAAACAAGACATCGTAGGTCACGGTATGGGAATGCGCGTCCATTTCCTCGCGCACGCCGGCGGCGGTCAGCACCGCGTGGCCATCCTGGTAAGTCCAGCGCAGTTCGCCGGAAATGAGGTCGGAGACTTGTTGACCGATCGCCGCGCCGGC
The DNA here is from genome assembly GCA_052325345.1 of Bryobacteraceae bacterium. Classification (GTDB taxonomy): domain Bacteria; phylum Acidobacteriota; class Terriglobia; order Bryobacterales; family Bryobacteraceae; genus JBEKYD01. Next base: position 3,866 of record JBKQVG010000122.1, read on the forward strand.
GGTGAAGCGATTCAGAATTTCAGCCGTGGCCGTCTGGCCGTTCGACCCAAACACGGTTCCGCTGCGGTAGGCTCCATAACCCACGCTGCCGCCGACTTCCCATTCCTGAGCCGCGCCGGCGGATGCCAGCACGAGGGCGATCGCCGCTAGTCTCGCTCGCATACTCCCAGTACACACCCGCGCGCCGCGGTCCGCAAACCGATCGGGCACGCGCCCGGCCGCTGAGCTATTTTGTAGATAGTGTGATCGCCATGCGGACTCGGGGTCTTTTCGTGTGTCTGACGGCTGCGCTGTGGATTGCGCCGCTCTGTGCCGCGGAACTCGCCTGGACCGGGCGCGTGGTGGATGAAAACGAAACCCCGGTGAGCGGGGCCCTGGTCACGGTTCGGTTGGCCTCGGCTCCGGCTCCATCCAGCGGCTCCTGGCAGGCACGCACCGATCCCACCGGCGTTTTCGCCGTTTCGCTGCCCGAAGCGGGCGATTACCTGGTAGGAGTGGAGTGCCAGGGCTATTACCCGTTGCACGATCAGCCGGTGCATCTCTCCGAGACCAACCCGGAAACCACTCTCGTGGTTGCCAAGGTTCGTGAAGTGTTCCAATCCGTGGACGTGAACGAAAGGCCTTCGGCGGTGGATGTGGCTCAGACGCGCAATCGGGAACAGCTCACGGGCACGGAAGTGAACGATATTCCGTACGCCAACAGCCACAGCCTGTTGAACTCCATCGCTTTGATGCCGGGCGTGCTGGAAGACGCCACGGGCGCGCCGCACTTCAACGGTTCTTCGTCCAACCAGGTACTTTATTCGTTGAACGGCTTCAACATCACCAACCCGATCTCCGGCCAACTGCAGACGGTGCTGGCGGTGGAGGGAGTGCGCTCCATGGAGTTTTCCTCGGGGCGCGATTCGGCCGCGATGGGTAAAGGGACGGCCGGCGCGCTCTCGATCGCGACCGATTCCGGCACGGACACCTTTCATTACACCGCGACCGATTTCGTGCCGGGGCTGACCACCCAGGGCGGTCTGCGCCTGGGCAACTGGTATCCGCGCGCGGGGATTTCCGGCCCCATTGCGCGCGGGCGGGCCTGGTTTTCTGATACCGTCTTTCTGCAGTACGACCAGGGTTATGTCACCGGCCTGCCCTCCGGCCAGAATACGCGCAGCGGATTTGCCGGCAGCAACCTGCTGCATAGCCAGGTGAACCTCCGGCCCGGCAATATTCTGTTTGCGGATTTTCTGGCGACTCTCGACAACGAAGGCCGGGTCGGCCTGGGGCCGCTCGATCCGGTCTCCACCACCACTACCACGCGGGCGCGCGAATATTTCGCCAGCGTCAAGGATCAAATATATTTCGGCCACGGCACGCTGGTGGAGTTCGGCTACGCGCACAACTATTTCCTGGCGAGCCAGGTTCCGCAGGGCCAGAGCCTGTACGTGTTTTCCGCGGCGGGCCGGACCGGCAACTATTTTGTCCAATCGCGGCAAACGGCTTCCCGCGACGAAGGGATGGTCCAAGCCCATCTACCGGAGTTTCATCTGGCTGGCACGCATCGTCTGGAAAGCGGCGCCGATGGCGATCTGCTCGGTACGAACGCCGCCTTCCACCGCACCGGCTACGAGTTGCTCGGCCTGAACGGACAAGTGCTATCGACCACCCTGTTTCAGGGGAGCGGCGTGTTCGGTTTGCATGATGGCGAAATGTCCTGGTATCTGCTCGACGACTGGCGCATTTCGAAACGCCTGCAGTTGAATGTGGGGATCCGGCAGGATTGGGAGCGGCGTTTGGACGCCTGGGCGTGGTCGCCGCGGGCGGCGTTCTCTTGGGCGCCGCTCGCCTCGGCGCGGACCCGCGTTTCCGGCGGGTACGCCGTCACTCACGATGCCGTGACCATGCAGTTGCTGGGATTGCCGCTCGATCAGAGCGCCGTCACCACCCAGTACAACTCCGGCGGTGTGCCCGCCGGGCCGCCCTCCCAGACCGCATTCGCGCTGGGCCCGGGTCCGTGGGATCTGCCGCGCGCGACCAACTGGACGCTCAATATCGATCACAGCCTGACATCGCGCCTCCACGCCGGCGCCAAGTACCTGCGCCGCCGCGGCACGGATGGTTTTGTGTACGTGAATACGCTGGCGCCGGATGCGCCGCCCTATGCGCTGCCGCTGCCCAACGCGCAAGCCCCCGGCCTCTATCGACTCAGCAATTTGCGGCGCGACGACTACGACTCCTTCCAGGTTTCGGTGCGCAAACAACTGTCGGGCCAGTTCGAATGGATGGCTTCCTATACCCGGTCGCGCGCGCTCAGCAACGCCATGCTCGATTACAATGCCGGCCAGCCGCTCTTCGTACTGCCCGCGCTGGCGCCCATGCCCTGGGACGCGCCCAACCGGTTGCTGGCCTGGGCGTACCTTCCGCTGCCGTGGAAGAAGTGGGCTATTTCGGCGCTGGCCGACTGGCGCAGCGGCTTTCCATTCTCAGTCGAGGACCAGACCGGGCTCATCGCCGGCGCGGTGGATTCGCATCGCTACCCGGCGCACTTCGACCTGAACATCGCCCTCGAGCGCATGGTCACCCTGCGCGGCTATCGCTTCGCCCTGCGCGGCGGCATCGACAACGCCACTAACCAGAAGAATCCGACGGCCGTGAACAACCTGATCGGCTCGCCTCAGTACCTGCAATTCTTCGGCGATGAAGGGCGCCACTTCGTAGTGCGAATCCGTTTCTTCGGAAAAGCGGGGAAGTAAGCCGTTGTCCCTCGTGGCGCGGACTCTTAGTCTGCCACGCCGGGACTCATCCCGGCGCTTGTTTCGCACAACTTGTACGCTCACCGCCAACGCGGAAATACCACGGCACTTTGTGGGGCAGGTTGGCAAGCTGCGGCCGATTGCGGGGCGCCCTGAACCGGGCCCGCCGGCTGGCAGCCCATAGGCGTTAAGATAAGGCCGGCTGGACCTGCGGTCGGCACTTGTACAGGACGTTACTCCTCAAGTTGGCGGCGAGATGTTGCCCCCGTTCGGCGAGGTTCGACGTGGGCCCTTGTCCCGTTGACCGCAAACGAATGTGCCGCGACAATAGGAACATGGATCGCGAGCACGTGATCGCCACGTTGCGCGGGCACGAATCGGAACTGAGGGCCGCTGGCATACTTCGCCTCTCGCTGTTCGGTTCGACCCCTCAACGCTTACCAGGAAGATCTGAAGACGCGCAAGGCGACCGAGAGGTGCATGGAACGGATCAGTGAAGCCGCGAAAAAACTGGGGGAAGTGGCGGAGCAACTTTGTCCTACTGTTCCATGGCCCAGCGTGCGTGCCCTGGGAAACTTCTTACGACACGAATACGACAAAGTCGACCCGGGGCGGGTATGGGTGATGATCGAGAACGATCCGGGTCCGCTCAAATCCGCCTCGCAACGGGCGGTCGACCGGCTCCGTCAAGCCGAGGAAGAACAATAGGGCAGCCGGGTCCTCGCGGCGATGGTTTGTATGCCACTGGCAAACCTCAGTGTAGGGCGTTTTCCGGCCACGAGGGGTGCGATGTGATGTGTTATCGCAGTACAAGGAGTCAACCAACAGCGTCATGCGAATCGTAATTGCTCCCCTGATTCTCTTCCTTGGCGCAGCGAGACTCGATGCTCAGCAGACCCCTTCCGCGATGGCACCCAGTTTCGACGTGGCCTCACTCAAACCGGTACAGCTCACACCAGGGCCGTACAGGGCCAACCTTGGCACGGCCCGCCATGGCAAAGTCGTATTGAAAAACGTCACCCTCAGCGATTGCCTAAGGTTCGCCTACGGGATCACCAATGATGCGCAAATCGTCGGCCCTGACTGGATCAGGGACAGGGATGTTCGGTTCGATATTATGGGCAAGGCCGCGCCCGATACTCCCCGTGAGCGGCTCCTCTTGATGCTCCAGACGCTGCTCATTGATCGTTTCAAGACGAGGCGGCACTACGCTGGATGTCAAAATGTAGTGTCACGTTGTGGCCGAGAAGGATCTCTGTATATCGCATTGATGGCTTGTAATCACCGAATTTGTGGCTGATGATGGTGATGACATAAAGGAGGCGGCCTCTTGTTCGTCCGCACCCAAACCAACGGCCACCGCACCTAATCGTCGTCGAAAATGAGCGCGTCAACGGCGCTATCCGCCAGCGCGTGCTCCACTGCCTGGGCCGACTCGACCAGTTGCTCGCCTCCGGCCAACTCGATGCCCTGCCTCCACTCCCTCGGCCGGTTCTCGGAAAAGTACGCGGTCCTGGGCACCCACACCAACGGCGAATCGGTCATCACGCGCACGCGCAGCATCGGCCCCGCTCTGATCTTTGAACGCCTGTGGCAGGAGTGCGGCGCCGGCCCAGTCCTGCACGGCTTGCTGCGGGATCGCCACTTCGAGTTTCCCGTCGAACGGGCCGTGTTCCTCACCGTGTTGCATCGACTGGTAGCGCCGGGCAGCGACCGCGCCGCCGAGAAGTGGAAACAGGACTACGCCATCTCAGGCGTCGACTCCCTGGCGCTGCATCAGTTGTATCGGGCCATGGCTTGGCTGGGAGACCCGCTGCCGGAGTCCGAACAGAACGGAGCCACCCCGTTCGTGGTTCGCACCACCAAGGACCTGGTGGAGGAAGAACTGTTTGCCCGCCGCCGCGATCTGTTCACCGGCCTGGATCTGGTCTTCTTCGACACCACCTCGATCTACTTCGAAGGCGAGGGAGGGCAAACCCTCGGGTGGTCCCGGACGGGTGCCAAGCCTTCGCCAACAAGCTCTTCGTTGACTCCTCCGAGGAAAGTGAGACCCGCCTGACTGCCGCACTTCACGCTCCGAACATCGCCGCCCTCCGGGAAATGGATGCGGCCACGTTGATTTCGGCCTCTTCACAAGCCGGGTTTGCGCCATGGGGCACAATTGACGGGCATGTGCTGCCGCACCAGCTTGTCGATGTTTTTGACAAAGGCGAACAGGCGCCTGTGCCTATCCTGGCCGGCTTCAACAGCGGCGAGATCCGCTCCCTGAGAGTGCTCGCTCCGCGCCCTGCCGCGAACATTGCCGATTACGAGAGCATGACTCGCGCACGGTATCTGGATCTGGCGGACGAATTCCTTCGGCTCTATCCCGCCGCCAACATGCAGGAGAGCATACTCGCGCCGACGCGAGATGCTCTGTATGGGTGGACCGCCGAACGGCTGGTGAGAAAACAGACGGCGATCGAAAAGCCGTCATTTCTCTACTTCTTCGATCATGGCTATCCGGCCGCCGCCGACGCCGGTCTGCACGCCTTCCACGCGAGCGAATTGCCGTTTGCGTTCGGGACAATTGACGGTACGGCGCCGAAGTGGCCGAAAATCCCGCCAACGCCGGGGGAGAAGAAGCTCTCCGACGCAATGATCGGTTATTGGAGCAGCTTTGCGGCTACCGGTCAGCCGCGGACCGCGAATGAAGCCGATTGGACTGCGTTCGGCTCGACGGGCACTTACATGGCATTCAGGGAGGTTCCGAGCCCTGGGAAAGATCTTTTGCCGGGCGTGTACGAACTCAACGAGGAGGTGGTTTGCCGGCGACGGGCGAGCGGAGACCTCATCTGGAGCTGGAACGCTGGCCTAATCGCGCCGATATTTCCCGGCGCCGGTTTGCGATGTAAATAGGCGCGCGCGGCCTGGCGACTTCTGCTGTCTTACAGCCACACCGGCTGGCAGGACCCGCGCGGCACCAGTGGAAACCGATAGTGGCCGGGCGTCGCCGGCATGATGACCTGGTCCGTCACTCCCTGATAGTGGCCGCAGGGCGTATCGGCTTCGAAGACTTCCGGCGGCAGGTAAGCGTGGTCTCCGTCCGTGCTGCCGACTTCGCGTGAATAGCTTTTGTCGAAGATGCCCATCCCGAGCAGCCACATCGAAACCCGCGACAGCGAAAGGGTGATCCGGTAGCTGCCGCCTTCCACGGCCCTGCGTTTGAGCGCCGCCGAGACTGCCATGAAGGATAGCCAGGACATCACGTAGTCGTTCACGACGAAGATTTCCGCCAGCGCCGGACTGTCGGGTGTTCCCTCGCGCGTGAATATGCCGCTGACGCTGCCGGCATTTTGGTCGAAACCCACTCTGCCGGCCCACGGTCCCGTAGGCCCATACAGCGACATATCCACGTGGATGATTCCCGGCCGGATCTCCGCCAGTTCCTCGGCCGTGAGACGCAACCGGTTCAGATAACCTGGACGGCGATTCGAGAAGAAGATATCCGCGCCCTTCGCCAGTTGCTGCAACCTGGCCATGCCTTCGGGCTCGGCGAATTCGATGGTCGAGGACCGCATACCCACGTGCGCCGTGTAGTAGAGAAACTCCAGTTCGTAATCGAGTGGTCGCCAGATATTCAGGACGTCCACGCCATGGTAAGCGAGGGCCCTGCCCAGCCCGGCGCCGGCAATTACGCGCCCCAGGCCGAGCGCGCGAATACCGTCGAGCGGCGCGGGGGGGTTCGCCGGGAATGGCTCCGGTTCGGATTCTCCTATCTTTTCGACGCTCACCAGAGGAGCCGCCGCGAGATATTGGAACTGTTCCAAAGCCATGAACTGTTCCACAGTGCGCACGACGGTCGCCTGCACGCCACGGCGATTGGCTTCTTCCTCCAGTTCGAGAGAGTTCCATTTGCGCGTGACTTCAGAGATCGCCTGGAAATTGTCGGCACAGCCGAAGAAAGCCAGCGCGCGTGTTCTGGCCTTCGGATACAGGTTCATAATGTGCATCCAGCGCCCGTCTTTCGTGGGATACCAGTTCAATGCGCTGAACGGGTTCGTGGCGTAGTGCGCATCCGCGGGCGGATAACCGTTCAGCAGTTCCCATTTATGGTCGTAAAACGGGCACAGCCGGTGCGGCGCGCGGCGCAGGTCCAGGGTCAAATCCTGCCCCTGACCGGTGCGATAGCGCCATAGATCCGCCGCCGCCACCGCCTTCGCCATAAGCGCCACGCCGGCCATGGTGGCCAGCGGCCACGGGCCCTTCAGGATCGGTTCTTTGCCGGTAAAGGACACCGAGCCGCCGCCCGCATCGGGCCTCAGCCCCACCACGGAAAGAACCTCGGCCAGCTCTTGCTGGGGATCGATCACATCGTCCGACGTGATCGGAGCGGCCAGTTTCTGCCTGATCTTCTCCGCGATTGACTGCTGCAACGCGGTTGCCTGCATATCCCCGCCTTTCATGGCAACGTACAACGCATCTCCCGGAGGTTCGGGCTCACGATCAGAGTTGCCGCCGTCGCTTCCTGGACAGCTGCCACCGTTTGCCCTGGAGCGATTTCGTCCAGGAGGAGCCCTTCGGGGGTGACCCGCATCACCGCTAATTCCGTGATGATTGTCTCCACCACGCCCCGGCCCGTCAGCGGAAGCGTGCACTCCTTTAGAATCTTCGGCGCACCAGTCTTGGTGGTATGTTCCATCATCACCACGACTCGACGGGCACTCGCAACCAGGTCCATGGCTCCGCCCATCCCTTTGACGAGTTTCCCCGGCACCAACCAGTTCGCCAAATCGCCTTTCTCGCTGACTTCCATGGCTGCCAGAATGCTCAGGTCGATATGGCCGCCTCGAATCATAGCAAACGAATCGGCACTTGAGAAGTACGAAGTGCCCGGTGTCAACGCAAAGTAGAAATGTCCTATTTGCGCAAAGTAGAAATGTCCTATTGACACCGCCCAGGCTGGGGAGGTGCAAGAAGGACAACTACTGATGACGCAAGCCGAACGGGACCGCCTGGTGGCCCTGAAGAAGGCGAAGAA
>JBKQVG010000123.1:0-15403 GCA_052325345.1 Bryobacteraceae bacterium
ACCGCCGTGAAATCCTGAAGACCGCCGCCGTCACAACCGCTGCGGCCCTAACCCCCACCTTGGGGCAGGCACAAGCTACGCACAAGACCATGGTCGGCATTCAATTGAATCTGGCCCCGCTCATCGAACAGGGCGTCGACCGCGTGCTCGACGATCTCGAGCGCCTGGCCCACGTCAACACGCTCTTCCTCTACACCATCACCTACATGGCCGAGCGCGTTCACGCCCATAACCCCGGCCCCGGCCCGTTCCGCGGCGGCAACTTCGCCACCGTCCATCCGCAATACTACAAGGACACGATCCTCAAGCCCGAAGACACGCGTGCGCCCGAATATCCCGATTTCGACGTGCTGGCGGCCGTGGTCCCCGCCGCCCGTAAACGCGGCATGAAGACATTCTGCTGGATCATCGAAGACAACACCATCCCCAAAGTTCCCCACATGGAGGAGCTTTGGGAGAAGGACCTCTACGGACGCGTGCCCACCCACCACCCCGGCGGCCCGTGCTTCAACAACCCCAGCTACCGCAACTACCTGCTCGGCCTGGTGGAAGACTATTGCCGCTCCTACCCGGTGGACGGCATCATGTTCGGCTCGGAACGCCAGGGGCCGCTGGGCTACTCCCTGGGCGCCTATCACAATGGCTCCCACGCCGATCCAGGCACCGTGTGCTGCTTCTGCTCTTTCTGCGAGCGGAAGGCCCGCCGCCTGGGAATCGACTTTGGGCGCGTCCGCCAGGGCTACCTCGCGATGGAGAAGTTTGTGCGCGCCGGGCGCGCCGGCCAGCGCCCCGCCGATGGTTACTACGTCGCTTTCTGGCGCGTGCTGCTCGAGTACCCCGAGGTGCTGATTTGGGAGCGCTTCTGGAACACCGGCCTGTGGGAGACTTACGAAGCCCTGCATGGCAAGGTGAAATCGGTCGGCGGCGATCTCGAGGCCGGCTGGCACATCTGGCACAACGCGTCTTTCAATCCGCTCTACCGCGCCGAGCAGGATTTCGCGGCCATGGCGCCCTTCTCCGATTTCGTTAAGCCGGTGCTCTACAACAACTGCGCCGGCGAGCGCATGATCAGCTACATCGATAGCGTGGGCGCCAATATTCACGGCGATCTGGGCAAGACTGAACTGCTTGAGTTCGAATACAAGGTGCTCAACTACAACGAAGCTCCGCTCGACAAACTGGCCGCAACGGGCTTCTCGGCCGATTACGTTTATCGCGAAACCAAGCGAGCCGTCGACAGCCTGGCCGGCAAAAGCACGCTAGTCTGGCCGGGCATCGACATCGACGTGCCAACCGCCGCGGACCACGCCAAGTGCACGCCGGCGGACGTTCGCGACGCCGTGCTGGCGGCCTACAAGGGTGGAGCGCACGGCGTACTGCTCTCGCGCAGTTACTCGGAAATGAAGCCGGAAAACTTGCGTGGAGCCGGCGAAGCCATCGAGCAGCTCGGGCTGGCGTAGCCACCCTGCGCGGGCCGGCTCATCGGCCGGGTGCGTGGCGCTGCATCTCCGCCGGAACTCGCTGGCGGTCCAGAGCCTCGTAGTGGAAAGTCCACTTCAGCGGTACGCTTTGCGGCGGATAGCATTCCTTGGCGTCGCAGGCCTGATAGCGCAAAGAGCCTTCCACGGTCAGCTCGCCTTCGGGACTGAGCAGAGGCTTTACCTGGGCTTCGGGCGCGATGGTGATATCTTCGACTACGCGGAAACGGCCCTGGTATACCGGCACGGTTTCACCGATGGCTTTGAGGTGCAGCTCGCGGGCGGGCGGATACGCGGCCGGGTGCGCCTGGAAGGCGGGCGTCGCCGTCAGCTTAAGTTCGATGGGAATGTAGCCCTGGTGAACTTCGGGGGCGTAGACGTGCATGCCCGGCTTGAGCTCGATGTCGGCCACCAGCGCCAATCGCTCTCCCGTGTGTACGGCGCCGAGGCTGGCCGAGGAAGTTAGGCGCAGGTGCCTGGTCTCGATGGTTTGAACCAGCTTGTCCGCGGCATCGCTGTATTGCCGGGTCAAGATCTCGGAGGCGGTGTAACGCTGGCGAAAGTCCTTTTCGAAATACTTCTGAACCACCACGCCCGATTTATCCAGGATGAACGTTCCGGGGTACGGGATTCCGTATTGCGCTGTGTTCTTGCCCACCGACTCGTTCAGCAACCCGTAAGCGCGGATGACCTTGGAATCTGGATCGGAGAGCAACGGGAAGGTGATGCCCTTGCGCTCGGAAAAGTTCTTGAGAATGGCCACGCTGTCGTAGCTCACCGCCGCCACGCCCAATCCGCGCTTGTGCAACCTTTCCAGGTTCTGTTGCAGCTCCACGAGCTGACCTTTGCAGTAGGGTCACCAGTCGGCGGAACGAAAGAAAACCAGCATCAGGCCCTTGGGACCGTACAGGCTGTGCAGGTTGCGGATTTGGCCGCTTTGATCGGCGAGCTGAAAGTCGGGCACGCGAGCACCGACCGCGGGACCGGGACTCTCGGGCACGGCCTGGCTCCAGGCGCAGGCGCCCGCCAGCGCCACCAGCAACAGCCGTTTGCATCTCATGTTCGCTTGTCACAGGCTAACACGGAAGGGCGCGGCCCCCGCAACAGTAGCCATCCGGCGCAACGGTAGGATATGGTTGGTACTTGATTGTCCGTTCACCGGCCCGTCAGCTCATCGGGTTTCCCGGCCAGGAACGGAGTCACTGGGCCTGCGGCGATGAGGTCAACCGTCAGATTAGCGCTCGTTGTTCTCGGCACTGCCGCGTATCTCGGCCTTGCCGTCCTCGGCTGGGGCGGGCTTGCGGGTTTCTTCTCCCACCCGGCGCTGACGGCGCTTGTGATGGCATTCTTCGCGATTTCCGGCCTGGCGTTTTTCGCCGATGGAAATATCAGTCCGGGGCTGCGCGAGGATCGTGCCAACCGCTGGGTGATTGTAGCCTTGGCGCTAATCGGGCTGGTGGACGCATATCTGCCGGCCTACACGGACCGCAAGCAGTTTTGGACTGTCGACGGCGATACCGTTCGCTGGCTGGGCGTAGTTCTCTTCGCCGCTGGCGGCGCGCTGCGCATCTGGCCGGTCTTTGTGCTCGGCCGTCGATTCAGCGGGCTGGTTGCGATCCAGCCCGGGCACACTCTGGTTACCAGCGGTGTTTACGGTCGCATCCGCCACCCCAGCTACCTGGGCCTGCTCGTCAACATGCTGGGGTGGGCGTTGGCCTTCCGTTCGGGAGCCGGCGTGCTGCTCGCGGCGCTGGCTCTCCTGCCGCTCCTCGCGCGCATCCATGCGGAAGAGCGGCTGCTGCGCACGCATTTTGGCGACGACTACAATGCCTACTGCGCCCGCACATCGCGGCTGATTCCCGGGCTCTATTAACTGGGATTGCCGCGGCCGGCCTAAAACCCGTAGAGTCTGGCCGGGTTGTCGACCAGGATTCTCTTGCGAACGGCCGCCTCGGGAGCCCAAACCGGAAGCTGGTTGAGCAGGCGCCCGTCATCGATCTGAAGCAGCGGCGCCAGATCGGTCGGCCGGCGGCCCGGAGTCCTGGCCGTGCCGGGGTGCGGCCAGTCCGAGCCCCAGACCACGCGATCGGCGTTGGCCGCGATCAGCGCTCTGGCAAACGGCGCCATGTCCGGATAATCCGGTGCCAGGGTGGAGGACCGATAAGCGGCGGAAATCTTGACATATGCCTTACCCGAGCGGACCAACTCGACAAGATCGGCGAAGCCCGGCTGATCGAGCCCGAGCGAGGCCTCAAGACCGCCGAAATGATCGAACACCACCGGCGCCGGTGAATTCAAAATCAGATCCTTGATGCCCGATATCACCGCAAGATTGCTGTTGACTTGGATGTGCCAGCCGGCGGGCTTCCGCAGGCCGCTCATTTCCTGAAACTGGTGGCGGCCGGCGGAGGGATCGGTCTGGCCCGCGGTTGTCAGGTTGAGGCGGATGCCGCGCACGCCGGCTCTCTCCATGGCTTCCAGCTCGCTTGGCGGCGTCTTCTCGTCGATGACAGCCACGCCGCGGGCGTTGGCGCCGCGGGCCTTCATCCCGTATAGCGTGGCCGAATTGTCCGTCCCGTAGACGCTGGGCGTCACGATCGCCACGCGCTGCATGTGAAGCGCGCGATGAAGCGCCGCCATCTCTTCGGGTAGAGCGGTCTCCGGCGTGTAAGTGCGCCCGGACCAGAACGGAAACCTTTTCGGGTCGCCAAAGATGTGGGTGTGGCAGTCGCAGGCCTTCGGTGGAATCTCGAAATTCACGGGCGTCGCCGGCTGGGATGCCTTTGCGAAAGCGGCTCGATGGCCGGTCAAGGCCGCCCCTCCCAACGCTCCAACCAGGGCTTGCCGTCTTGTGAACACGACTACCCGGCGCGCCAAGACCTCTCGATGGTCCAATTCTTACCTCCAGGTTCCCAACCAGTATAAGGCGGCGTGCCTGTAGCCGCACTGATAGCGTGCGCTACCCGGCTGTTGGTAGGCCGGGCCACCGGAAGGCGTGAACGAATATGGCCACGGACGAGTACGAAGCAGCGCAACCGGAATCAGGAAGCACCGGCGGCAAAGACCTTTAGGCCGACGGTTTCGAGCAGGCCTTTCCACTTTCTCAGAAACAGTTCGATCAGGTTCAGTGCGACGGCCAGGGCCAGCAGCAAGGGCCAGAGGCGCATGGTGGAGTGGACGCCGCGGCCGCCGGCGTCGAAAATCTGGCGTGGTGAGGGCTCGAAGCGCCCCCCGGTGGCAGCGGCGATCTGGCGGAGGAGGCTCTCGTTGTTGCCGTATTCGGTCATTTCGTTTTCCTGGCGGTAGAACCCGACTTCTGGGAAGGCCCGGGAATCGGCCAGGGGACGAATGCGGAACAAGCCCTGGCTGGAGCCGATTCCCAACCGTCCGCGGTAGTGGCCGGCCGTCACCTTGTCCACCTTGAGCGGCGCCTGAAAGCCGCCTGGGCCAAGCACGAAGATATCGGGAACGGCGGCCGGCTCCTCCACATTGTTCGAGAGCCGGTAATCCACCACCAACTCGTTCGAGGCCGGATCGAAATCGGCGGCCGTTTCGCTCTCCGGCGCATGCGGCAACAGGTCGTGGAAAATGTTGGCCCAGAAGCGGTCGAATCCGGGCCACGTGACCCAGCCCGAAGCCCAGCGGTTCTTGGCATCGGAAGTGAACACGGCCACGCGGCCCAGGCCGTATTGCCAGCGCGCCAGCAGCGGGTCGCCGCGGTCGGCTTCGAGAATGGTTTCGGCCGTGGGGCGCGCCTGAAACCGCACGTAGCCGCGCAGCGCCGGCGCGTGGGCCATATCGACGCCGTTGAGCACTTCGGCCTGCTCCAGGATTATCGGCGTCACCAATTTCTCGATCGCCGTCATGCCGGTGTGCTCCTCTACGTCGCGCAGCAGGATTCGCTCCAGCCCGGCGGGGTCGTTCAGAAAATACGACTTGCCATCGGCGGTGGCCGCCACCCGCTCGAGAAAAGCGCGATTCACGTCCTGCCCCAACCCCACGGTGGAAATGGTGACGTGGTTGGCCAAGGCTTGCTTCGAGAGCGTAAGACTGTCTCCCTCTTCGGAGATTCCGTCGGTCAGCAGCACGATGTGCTTGTAGGCGGCGCTCACCGGCATGACCTTCTGGAAGGCTTCGGTGAGCGCGGGCGCGATCTGCGTGCCGCCATCGGGGGTGATGCCGGAGATCAGCCGCTTGATGGAGGCGCGGTTTTCGGCTTTGCGGATGGGGACCGCCCATTCGAACGAGTTGTCGAAGATCAACACGCCCACCGAGTCGATGGGGCGAAGGTTTTCCACCACGCCGATGGCGGCCAGGCGCGCCAGCTCAATTTTGCGGCCTTCCATGGAGGAAGACTTGTCGATGATCAGCACCACCGCCGTGCCTTCGGGCGAACGCGGCGGGGCCAGCCGGGCGGGCAGGGTGCGCTCCAGCGGATCCTCTTCCTTGCCCTGCTTGTCGACATACACGTTGTGCTCGCCGGCGATCCACAGCAAGCCGCCGCCGCGCTTCACATACTGCTCCAGGGCCGCTTTGCGCTCGGCTGAAATCGACTCCATGTTCCAGTTGTTGATCACCACGAGCTGGTAGTCGTCGAGTTTCTGCGGCACGCCATCCGGCGCGCGGTCAATGGCAAACTGGTTGGCCTCCAGGGTATGGGCCAGGTGGGTTTCGCTGGCGGGGGGATCGCGGGAAACCACCAGCGCGCGGGGCCCGCGCAGCGTCACCGCGTCTTCGAAGCGCGCTTCGGCCAGGCCGGCCGCGGCGATCCGCCCCGCCAGCGCAATCGCGCCCGCCGAGTTGACGCTGGCATCGAGGCGCAGGTGATTGACGCCACTGTCGAGCGCGGCGTGGCTCGATCCGATGGTGCGCCCATCCGCCGTCAGTTCCACGCTGGCATCCGCCGCCGCGGGAGATTCCAGAGTGATCTCCACCGGGAAGCGTTCGCCGCTGAAGACCTCGCCGGGGACGGCGACCGAATCCAGCAAGAGCTGCGGCTTGGCGCGGCCGGCCAGCGGCACGGTATCGATGGGAATGCCCAACTGTTGCGCCTGCCAGATGGCACGGGCCACGCTGCCGAGGTTGGCGTTGCCGTCCGAGACCAGTAGCAACCGCGGCACCAATCCCGCCGGCAGGCTGGCCTCGCCGTCGCGGATAGCCGATTCCAGATCGGTGGCCCGCCCGGCGGAGCCGCTCGTATATTCCAACTGCCATGCGTGCTTGCCGTGCTCCGCGGGAGTTGCCGTGCGCGTGTCGCGGGCAAAGGGAATCACGCGCATCCAATGGCGGCCGCGGGCGCGCTCTAGCGTGTCGGCGAGAACCGATTCCGTGCGCAGGTCGGCGGGAGTCAGGCTGGCGGAAGTATCGGCCAGCAGCGCCACCGCAACCTTGCTCTCCACCACGCGGATGGTGGGCTCGGCCAAGGCCAGCAAGATGGCCGCCAGCGAGGCGGCCTTTAGCGCCAGCGCCAGACGCCGCGTCGAGTTGCGCCAATCCCAGGCGGCCCAGAGGACCGGCGCCAGCGCGAAGATCAAAAGCCACGGACGCACAAAGGTCATGGGCGCACCTGGCGTGGGGCGGACCATCGTTTTTTGTGGTCTGCCACCCGGGCTATTTTTCGATGGCGAAAGACTATGACAAGTGGAGTGCCGGGTGTGGGGCAGACTACAGAAAACGATGGTCTGCCCCACGGGCTACGAGCAGTCTCCCAAAGGCGGTAAGCGCGGAGGTGGAGAGCCGCCTGAAAGGCGGCTGCAGCCAGGATCGGCTGCCCCACGGTTGAGCGGTGACAACTCATCGCCGCACCTCGACTGGGCGTACGCCGGGTCGGCGCGCCGCAATGGGCACCGGCCGGGCCGCCCCGCGCCCGCGCCGGAAACGGGCGAACAGCAGGTACTCGGCCAAGAGCGCGGCGCCGCCCAACAGCGCCAGCAAGGGCCAGATGTCGCTCACGGCTTCCGCCGCGGCCGAAAAATGAGGCAATCCGCGGCGCGCGGCGGCCGGCGGCGTCCAGTGCGTATCCGCCAACTCCGGCAACGTCAGGGAGTAGTCGTATTCGCGGTCCCCAGCCACCACGCGCACGTTGCCGGGCGTGCTGGAAAAGAAGCTCACGGTGCGGTCCGAGAGGGTGAAGGGCACGGCGTTTCCATCGTCGGTGGTGACTTTGACGTCTTCCGCGGCGGGCGGCGGGCCGGTCTGGTCGAGCGCAAGCTGGATCGCGCCCACGCTGGTGGCGCTGAATTCCGAGCGCCGGAAAATCTCCGGCGAAACCCAGCGCACCAGGTTGGCAAACAGCAGGGGCGTGGCCAGGGTATAGCGCATGACGGTGCGTCCGGGATGAAATCCCAGAACGGCCACCTTGGGAACGCCGGGCCGGGCCACCACCACCGGGCCGGCTTCCACCTCGCCGATGCGCACGTCGCCGGCGGCGGGCTGGAAAACCGAGGCGCGGTCCAGATTGAAATCCTTGGCGCGCATTCCGTCCGAGAGCGGATCGCCGGCGTCCCAGCGCGCAAACGGGACATTTTGCACATGGGTGCGGATGGGCACGGGCGAACCGGCGGCGGGCGGATCGATCCATACCGAGTCCGCGCGCGGGCGCTGGGCGGGCGCAAAACCGTCGAGGATCACCAGCCCCGTGTCGGTGGCGCGATAATCTTCCGGCTTGCGGTAGCTGGCGACGACGTGCGGCAACGACGACAGCACCGGCCGCAGCAAGTTGGGCTCCGCGGAATACACCGTCACCGCCAGGGTCGGCTGCGCGGGCAGTTCCAGCTCCACGTGGTCGTCCTCGGGAAAGGCGTCGTGTGGGGTCAGCGTCACGCCCAGGATTCCCGCGGCCGAGGTGCGCCAGGTGAAGTCGGCCTCGCCATCGGAGGCGGCGCCGAGCGTCAGGCGGCGGCTTCCCACCGGTACGCGCGTAGGCGCCTGCGGGGGTCCGAAATTCACCGACACGACGACCGTACGATCGCCTGCGGGGTTGTAGTTGCGAGCCGAAACGAAGATCTCCCACTGGCCGGGGTCGGCAGCCGAGCGGCGCAGGCCGATCTTGCGCAGGCCGCAGTTGTCCACCGAGTCGGGCACCAGCAGCGTGCGCAGATTGGCGGGAGGAACGGCGCCGTTGTCCGGATCCGCCGTACGGTTGGAACCAGCGAAGGCGATTTCGCCGGCATTGCGTCCATCCTGGCTCAAGACATGCCGGGCGAACGCCAGCGCCTGCTCGAGGTGCAGCGCGGTGGAAGAAGGTTCGGACGCGCGGATGGAGGCTTCCAGCTTGCCGCGGTCCGCTTCGAAAGAGGTCGCCGGCGTGGCCAGGCCGTCGGCGCGCACCAGCATCACGCGGTCGCGGCGCGGCAGGGAACGCACGTATTGGATGGCGCGCAGCCGGGCCACGTCCATCAAGGTATGATTGCCCGAACGGGCCGCCATCCAGGCCGAGGTGTCGAGCACCAGCACGTGGTCGCGGCCGGCTTCGGCGGGTGTACCGAATCGCAATTGCGCGATGGCCAGCAGCAACAGCGCCATGCCGAGCAACTGCAGCACCAGCGACCATGGCTGCTGGATATGATGACGCCGCGCCGCCGCCGCCGGCTGTTCCGCCGCAACCCAGAAGCGCAGTGTCGAAACCACCTGCCGGCGGCGCGAACGGTCCAGAAGATACAGCGCCACCGAGATGGCCGCCACCGATCCGAACACGGCTAGGAACTGCGCCAGGGACAGGTTCAGAAAATACACGGGGGAACTCCGAGGTGCGGTCGAGGGGGCTGGTTCAGGCCGGTTTGAGGTGGGACAGACGATCGCTCTTTGTCGTCTGTCGGGCTGTTGCGCTCTGGAGAGAACCGACAGACGACAGAAAGCGCTCGTCTGTCCCACCGGGTAGCATGACCGCAACCAAGGTGGCGGACTGGAAGCAGTTGAAAAATCAAATCGCAGGCCGAAGGCCGGCTCCGCAAGATCGCTAAGTGCATTGGAATCTTCGCGGAGTAGGCGTTTACGCCTGCGCTTTTTCGGTTGCAGCCGATTTTTTCACAGCTTCCTGTCCCCACTTTCCAGGGGAGCATGGCAGGTTGTGGCAGACAAGCGCCGGGACGAGTCCAGGCGTAGCAGACTGGGAGTCCGCTCCACGGGATCCTCATGCGATCCCCCGCGCGCGGATCAACTCGCCGAACACGACCTCCTCGAGCGGCTGATCGGTGGAAAGCCCCGCGTAGCGGCCGCCGCTGCGCAAAGCCACCGTCTGTATCCCGGCCGTGAACTCATCGAAAGCCCGCGTGTAGCGGACGCGCGAGGCCTCGTCGAAATCCAGTTTCAGGTGCGCTCCGCTCTCCGCGTCCCGCAGCTCCAATTCCCCGCCCCACGGCGGGGTGCGATCCTCCGGCGCCCACACCTGCAGCAGCATCAGTTCGTGGCCGAAATCCGACAGGTATTCCAACGCGCGCTCGCAGTCGTGGTCGTCCAGAAAATCGGAGATCACGATCACCAGTCCGCGCCGCGGATACGATCCGATGAATTCGCGCACCACGGCGTGGTAATCGGTGGCGCCGCCGGCGGGAATCGCGGCGATGGCGTCCATCACTCCAGGAAAGCGGTGGCGGCCGCCGCTCGAAATCACCCGCTTCGAAATCCGGCGCGCGAAACCGTGTACCTCGATGCTGTCCAGCCGTACCAGACCGACGTAACACAGGGCCGCGGCCAGGCGGCGCGCGTACTCGAATTTGACGCGTCCGTACGTCAGCATGGAGTCGCTGGTGTCCACCAGCATCCGCAACGGCACTCTCGGCTCGGTTTGGAACATCTTCAGAAACAGCTTTTCCAGGCGCAGGTACGCCCGCCAGTTCACCGCCCGCAGGTCGTCGCCGTAATGAAAATTCCGGTGGTCCAGAAACTCCTGGCCCGGTCCGGCCAGGCGCGACAGGTTGTGACCCCCGACCAGCCCGGCGAACGACTTCCGCCAGAGGATGGTGAGGCGCTCCAGTTTTTCCAGAAACTCGCGATTGAGCATCGGCTCGGCGGCCATACGCTTCCCTACGCGGCGGAAACCTGCGCGGTTACGTCCTGGATCAACTCATTCAGGATGGTCTCCGGAGTCTGGCCGTCGGCGTGGGCGTCGAAATTCAAAATGATGCGGTGGCGCAGCACCGCCGGCGCCACCGTTCGCACATCTTCGGAGGCCAGGTGGAAGCGCCCGCGCATCAGCGCCCGCACCCGGCCGCACTCCACCAATGCCTGGGCGCCCCGCGGCGAGCTGCCGTAGCGCACGTACTTGCGAGCCAGCGGGTGCGCCTCGCTCTGCTCCGGCTGGGTGGCCATCACCAATTGAATGGCGTACTCCCGCACGTGCGGCGCCGCCAGCACCTGGCGGCACACCTGGCGGACCTCCAGAATCTCTTCCCGGTCCAGCACCGCATCGGGCGTGAGCTCCTCGCGCGCAATCGTCCGCTCCACGATGCGGCTGAGTTCCTCGCGGCTGGGGTAGAGGACCAGGATCTTCATGAGAAAGCGGTCGAGCTGGGCTTCGGGCAGCGGGTAAGTGCCCTCCATCTCGATGGGATTCTGGGTGGCCATCACCAGAAACGGACGCTCCAGCTCGTGCGTGGTGGTTCCGCTGGTGACCGTGCGCTCCTGCATGGCTTCGAGCAGCGCCGACTGGGTCTTGGGCGTGGCGCGATTGATTTCGTCGGCCAGCACCAGGTTGGCGAAGATGGGCCCCGGTTGGAAGCGCAGCCCCTTCCCCCCGCTCTCGTCGGTGTGGATGATCATGCTGCCCACAATATCGGCGGGCATCAGGTCGGGCGTGAATTGGATGCGGGAGTACTTGAGGTGGAGCGTCCTCGCCAGCGTGCGCAGCAGGGTCGTTTTGCCCAGACCGGGGACCCCCTCCAGGAGCACGTGGCCACCGGCCAGAAGGCAGATCAACACGCCTTCCACCACGTCGTCCTGTCCTACGATGATTTTCGAAATCTCCCGGCGGACGGCGTTCAACCGGTCGACTGCGGACTGAAGATCGGCTTGGGATCCCACGTTTCAGTGTACCCAACCGAAGTGAATGCGTGAAGACGAGGCCGCCTGTCAAGCCATGCTCCGGGCTTCCCTCGCGCGCCACCGCCAGCCACGGCCACCCGCATTTGCGCTATCCTGCGAAATTGACGCCGCATAAAGGACAAGCCAACCAGCGCGTGCTGATCGTGGACGACGAGCCGGCGCTGTTGAAGATGATGTCGGTATTTCTCGGGCGCCAGGGTTATATCGTCGCCGATGCGGCCACCACCGAGGAAGCCTGGTCCAAAATCGAAGCGGCCCCGGCCGCGTTCGATGTGGCTGTGCTGGACGGCACCATGTCCGGCATCGGCATCGAGGATCTCGCGCTGCGTATGTTGGCCGCCAATCCGCGCCTGCGCGTCCTGGCCGCCAGCGGCTATCCTATGGACATGACGTCTCTCGAAGCAGCTGCTCCCAGCCGCGTCGCGTTCCTGCAAAAGCCGTTCGGTCCGGCCTCCCTGGCCGCCGCGGTGCGGAGGCTGCTTGGCGCGGAAGAAGAAGACCTTTGATCTGGGCAAGGAAATCCAGTCGATCGCCCGCGAGCGCGTGGGCCCCATACCGGCCGCGCGCACCATTCAGCCCAAATCCGAGCGCCGCAAGCCCAAGCACAAGAAACCTCCGCAGCAAACCGAGGAAGGACCGCCAGAATGACCCGCGCTAACCCGTCTACACGCCGCGATTTCCTGTTCGCCGGTTTCGGCGGAACTGTATTGGGATGGACGCCCTGGTTCCGGCCCAAGCAAATCGCCTGCGCCGATGTGCGCTTCCGCATCGTCCACCACGGCCGCTCGTCCCGCCGCTACCTGTGGATCCACGGCGACGAGCGAACCGCCCGCGAAGTGCTCGAAAAATACATCGCCGGCCACAAGGGCACGGCCTTCTTCATCGAGAGCCAGACCCGCGACGTGCCTCTCGACGGCGGAAAGATCGATCCCAATCGCATGTTCTCGCGCTACGGCGCCGCCGCAAACCTGAGATCGCTCAATCCCACCTGGACGGAGGCGGAAATCAACCGGGCCCTGGATGAGCTGGACCGGTGCCGCAAGAAGCTGCTCGACGCCATCTTCCCGCCCGACGGCGGTTTGTTGGTGGCCCTGCACAACAACAACGGCTATTCGGCGCTCAGCGAACAGCCGATCGCCGAGCAGATGTCTCTCCGTGAGCCCGGCAATCCGCATGCCTTTTTCCTGTGCACCGACCGGACCGATTTCGACGCTCTGGCCAAGTCTCCCTACAACGTAATTCTGGAGCAGTTTGTGCGCGCGCCCGACGACGGCTCGCTATCGCGCCGCGCCGCCGCCCGCAACGTGCGCTACGTCAACCTGGAAGTCCGTTTGGGAGAAGCCGACCGCCAGCGCCAAATGCTGGACTGGCTGGAAGCCCACCTGGCTTAACAGTTGCAGCCGTAGCGTACGCACTCCTCGGTGCCGCGTCGAGTTTCCGAGCTCCTGATGCGCGCGCGGCGTTCGTTCCCGCGGGCTTGTGCCCGGCCGGTTTTCTGGGCACTAATAGCCCTCGGAATTCCGCCAATCTGGCGCCGCGCAATTACCTCACCATGGCCGGGATGGTTTCCCTGAATGCGCGCATTTATCGCGTCTTCGGTTTGGGCCCGCAGCGCGGCGGCAGCGCAGCCCACGCCCAGCGGCGGCGGCAGCAGCGCACTTAACCTTTTAAGACGCATTCGCGCCAATCAATCTACGGGGTCCCGGCGCCGCGGGCCCGGCGCCGCGGACGAAGCTTCACGGTCGCGCTCGGGCCAGAGTGCGGTAACCGACAGGGCGACCGCAATTCCGATCGAGACCTCGAGGAACCGATGGACCGCTACGACCCATTCGCTGCTGGCGCGGGTGATGAGCATCACAATCGCCAATGTGATGCTGGCGTACCGATACGCGCTGCGCTCGACCCGGAAGGCGGCGCAGAGAAGTCCAATGGCAAAAACGCCTATGCCGAAAACCAGAGCATTGCCCGCGAAACAGGCGCCGGCCAGCGCTCCGAACGCCGCTCCCACGGCTGTTCCCACGAGCCGCTGTGCCGAAACAGGCAGGGCCGCCCCGAGGGTCGATTGCATGACGATCAGGGTCGTGATCGCGGCCCAGTAAGCCTCCGGCAGCCGGAACGATCGCGCCACCAGCAAGGAAACCACCGCCGCGACTGCCGTCCGTGCCGAATGGATAACGGTCGATGGGTTCTGCTTCGCGACGATCAGCGAGCGTAGTCGATCCAGCTGCACCCGATTCACCACGCCGCGCCCGACGGAAGCATTGCGATCACGAGCACTAAATTATATAACTACTTGCGCACGCGTAACAGCGCCACGCCGTGGGCCGGCACGCTGGCCGTGTATTCGGCCCCGCTGGCCCCGTCTTGATGGAGCCAGAGGTCGCGCACGTGGGGTTGCGCGCCCAGCCCCAGGCCGGCCCACTTCACCGCTATCCTGGCCTCCACCTCGGAGCGATTGAAAAGCCCGACCGCGGTCGAACCGTCGGCCAGCGGGCGAATCCAGATTTCCCGCTCTCCGTTCTGGGATGCGCGATGGCCCTGGTGAACGGCGGGGTCCTGATCGATGGCGATGACTTCGCGATTGGTGAGAATGGCCGCGACCGCGGGAGACATGTCGCGCAAATCGTTGCCGGCCAGCAACGGCGCGGCCAGCATCGACCACAAGCTCATGTGGGTGCGGTATTCCTCGTCGGTCATGCCGCCGTTGCCGATTTCGAGCATGTCGGGATCGTTGTAATGGCCTGGGCTGGCGTAAGGCGCCAGGTCGTTCTGGCCGAATCCAATGCGCGACATGGAAGCCCAGGAATCGCGAATGTCGCCGGTGGTGCGCCAGAGATTTCCGCCCACCGCGGGTCCCCATTTCCACACATCGTCGCGGCCGTACTGGCACAGGCTGTAGACAATCGGACGGCCGGAGGCGCGCAGGGCGTCGCCCATCTTCTGATAAACCGCCTGCATTTCCTCGTCGCTGTAGAGATTGCGCGCGCCGCACCAGTCGTACTTCAGATAGTCGATGCCCCAGGCCGCATACGTGCGGGCGTCCTGCGCCTCGTGGCCGTAGGAGCCCTCGTAACCCGCGCAGGTATTCGGGCCGGGAGAGGAATAGATCCCCAGCTTCAGTCCCTTGCCGTGAACGTAATCGGCCAGCGCCTTCATGTCGGGAAACTTCTTGTTGGACTGGATATTACCCTGGGCGTCGCGCTCGCCTTCCCAGGTATCGTCGATATTGATATAAATGTAGCCGGCGTCTTTCATGCCGTTCGACGCCATCGCGTCGGCCATGCCGCGCACGTCTTCGGCGGTCACGCGGCCGGCGAACTTATTCCAACTATTCCAGCCCATGGGCGGGGTGCGCACCAGTCCGTTGTCCGGCACTTGGTGAAGCTTGGGCGGGACGATGCGCGCCGGCATGGCGCCTTCGCCCTCGGCGGTGCGGACGGCCACCATTTCCGAGAGCGGTCCGTTGCCGCGCCGCGTGCCGATGTGCAGTTCCTCGCCCACCAGCTTGCCCTCGTAGACGACTTTGCGTTCGTTGCGGCCATCCATCATGCTGCCGGTGATGGTGAAGCCATCGGCGCCACCGGTGCTTTCCGTGATTTTGTAGAAGGCTTGGGTGGAACGGATCGAGCCGGTGATCCGCCCCGCTTCCATTCGCAGATGGAAGTAGGTGTTGTGGAAGGTTCCATCGTGCATGTCCTGGCGCACCACCCAATTGCCGTCCAGGCCGGCGGCCGCGGCCGCTGTGAGCGCGAAAAGCGCTAAAGAATATCGGTAAAGTTGACGCATCATAGGGTCCGCAAACGAGCCTACCAAATCCCGCGGCGGAATGGAACGGGCGGGGCGCAATCTGTCGCCGCAAAATGATAATGTCCTATTTGCGCAAA
>JBKQVG010000124.1:0-5798 GCA_052325345.1 Bryobacteraceae bacterium
CGCTTGTCTCGCTCAACACACGATGCTTCCCCACGAAGCGGCTCTGCTGCTCTGTGGGGCAGCTACTCCACTCTTATGTCGCGCGCCCAGTTCGGAATCCCGGCTCGGCAGGCTGCGAGGCCCGCGCCGTTACTTCTTGGCTTTTTCCAGGTAGAAATCGCGCAGCACGTGGAAGGCTTGTTTCTTTTCGCCGCGGTCGCTCAACAAGCCCTTGCGGTTGTAATAATCCTGAATGCCGCTCAGGAATCGGCGCGGGCAGCGGAAGTCCATCAGGATCCAGGCCGAGGTGCCCGCCAGGAAGGGGATGCGGCCGAACATGGCCACCTGGCGGCGGTAGACGTTGGCCTGATACTCTTCGGTCCACGGCGTATTTTCGCCGCCGTGGGCGCCGAAGACGGCTGCGGCTCCGAATTCGCTCATGATCAGCGGTTTGTCGTAGCGGGTAGTGTAAGTCATGCGGTCGATTTTGTCCGGCCCGCCGTCGTACCAGCCCACGTACTCGTTCAACCCCAGCACGTCCAGATATTGGCCCAGCGGATCTTCGATGGTGGTCGTGTCCCCGCTGGTGTGCGGCAGCGTCGCGGCGGTGACCAGCCGGGTGGAGTCCAGCTCGCGCGCCTTGGCCGCCAGGCCGGCCAGAAACTTCGTGCGCGCATCACCCAGCGGAGTTTCGTTGGCCACCGACCACAACGCGATGGAGGCCCGGTTCTTGTCGCGCGTAATCATCTCCGTAAGCATGCGCTCGGCCTTGGCATAGGCCACCGGATTTTCCCATTCCACCGCCCAGTAGACCGGCACTTCCGACCACACCAGCAGGCCCATGCGGTCGGCCAGGCGGGTCATCGCTTCATCGTGGGGATAGTGCGCCAGACGAACGTAATTGCAGCCCAGATCCTTGGCCCAATCGAGCAGCGTGCGGGCGTCGGCTTCCGAGTACACGCGGCCCGAACGGACGGGGGCTTCGGCGTGAATGGCCACCCCGCGCAGGAAGAGCGGCTTGCCGTTGAGCAGAATCCTGGCGCCGGAGACCGCGATGCCGCGGAAACCGATTTGGTCGCCGACGCGATCCGTCTCCGCTTCCACCGTCACTTCGTACAGCTTGGGATTATCGGGCGACCAGAGCGAAAGGGTGGCATCGAAGCTGAATCGCGCCATTCCATTGGCGTCGGTCTCCGCTTCCACCGAAGCTCCCGCTTCCGGAATCCGGATGGCGACCTTCTGGCGCGCATGCGGTCCGTTCAAGCGCACCCATCCGGCGACGCGGCGCTGGGAGCCTTTTTCGAGCTGCACGAAATAGTCCTCGACAAACGTCTCCGGCACCTCCAGCAGGCGCACGTCGCGCGTCAGGCCGCCGTAATTGAACCAATCCGTCATGGTGGGCGGAATGGCGTCGGGATGGCGCGAATCGTCCACCCGCACGATGACCGCGTTGTGGCCGGGCTTGAGTTTCCCGGTTACTTCGAACTGGAACGGGGTGAAGCCGCCCTCGTGCTGGCCCAGTTTCTCGCCGTTCAGAAATACCACGGCCTGGTAGTTGGCCGCGCCGAACCACAGGAACTGGCGATGGCCGGGCCGCGGCGACCAGGTGAAATCGCGGCGATACCAGAGAATGCCCTCATACCAGAGCAGCTCCGGCCGCTGGGTATTCCAATCGCCCGGCGCCTGCAGGGTGGGCGTGGCCGGCAGGAACCCGAGCTCGAATTTGTCGCCGATGCCGCCCGGTTCGCGCCCCGCGCCAAGGCCGCCGTCTTTGAGCGGGTTCAGGTGAAAATCCACGTACCCGGCGTCGTACGGATCCATCAGAAACTGCCAGGGACCATCCAAACTTTGGCCCGCGCGGGCCGAGACGTTTTGAATCAGTTCCACCTGCTGAGAACGGGCAGGGCCGGCGCTCGCTGCCAGGAGAGCGGCCAGCACAATCGCTGCGGAGGGTTGCACGAGCGTATGGTAACTCCAGGAAGAAGACTGCCTGAGGGGCAGACCACCCAAGACGATGGTCTGCGCCACGGGAAGCAACGGCGGCAAAAAGACCGCCGCTCTTACGGGTACAGGCCGCGGATGCGGTTGGCTTCGGCCACGCGGCTCACGCCCAGCATGTTGGCCGCCAGGCGCATGCTGACCTTGCGATCCTGTTGAATGCCGAGCACGTCGTTGAAGGCGCGCGTCATCACTTTCTCCAGCCGGGAATTGACGTCCTGCTCGTCCCAGAAGAGATGGTTCTCATCCTGGACCCACTCGAAATAGGACACCGTTACCCCGCCGGCATTGCAGAGGATGTCGGGGATCAGGAAAACGCCCTTCTGGTCGAGGATGCGGTCGCCTTCGGGAGTGACTGGTCCGTTGGCCGCTTCGGCCACGATGCGGGCGCGCACGGCGGGAGCATTGTCCACGGTAAGCGCGTTTTCGAGCGCGGCCGGGATGAGGATTTCGCATTCCATGCTCAGCAGCTCCTCGGGCGAGATCTCCTCGGCGTTGGGGAAGCCTCGCAAGCTGCCGGTTCGCTCCTTGTGCATGATGAGCTTGGGAATATCGAGACCGTGGCGGTTGTAGATGGCAATCGTGGAATCGCTGGCGGCGATGACCACGGCTTGCGCGCTGTCCAGAAGGTGAGCCGCGATCGACCCGGCGTTGCCGAATCCTTGCACCACCACGCGGGCGCCTTTCACGGGGATCTTCAGGTGCTGGCAACTGCTGAGCACGGTGTAATAGCAACCCCGGCCGGTGGCCTCGTTTCGGCCCAGCGACCCGCCCAGGCTGATGGGCTTGCCGGTGACCACGCCCATCACCGGGTAACCCTTGTTCATGCTGAACGTGTCCATGATCCACGCCATGATCTTCGGCGTGGTGTAGACGTCCGGCGCGGGAATGTCGCGTTCCGGGCCGATGATCGGCAGGATGGCGCTGGCGTAGCGCCGCGTGAGCCGCTCCAGCTCGCCCAGCGACATCCGCTTGGGGTTGCAGGTGACCCCGCCCTTGGCCCCGCCAAAGGGGATGTTCACCACGGCGCACTTCCACGTCATCCACATGGCCAGAGCCTTGACCTCGTCCAGGGTGACGTTGGGATGGAAACGGATGCCGCCCTTGGATGGGCCGCGCATGGTGCTGTGCTGTACGCGGTAGCCTTCAAAGCGGACGATGTTTCCACCGTCCATGCGGACCGGCACGCTCACCGAGAGTATGCGCTCCGGGTATTTGATCATCGCGCGGATGTTCTCATCGAGTTCCAGCGCGTTTGCCGCCAGGTCGAAATTCTCGAGTGCGGCTTCGTATGGGTTGTTTACAGCTCGTTCAATTGCGGTTGTCGACATGGATAACCTCGCTTAATATTCAGATCGAACTTGGATACTGAACTTACGGTTGCAGACACAACGGCCGGCGCACGTGGCCGGCCGAACTTGGAAGACGCAAAAAACCGGGTGGGACAGACGATCGTCCTTTGTCGTCTGTCAGGCAGTTGGCCTGGCGCGGCGCTGACAGACCACGAAAAACCATGGTCTGTCCCACCTCCGGCCCTCCGCGCTTCATTACCCACGGTACACATCGGTCACCGCACGGCGGCGAGTCTCTCCCAGCGTTCGGAGAGCCGCTTCATCCGGTCCGTCGCTTCCAGGATGTTGGGAAGCGCGTTGGCGTAGCTGAAGCGGATATAACCTTCTCCATATTCGCCGAAACATCCGCCATCCACGCCCGCCACGCCCGCTTCCTCAAGCAAAAGGTCCGCCAGTTCTTTCGATTCCATCCCGGTTCCGGTTACATTGGCGAAGGCATAGAACGCGCCCGCGGGAACCGCGCATCGGAAACCCGGGATCTCGTTCAGCTCTTTGCAGATCGCGTCGCGGCGGCGGCGGAATTCGGCCACCATCGCGGCCACCGAATCCTGGGGGCCGGTAAGGGCGGCAATGCCGGCGCGCTGGGTGAAGCTGGCGGTACACGAATTCGAATTCACCATCAGTTTCGTCACCGCGTCCACCAGCCAGGTGGGCATGACGCCGTATCCGATGCGCCAGCCGGTCATGGCGTAGGCCTTGGAGAAACCGTCCAGGACGATGGTCTTTTCCAGCATGCCGGGGAAGCTCGAGATGGACACCGGAGGCTCGCCCGTGTAAACAATCCGCGAATAAATTTCGTCGCTCAACACCATCGCGTCGCGGTCCCGCAGCAGTTCGGCGATTCGGCCCAGGTCTCCGGCCGGTATCATTCCCCCGGTGGGATTCTGGGGGGAATTCAGAATCACCAGCTTGGTTCTTGGCGTGAGGGAGTCGCTGAATAAGTTGAGATCGAAGCAGAACCCGCGCTTCTCCTCCAAAGGAACCGGCACCGGCTTGGCGCCGAGAAACCGGATCATGGATTCATAAATGGGAAACCCCGGATTCGGGTATATCACTTCATCGCCCGGTTCCAGGAGCGCCGTCAAGGCGAAAAATATGATCGGTTTGCCGCCCGGCACGACGGAAACGTTTCGCGGCTCCACCGGAATTCCGCGGGTCCGCGCCACGTAGGCGGCGATGGCCTCCCGCAACTCCGGCTGTCCGGGGGTCGGCCCGTAGTGGGTCCAGCCTTCGTCCAAGGCCTTCTTGGCGGCTTCGACAATGTGCGCCGGCGTCGGAAAGTCGGGTTCACCGAGCTCCAGATGAATCACGCTTCGGCCTTGCGCTTCCAGTGCGCGCGCGCGTAACAGGACGTCAAAGGCCGATTCGACGCCGAGCCGGCTCATGGATGTGGCGAGTCTCATGAATAGATCCCTAATCCTTGCGAGGCCCCCGGCTTTCGTTACCGGCGCGGGCCCTTGCGTAACTTACTTTAAGACTCCTCACCCCGTTTGACAATCCCCCGGCGCGGCGTCAGGTGCCTGAGTGCTCCTTGGCCCGGGAAAGCGGCCGCGATTGTTTTTGGGCTTGCCTCCGCCCCGCCAGGAGTTATCATGGCTGCCATGCGTCGCTGCCTTTTTGCGGTTTTCCTGCTGATTCTGGCGTCTTCGTGGGCTTTCGGCCGGGCGCTTCTGCTCATTTCCATCGACGGCCTCCGGCCCGACTACCTTCTCCAGGCCGATGCGCACGGCCTGAAGATTCCCCATTTGCGCGCCATCCTGCGGGACGGAGCCCACGCATCCGGCGTGCGCGGTGTGTTGCCCACCGTAACCTATCCGAGCCATACCACTCTGCTGACCGGCGTTTGGCCGGCCAAGCATGGAATTTATTCCAATATCACCTTCGATCCGCTGGGCAAGAACTTCGACGGCTGGTATTGGTACAGCGAAGACATCGCCGTACCCACCTTGTGGGACGCCGCCGCGAAGGCCGGCATGGCCGTGGGGAGCGTCTCCTGGCCGGTCAGCGTGGGCGCCAAGGGAATCCGCTACAACGTTCCCGAATACTGGCGCGCTCCGAAATCCGCCGACGACCTCAAACTGCTGCGCGCGTTGAGCACGCCGGGACTCGTGGCGGAGATCGAAAAAGAGGCGGGCCCGTACGTCCTCGACCTGGACGACGCCGTCCCCGGCGACTGGGGACGCACGCGCTACGCGGCCTGGATCCTGCGGCACGGGAAACCTCAATTGATGACCGTCCATCTGGCGGCGCTCGATCACCTGCAGCACGCCACCGGCCCGTTCAGCCCCGAATCCAATCGCACCCTGGAGGCGATCGACGAGATGCTCGGACAACTGGAGGAAACCGCCCGCACGGCTCGTCCGGACTACGCGGTTGCGGTGGTTTCCGATCACGGCTTTTCCGCCATCGGCCACAGCCTCAACCTGATGAGAGCCTTCGCCGATGAAGGGTTGGTTACGCTCGGACAGG
>JBKQVG010000125.1:0-8634 GCA_052325345.1 Bryobacteraceae bacterium
CCACGGCATCGAGCGAGCCGATGTCGATCCCGAGTTCCAGCGCGTTGGTCGCCACCACCGCCCGGATCTGTCCCTCCCTCAGGCGCCGTTCGATCTCCCGGCGCTCCTTGGGCAGATAGCCGCCGCGATAGCCGCGCACGGTTTCCGTGGGCACCCGGCCGCGATCCTGTGCGTCTTTCAGTTAAGTCACCAGTAACTCGGTGGCCA
This sequence comes from Bryobacteraceae bacterium, assembly GCA_052325345.1. Taxonomy (GTDB): domain Bacteria; phylum Acidobacteriota; class Terriglobia; order Bryobacterales; family Bryobacteraceae; genus JBEKYD01. Next base: position 208 of record JBKQVG010000125.1, read on the forward strand.
GCCGGTTATTGGCGAAAATCAGGGTTTGTAAGTTCCGCTCCAGAAACTCCATCGCCACGCGGCGGGTTTCGTGGATGTAGCTGCGGCGGATTCCGAGCTGGCGGTTGACCACCGGCGGATTGTAGAAGATGAAGAACTTCTCACCGCGCGGCGCTCCGTTGCGCTCCACCAGTTCGAACTCTTCTTCGGTGACGGCTTCGGCCAGCTCGCGCGGGTTGGCGATGGTGGCGGAGCAGCAGATGAATTGCGGTTTGGAATGATAAAACTCGCAAATTCGCCGCAGCCGCCGCAGCAGATTGGCCAGGTGGCTGCCGTACACGCCGCGATAGTAATGTAACTCGTCGATTACGATATAACGCAAGCTTTCGAAGTAGCGCGCCCAGCGGGTATGGTGCGGCAGAATGCCGGAATGCAGCATGTCCGGATTGGTCAGCACCACGTTGGCCCGCTGGCGAATTGCTTTGCGGGCATCCTGCGGCGTGTCGCCGTCGTAAGTGAAGGCGCGGATATCGGCGCCCATATCTTCGACGGCGGTCTGAAACTCGTGCAACTGGTCCTCCGCCAGGGCCTTGGTAGGGAACAGGTACATGGCCCGGGCGTCCGCGTCGCGCATCAACCGGTTCCATACCGGCAGGTTGTAGCACAGGGTTTTGCCGCTGGCCGTGGGGGTGACAATCACCACGTTGCGGCCGGCGTCGATGCGCTCGAAAGCTTCGGCCTGGTGCGAATAGAGCCGCGCGATGCCGCGTTTTTCGAGCGCGGCCCGCAGCCGGGGGTCGACCGCGGCGGATATCTCGGCATACACTCCCTCGGCCGCCTGCTGGTGGTGGATGGCCCGCACCGGTGAATCGGGCTCCAGGTGAGCGGAGCGGAACCCCGCCACCACCGCATCGAGCGACGGCCGGGAGCGGTGCGAAAGCTCCTCGGTGAATTCCGGAAACCCGAGCGATAAGTTCATTTCCATTTTCGCCTTTTCTTTGCTACCTTACAACGAAACGCCCCGCCGGTACAAGCGCCGCTGGCCGTGATAAGATCAAGACCTATGAAATACGCCGTTGGTTTACTCACGGTACTCGCATTCGCGGCATGCAGCGCCGGATTCGCGCAAGAGCGCGGCGGTCAGGAACACGGCGGCCCCGCTCACGGCAAGTTCACTCCCTCAAAACCTCCCGCTAAGGGTCCGGCGCCGATGCGCACGACGGTGGCGGCTCCCGCCCATTACAACGCCAAGCCCGGGCACCCGGACGCTCCCCACGTGGATGGCAACAAGTGGGTAGGGCGCACCGGCCCGAACGATCCGAGGTACCATTTGGCCCACCCCTGGGAGCACGGCCATTTCAATGGCGGTTTCGGTCCCAGCCACGTCTTTCGCCTGGCGGGAGGCGGCCCGTCGCGCTTCTGGTTCGGGGGATTCTACTTCTCCGTGGCCCCGGCGGATATCGGCTATTGCGGCGATTGGCTGTGGGATTCCGACAACATCGTAATCTACGAAGATCCCGACGCCCCCGGCTACTATCTGGCTTACAACGCCCGGCTGGGCATCTACGTCCACGTTTTATTTCTGGGCAACTCGTAAACGCTGCATTTCCCGTCGCATCGCCTTGGGGCAGCCCATCGTTTTCTGTGGGTCTGCCCCACCAGAATATAGAAACTCCAGCGACTGGCCAGGAGGCCTGTCCCACTCAGTGCGATGCCGTCCGCGCCTCGATGACGCGCAGCAGGCGCTGGGACTTGTCGTACTGCGGATCGCCGGGAGGGATGGCGAGCAGAATCTTGCTGGCTTGGGCGAGGTCGTTCTTTTCGGCGTAGGCCCCGGCCAGCAGGTACTGGGCGGGATAGCTGGGATCGAGGCGCAGGCTGTTTTCGAACGCGCGCACGGCATCGTCCGGAGCGGCGGTGAGCAGGAAGAACGTGCCCAGCGCGCTCTGCTGCTCGGCGTCGTCGGAACCGAGCGCGGCCCGCGCCAGGAAAAGCTGGCGGGCCTGCCCGAAACGCGCGCCGTCCTCGCCGGGCAGCTCCCGAATACCCAGGCTGACCAGGTTGGTTAAGGCGCCGATGCGCACGATGGCCGCCGCATCGCCCAACGCGTGTACCAGGGATTCGACCGCCGCCGTCCGGTCGAACTGCCCCGGCGCCATGCGGGTTGCCGCCACCGCGCGCACCAGCGGCTCGGGATCACGCAGCGCCTGCGACATGGCCGGGTACACGCGCGGATCGCTCGCAAAGCGGGTCAGATATCCCAGCGCGTTGGCGCGCGGCAGCGGACCCTCGGCGGACGTTTGAAAGATATCGAGCAAGGCCGGAATCGCGCCCTCATCGCCCCTGCGGGCGGCGGCGAAGGCATCGGCGCGGCGGATCAGCTTCTGGCGCGATTGGCTGCCGTACCATTTCGTCATCGCCGCCAGCGTCCACCGGGCGTCGCGGTCTTTGTGGCAATTGTTGCAGGCGTTGGGAATGCCGTGGCGGATGGTGTTTTCCGGAACCGGAATGCTCATCGAATGGTCGCGAATCTGGGCCTTGATGCTCAGCACCGTGCGCGGCATGTGGCACTCCACGCAGGAGCTGCCGGTGCTGGCGGGAGCGTGATGGGTGTGCGCCGCCAGCGCCTGGCCGATGGATTCGTGGCAATGCGTGCACAGCGCGTTGGCATCGGGACGGAGCTGCGGGTTTTTGTCGATGTTGGTGTTGTGCGCTTCCACGTGGCATCCCACGCAGGTCACGCGGCCTTTCAGGTAGCATTGGCTCTGCCACAGTCCCATGGAATCGTTGGAGAAGCGGCGGGTGCTGCCATCGGGCCAGAACGCGGGGTCCTCGCTGTCGGGCAGGCTGTATTCCAGAATGGGCAGAAAGTGGTCGTAGTAATCGTCGCCGGCCCGGAATCCGTCCACGTAGATGTCGCGGAAAGAATGGCACTGGGCGCACACCATGGTGTTCCGGGCTGCGTCGAGGCGCGTCTGCAGCACGATATCGCGCACCGGTCCTTTGGGTGGAACGGCGGTCGAATAATCCGCCACGTGCTGACTGCCAGGCCCGTGGCAGCGCTCGCAATTGGCGCCGAAATCGATCCAGGCGTTGCGGTACCGCAGCGTGGCCACGTCGAAATTCTTCTGCTGCTGGCTGACGTGGCAGCTATAGCAGGACTTGTTCCAGAGCTGCACGGCGACGCCCGGAATATCTTCCGGGTCGGCCACGTCCGCGTTGTGGAACCACTGCTCGCGCTGAATGTCCCAGCTCGGCGGCAGCACGATGATGCGGCCGTCCGCCAGAGTGGTCAGGTAGTGCTGGATGCGGCGGTTGCCGAGCGTGTAATCGACGCGATGTTCGCGCGGCTTCCCGGTCAGGTCGGATTCGGTTACGTAATAGGACCCGTTCCGCGCCGACAGCCCGTAGGCCGATCCGCGCAGCACCACGCGCGCTGCGGTGAAGTCGCCGCGCACGGCGGCGCGCGTGGCCGGCTGCACCATCTTGCTGTGGCGCGACCCGGCCCACTGATGCGCAACCCCGGCGTGGCACTTGGCGCAGGCCGCGGCGCCCGAATAACCCGGGGCTGAAGCCGCGTGCGCGGCCGCCGCCAACACCAGTACGATCCATGTCCTCCTGCGCTTCAGCATCCTTCGATTGTTTCAGGGTATCACGGGAACCGATCCGAGCCGGCGCGCGGTACTTGCCGGCACGGCCCGTAAACCCCGTTCACAACCATTTTTTGGATGAAAATAAATCACTTATCCTCTCCCTCCGCAAGCCCTTGTTGTACTCTGGTGGCGGGGTATCTTGTCGCCGCAACGCGTTCCCGTTTCACCGGCCAATACCGCTTCGATGCGCCGTGCCAACGCTGGCTGTATACGGGCCGCATCCAGGCTTTTCCCAAAAAGATGCAGCATTCGAACCCAAGAAGTTATTGAAAATAAAGGAAGAGTTGCAAAAACGAACCCAACGCGAGCCCAACCGACCCAAAGCCCAGGTTGGGACCCAACGGACCCAGCGGCCTTGCTACACTATGAAACGCGCCCGATTTCGGAATCCTTGGAAAGTGAAGCGACCCGGTTGTCACCGAAACCGCACACTGTAATTGCAATCTATCCGGGGTCGTTCGATCCCATCACGAACGGTCATCTCGACCTCATCCGGCGAGGTGCGCGCCTGTTCGACAGGCTGGTTGTTTCGGTTCTCCGCAACCACGACAAAATGCCGTTGTTTTCCCTCGAAGAGCGCATTGAAATGCTCCGCGAAGTGGTTCATGAGCATCCCAACGTGGAGGTAGACTCCTTTACGGGGCTGCTGGTGGAGCATGCCGCCGCCTGCTCCGCCACGGTGGTGCTGCGCGGCATCCGCGCCATTTCCGACTACGAATACGAACTCCAAATGGCGCACATGAATCATCGGCTCCAGCCGGGCATCGAAACCGTATTCCTGATGTCGCACGAAGAGAACTCGTTCATCAGCTCCCGCCTGGTGAAGGAGGTTTTTGGATTGGGCGGGAACATCTCCGGCATGGTGCCGCCTTCGGTGGAAGCGCGGCTGCACCGCCGGTTGTCCGAACATCAACGCGCGGAGGTCGAGTAACCCATTATGCAGGCGGCCGCCAATCGAATTGCCGAACGAATTTCCTCCATCAGCGAGTCGTCGACGATGAAAGTCGGGGCCGAGGCCATCCGGCTTCGCGCCGAAGGCGTGGACGTGGTCGATTTCGGAGCCGGCGAACCCGACTTCCCCACGCCCGACAACATCAAGCAAGCCGGCATTCGGGCCATCGAGGAGAATTTCACCAAGTACACTCCGGCGGGCGGCACCGCGGAACTGAAGAAAGCCGTCTGCCAGCGCCACAAACTCGATTTCGGCACCGATTACAAGCCCAACGAATGCCTGGTCACGGTGGGCGGCAAGCACGCCATTTTCAATCTGACGCAGTCGCTCGTCAACCCCGGCGACGAGGTGGTCATCCCCGTTCCCTACTGGGTGACTTACCGCGACGTGGTGAATTTCGCCGGCGGCAAGTGCGTGTTCGTGGATACCGACGAGCGCCGGGGCTTCGCCCTGACGGCGGCCATGATCGAGCCGTTTCTGAACCAGCACACCAAACTGGTCGTCATCAATTCGCCCTCAAACCCCAGCGGCGCCGTGCTCGACCGCCGCGAATTCGAAAAGATCTTCAAGCTGACGCGCGACCGCGGCATCTACCTGCTCACCGACGAATGCTACTGCCAGTTTTTGTACAGCGGCGCGCCGTTCTCCATCGCCGCCATGCCGGACGCCAAGGAGACCGTGCTGGTAGCCGGATCGCTCTCCAAAACCTACGCCATGACCGGATGGCGCATCGGTTTCGCGCTGGCGCCCGCACCCATCGTTACCGCCATGGGCAAGCTGCAAAGTCACTCGACTTCCAATCCCACTTCGATTGCGCAGAAAGCCGCCGTGGAAGCGCTCCTGGGGCCGCAGGAATCCATCGCCGCCATGCTTGCCGAGTACCGCAAACGGCGCGATTTCGTGGTCCGGCGGCTGCGCGCCATCCCCGGCGTGGAATGCGCCGAGCCGCGCGGGGCGTTCTACGCATATCCGAACGTGGGCGTGGCGATCGGCCGCGGTGGCATAGCCGATACCGTGGCATTTTCGGAGCGCCTGCTCTCTGAAGCCCAAGTGGCCGTGGTGCCGGGCGAGGCCTTCGGCACGGACCGCCACGTTCGCATCTCCTACGCCACGTCCATGGCCGAGCTGGAGCGCGGGCTGGAGCGCATTCATCGATTCATCGTGGAGCGCCGCTGAGGATGCCGGAAGCCCTGCGCCTCCAACCATCCCTGCGCGAAAAGGTGTGGGGGAAAGAGCGCTTATCGCCATGGTTCCCGGATGCGAATGAGCCCATCGGCGAGGCTTGGTATCTGGCGGACCGCGACTTGCCTCTGCTGGTCAAGCTGATCTTCACCTCCGAGCGGCTGTCCATTCAGGTGCATCCCGATGACGGTGAAGCCGGGCCGCGCGGCAAAACCGAAATGTGGCACATTCTGGAAGCCGAACCGGGCGCCGCGATTGCCCTGGGCTTCCGCCGGACCATTACCAGGGCGGAGCTGGCCGAATCCACGCACAGCGGCGAAATCGAGCGATTGGTGAACTGGCTCTCGGTCCGTGCCGGCGAAACCTACTTCACCCCCGCCCATACCGTACACGCCATCGGCGCCGGTATCGTGCTCTGCGAAATCCAGCAGCATTCCGACGTTACCTACCGGCTCTGGGACTACGGCCGCCCCCGCCCGCTCCAGGTGGAGCGGGCCTTGCCGATCGCTGGCCTGGGCGTGCATCCCGGCGCCGTCAAGCCAGTGCCGCTCGGCCCCGGCCATGAGGAATTGGTTCGCTCGAAGCACTTCGTTACAGAGCTCGTGCGGCTTGCCCCGGGAGCAAGCGAAACGCCGGAGCGCCGCGCGTGCCAGTTGTGGATCGCGATCGAAGGCGCCGGCAATATCGGCGCTCAGACCTATCGCCGCAGCGAAGTTTGGCTGCTGCCCGAAGAAGGTCCCCAGCCCGAGATCCGCGCCGCCACCGCCAGCCGCTTTCTGCGCACCTACGTTCCGGGGGCGCGCCATTCAGTACGTGGCGCGGACTCTTAGTCTGCCGCGTCCCGACTCTTCGGGACGCTTGATTCGCGCCGAATGCGCCCGCATGAGTGCGGGCACTGCAGCCTGAGAGGCCGCGCCGCGTTCACCTCAGCGAATGCTGTGGTCGCTCGTGACGCCGTGGGTTTCCGCCGGTGAATCGGTCCTGAAGTAGGACCACGGGCCTGGAATCCAGGGGTAGCGTTCGACCACGGATTCATCGACGGTGACACCCAGCCCGGGCTGGCGCGGCACGATTAGGTCGCCGGCATCGAGTTCCAGCGGTTCGGCCAGAATCTCGGCGGCCAGCGGAAAGGGATACATGCCGGCGCGGCCGGGGGTCGAGTAGCAGGGATACTCCAGCCATTCCACCAACGTTTCGGGCCAGCATACGCCCAGGTGGGCGGCAGCGACCACTTCCAGTGCCGTGCCCCAGCTATGAAAGGCGAAACGCAGGTCCTGGTTGGCGATTTGCGAAAACAGGCGCCGTCCCAGGCTGTAGCCACCCTGGCAGCAGACGTCCATCTGGACGTAATCGACGGCCCCGGAGAGGATCAGGTCGAGGAAGCCGGCTTCGCTGGGCTCGTGCTCGCCGGAAGCGAGCGGCAGAATATCCTTTTCGTGGAGCGCCAGGTAGGCGGCATGGTCGTCCGGCGGCAGCGGCTCTTCTAGCCAGGCGACGTCGTACCGGGCCATCTGGCGGGCCAGCGATTCGATCGCTTCCAGGCTATAACTGCGGTCGCCCATGCGCCACCAGGTGTGGGCATCCACCATCAGCTCAAAATCCGGCCGCACCGCGCCCCGCGTCTGCCGCACCGCTTCCAGGTCTTGGTCGGGCCCGGAGCCGGGACGCATTTTGTAAGCGCGAAACCCGAGTTTTTCCACCGCCTCGGCTTCAGCCGCGTACGCCTCCGGCGGCATGTACATTCCGGCGCTGCCGTACAGACGAATGCGGTCGCGGACCCGGCCGCCGATCAACTCCGACAGCGGCGCGCCCAGCCATTTGCCGATCAAATCGTAGAGAGCGATTTCCACCGCTCCGTAAAGCTTGGCCATCGCGGGGTTCTTCCCGGGGCCTTCGAGGAACAGCACTCGCAATGCGTCCGGATCGGCCAAGACCTTTCCCTGCAGAAAGGGCGCGACGACCTCTTCGACGGCGCCGGCCGCGGCTTCGCTGGCCAGGCCCGGACCGTATCCCACCAGCCCGTTGTCCGCTTCCACGCGGACGAACATGGCGTCGCGCTTCAGAATGGTTCGCTCACCGCCCCAGAAAGGCAACCGGATCGGTTGGGGAAACGGATAAGAAAGAAGGAAACAACGGATCCCGGCAATTTTCATGCGACGGAGATTAGGTTAGCATGGCGGGTAGGAACCGAATGCACCCGATACGGATCGCCGCCGCCTTTTTGATCTCGTTCCCTTTGCTCGCCGCCGCTTCGAGCGACCGCAAACAGATCGAAGCGGTATACCGCCAATATGCAAGCGCCTTCGAGATGAAGGACTATCAGGCCCTCGAGAATGTATTTGCGCCCGCGTACACCAGCGTGGCCAATGGCCGGAGCGCAAGTCACGACGACGCGCTGGCGGCGGTGCGGTCGCAGTCGAAAAAAGCGGGCGCGCCGGTGCGCTGCTACTTTAAGATCGGACGGCTCACGGTGGACGGCTCGGGCGCCACGGTCCAGCTTTCCGAGACCGCGCGCTATCGTCTCAGGGCTTTGGACAAGAGCCTGCACCTGTTTCGCTGCGCGCGCGAAAGGCAGGATCACCTGGTGCTGGTCGAGGGTAAGTGGCGGATCGATCGCAGCCGCCGCGATGAAGATGGGGCGCGCTACTGGGTGGATCGCAA
>JBKQVG010000126.1:0-4723 GCA_052325345.1 Bryobacteraceae bacterium
CCAGCAGTCAATTAAGGTTTTCAAGCGCGAGGACGTGCCGGTTTCGCTCGGCCTGATCATCGACAACAGCGGCAGCATGCGCGAAAAAAGGGCCAAGGTGGCCGCCGCCGCCCTGGCCCTGGTCAAGGCATCCAACCCCGAAGATGAGGTCTTCGTGGTGAACTTCAACGACGAGGCTTTCCTCGACCTGCCGCACGGCAAGGATTTCACCAACGACATCGGCGAAATGGAAGAAGCCCTCAGCCGCATCGATGCCCGCGGCGGCACCGCCATGCGCGACGCCATCCGCATGTCCATCGATCACTTGAAGGAGAAGGCCCACCGCGACAAAAAGGTCCTGGTGGTGGTGACCGACGGCAACGATAATTCCAGCGTGATCAGCCTGGAAAACCTGGTCAAAGCGGCGCAGCAGAGCGACGTGCTGATCTATTCGGTCGGCTTGCTGAGCGAAGAGGAGCGGCGCGAAGCCGCCCGCGCCAAACGCGCCCTGGAAGACCTGGCCACGGCCACCGGCGGCGAAGCCTACTTTCCCCGCGAGCTGGCCGAGGTGGACCGCATTGCTCAGCAGGTGGCGCGCGATATCCGCAGTCAGTACACCATCGAGTACACGCCCAGCAACCAGGCCATGGACTCCACCTATCGTAAGATCCACATCACGGTGAATGCACCCGGGCGTCCAACCGTCCGCACGCGCAGCGGCTATTTCGCCACGCCGGACCAGGGCGCGCCGCCCGCCAAGGCTTCCTCCGAGTTCCAGCAGCCCGCCAAAAAAGAGCTGCGATGATGCTGGTGCTGTGGCGGCTGACCCGCGGCTACCGCCTGCGGCCGTGGAGGAGCCCCTACCTGCGCTGGCGGCTGGAAACTAACTGGGGTGTCCACGCCGACCGGATTACCTTCCGCCAGTTCTGGTCGCTCGCCTGGCGGCAAAGAAAAGCGCTGCTCCGCTACCTTCGCTGGGCCGCCGAAATGAACCACGGCCGCCACCGCGCGCCCAGAATCTTGTAATTCCGTGGCCAGCCTGTCAAGGTGGCTGAGCCTGGATTCGTCCCGGCTTTTCTTTCCGCGCAGCGCCGGCGATCGGCGAACGCCAGCTTCGCACAATCGGCAAAAAAGGGGCAGCTCTTCGCCACCCCCCTTTCCTCCGAGCTCCGCGAGACTTACTTCGAGGCGCTGGCGGGCGTACTGCCTTTGGGCGCGGCGGTCGAGTTCTTCTTGTTCACCCGCTTGGTGTGCTTTTTGGTCTTGGTCGTGGCCGGCTTCGCCGTGCTCGCCGTGCTGCCGGCGGCGGGCGCAGTGGTCTGCGCGGCAAAAGTGAAGGGCACCATGGCGAGTGCCAGTGAAAGGGTTGTCAGCGTCTTTTTCATTTTCTTATTCTCCCGGCGGGCCGTACTGCCCGCTCACAATTCCATCTTGGGGTAAGCGACAAAAATATCCGATAGCCTCGACAGGCTACAAAAGGCCACGAATTCGGGGCATTGGCGGTTAAGGTTTGTTAGGAAAAAGCTCTCAGCGTTCAGCAGTCGGCGGTCAGCGCTCAGCTACGAGACTCCTACCGGCTACGCTGCTGCAAAAGCTGATCGCCGATCGCTGAAGGCTTCCGCCCTCAGCTATAGTTAGAATCGTTTCGATGCCCGCGCGCGAGATCACCCACCGCAACGTTTTCGTCACCCTGATTGCCGGGTTCACCCTGGTGATCCTGCTGCTGTTGGCCGCGGCCATCGTCGGCGCGCGCAACATTCACTCCATTCAGCTCGGCGCCGCCAGCCTGGTGGAGGAGCAGTCCGTCACCGCCCGTCTGATCGACGAACTGGAGCGCCAGCAGACCAGCGTGAGCGACGTGTTCGCGGTATTGGCGCGCGACCCCGATTCGGTCGATTTCGAGCAGATTCTGAAGCAGCTCGACGAGGCCGATCGCGATATCGACCGCATCTCCTTCGAAGGCGCCAGGACTGCTGAAAGCGCGCTCTGGCAGCGTCTCAGGCAATCCTCGCTGAACTTCTCCGCGGAAGCCCGCCGGATTCTGGCCGAAGAGGCGCCGGAGACGTTCGCGCCGGCCGAGCTGTTCCGCGACCACGAAGCCTTCCTTTCCGTGGTGGCGCGGCTGGTGGAAGCCGAGTACCGCAAGGTCGGCGCCGCGCAGGCCGAAATCGACCGGCGCTCGGCGCGGCTACTCTCCACCACGGTGGTCTTCACCGCCGCCAGCGTGCTGCTGGCGCTGGTGTTCGCCGGGGTCACGATTCGCATGGCCGGCGGCCTGATTCGCGGCCTGGAGGCGCAATCGGCCGAGCTGGCGCGCGTGTCCTGGCACCTGATGGAAGCCCAGGAGGCCACCGCTCAGCGCTTCTCCCATGAGCTGCACGACGAGCTCGGCCAGTCGCTGACCGCGGTCAAGGCCAATCTGGCGGCATTGAGCGCCAAAGACGACGTCCACTCCGATCGGCTGAAAGACTGCGCCAGGCTGGTGGACGAGGCCATCGGCAATGTGCGCCAGATGTCGCAGCTCCTGCGCCCTACCATCCTCGACGACTTCGGGTTGGACGCCGGACTGAGGTGGCTGGCGGAAGGCTTCGCCGCCCGCACCGGTGTCGATGTGAAAGTGGAATCGAGCCAGTCCGGCCGCCTGGCCGAGGAAACCGAAACTCACCTGTTCCGCATCGCCCAGGAGGCGCTCACCAACGTGGCCCGCCATTCCGCGGCGACTCGCGTTGTCATCCGCATCGACCAGCGGGGCGACGAGATTCGCCTGGCCATCGAAGACAACGGCCGCGGCCTTCCCGCTGTGCCCCATAGCGGCGGGATGGGTCTGATCGGCATGCGCGCCCGCGCCCGCAGCGCCGGAGGCGACGTATCGATTCGCTCCCGCGCCGGGCAGGGTGTTCTAATTGAGGTCCGGGTCCCCCTCCGCCCCGGCAACGCCCGATGAAACGCATCCGCATTCTGCTGGCTGACGATCACGCCGTAGTCCGCCAGGGCTTCAAGATGATCCTGGCCGAGCAGCCCGACATGGAGATCGCGGGCGAGGCCGCCAATGGGCGCGAAGCCGTCGAGCTGGCCGAAAAGATCAAGCCCGACGTAGTCGTCATGGATGTCTCCATGCCCGAGCTCAATGGCATCGAGGCCACCCGCCGCCTGGCCGCCTCAGCTCCGCATACCCGCGTGCTGGCCCTCAGCATGCACAAGGACTCGGTTTACGTGCGCGAAATCCTGCGCGCCGGCGCCCGCGGCTATCTGCTCAAGGATTCGCCCGCCCAGGATATGTTGACCGCCGTCCGCGCCGTGGCCGGCGGTGAAGGCTACATCAGCCCGGCGGTCTCCAGCGCCGTGCTCGACGACTATCGAAAGCATGTAACCAACCCGATCGATCTGCTCACCGGCCGCGAGCGCGAAGTGCTCCAGATGTTGGCCGAAGGCAAGACCAACAAAGAAATCGCCGCCGTGCTGAATTTGAGCGTCTACACCGTGGAAGCGCACCGCGGCCGTATCATGGAAAAACTCAACGTTCACAGCATCAACGAGCTGGTGAGATTCGCCGTGCGGAATGGGTTGATCGACTGACTACTCTTGCGGCTTGCCTTTGAGTCTTGCCACAATGTCGAACACTGGCTTGTTCTCGGTGTACACTCGCCACTCTTTCACCAGGCCACCTTCCACTACCGCCAGCCAGGCCGCCGGAGTCCGCCATTTGTTCTCCGGTTCGAGTCTGCCGTTTGCTGCTATGGTTCCGCCCGCCGCGCCGAACACGGCGACCTGGTTCCCATTCGGGAATATCGCTTCGTGCGAAACCCAATAGTCCGGGCAAAAGGCGTAGTAGCCTCGCCAGCCGGCGCGCATCTTCTCCCGGCCACGAACCGCCTGGCCTAGCGAATCGATGAACACATGGTCTTCCGCCATCAGTTCCGCCAGTTTGTCGGCGTCGCGGCGGTTGATGCATTCCAGGAACCGAAGCACGGTATCGACCGCAGTCATAGGACCCTCCCGGATAGTCTACCAGCGTGAAAATGGCGAGACAATGCGACCTGGCGCGAGATATCGACCGTCTACTCCCGCAGCTCCACGATGGTCGCCCCGGCGCCGCCTTCCTGCTGGGGGGCGGGGTAGAACTTACTCACGTGCGGGTGATGACTCAGTAACTCGTGAATGGTCTTGCGCAGGACGCCCATGCCGTATCCGTGAACGATGCGGACGCGCGAGGCGGTAGCCATTACGGCGCGGTCCAGGAACTCATCCACCAGGTCGCGCGCTTCTTCGGCGTGCTGGCCGATCACGTTGATTTCCTGGTGCACCGGCGCCAACTCGGGCGCCGGGCGGAAGGTCACGTTGCGGGGCAGCTTCGCGGCGGGCGCCGCGGCCTCCGGCAGCACCTCCAGCACGTCGTCGATCGATACCTGCATCTTCAGAAAGCCGGCTTCCACTTCCAGCCGGCCGTTCGACAGCAGGCGGCGCACCCGCGCCGGCTCGCGCACGTCGCGCAGGCGCACCCGCACGCCTTCTTCCACCTTCGGTGGGGCGATGTTTCCCTGGCGCGCGTCGTCTTCCGTATTCAATACGGTGGCGGCGAATTCTTCGCGCAGCTCGCGCTTGGTTTTCGACACGCGGCGCTGGGCATCCTGCTCGGCCTTGCGGCGGTCGGCGCCCTGGCCGATCTTGCCGATGGTGTCCTGGGCCTGCTCTTCGAAACGCGCCAGGGCCTGTTCGGTGCGGCGTTCCAGCTCTTTCAGCTTGG
>JBKQVG010000127.1:0-4225 GCA_052325345.1 Bryobacteraceae bacterium
GAGAGAGGCGCGGACGGCATTCTCATCGGCTCAGCGTTCAAATCGTTCCCGGCCAGAATTCCCGCTACCCGCTAGCAAGGATGAGACTTATTGAATTTCGCAAAGTACTTTACCGGACACTAGTGGGAGCTTATCTTCCACCGCGCCCATGCGGAGGCAACCACCAGCGGGCCGGCGGCGACAGTCACACCCCGAGTGACGAGGCATTGCACGTCCAACTTATCGGCTGCAACCGCGGGAAGCTTGAGGGGTACGGTTTACTTGACCGCCAGCCAGGCGATGAACAGGCCGTCGGGAGCGACGTCTTCCCAATACGAAATCGAGCGGCTGTCCGCCTGGCGGCAGTGCCGCCGCAGCAGGCGTTCCAACTCCTTAGGGCGAAACCAGCGCTCCCATTCCGGCGTCCGCAGCCGGCCCCATTGCTCGGCGTTTTTGTCGATGATCGCGATCCGTCCGCCGGGTTTCACGACCCGGCAGATTTCCGCCACCGCCCGCTCGATTTCCACCGCGTGCTCCAGCGATTCGGTGGCGTAGGCCGCGTCGAAAAAAGCGTCGTCGAACGGCAACTCGGTCATGGAACCGGCGCGGGTGTGAATCCCGGCCGGCACATAGCGCAGCATTTCTTCGGACAGGTCCAGGCCCCAGAACTCGGCGTCCGGCTCCTGTGCCTGGAGCACGCGCGCGAAGCGGCCTTTGCCGCAGCCCACGTCCAGCACCCGCTTCCCCGCCAGCGGCCCAAGGTGCTGGTGGATCAGCTTGACATGGTAGATGCGCGGATCGATGGTGGAGGGGAAATGCTCCTCGTCGGCGGACGCCTCGTCGAAGGAAGCGCGAATGCGCGCCCGCAACTCGTTGGTAAGCGCGGCACGCGCACGGCCGGGCGAGGCTTGCTTGCGCCGAAATAGCCGGCTCCAGGTCATAGTCGTTCAAGTTGTCGGCGGCCGGCGGTCAGCTAAAACGGCGGGCGATGGTTTCGATTCGGCAACCGCTCCCTCGCGGTCGCGGCTCTGACTGGGCGATTCACTTCCTGGCGCAACAGGCGCGGCTGAACGCTGATAGACGACCGCTGAAAGCTCATGGCTAGCTCCTCGTCAGGAAGATGGGCAGGCCCAGTTTGTGATCGTAGGTCGGCCGGTAGCGGTCGGTGTTGTACATGGTCGATACTTCCACCCGGCGCGGGCCCAGCTTGGGGTCGGGAATGGACGCCAGCGCGTAGCGCCCCTCGTTGATGGCGGTCATCAGGCCGCGTTTGCCCTCTTCGATGGCGTCCATCGCCATGCCGGCAAAGGTCGAGGCCACCATGCGGTCCACGAAATCGGCGCTGCCCGAGCGCAGGTCGTAGGTCAGATCGCTGACGATGGTCTCATCCCCGGTCTTGGCCTTGATCTCGTTGCTCAAGTCTTCCGCCACGCTCATTTTCTTGCGGTGCCCGAAAGCGTCCGCCTCGCCGTATTCCCTCACCGTGTAGCCTTCCCACTCGGCGCCCTCCGACAAAATGCAGAGCGCGTAATTGCTGGGGTTGTTGCGCTTGTCGGTGGTGAGCAGGTCGATCAGGTGCGGCAGGCTTACCTTATACTCCGGAATGCAGCAGCGCACGCTGGTGACGTAGGCGGTGTAGAGCGCGGTATAACCGGCGTCGCGGCCGAAAACGCGGAACAGGCCGATGCGCTCGTGCGAGCCAACCGTGGTGCGCTGGCGTTCGATGGCGTCCATGGCGCGCGTAATGGCGGTGGAAAAGCCGATGCAATACTCGGTATTCCGCACGTCGTTGTCCATGGTCTTCGGCACGGCCATCACCTGGACTCCGCGGCGGTCGAGCTCGGCGGCATAACTCAGCGTGTCGTCGCCGCCAATGGCGATCAGGTAGTCCAGGCCCAGAACCCCGATATTGCCGAGCACCGCCGGCGTCACGTCGAACACCTTGCTGGTGACGCCCTTCTTGGTGCTTTCCTTGACCTCGAAAGTCTGCCCTTCCAGAACCGGAGGCAACTTTTGCATTTTGGAAGGATTGGTGCGCGAACTGTGCAGGTAGGTGCCGCCGGTGCGGTCGATGGTGCGCGTGTTGTCCGTGTTGAGCGGCAGAATATAACGCCCGCGGCTGGCCGGATCCTGCAGATTGACGTGGGTGAGACCCTCCCATCCGCGGCGGATTCCGATGACCTCGTATCCGATCGCGGCCGATCGGTATACCACCGATTTGATGACCGAGTTCAGGCCGGGAACGTCGCCGCCGCCGGTAAGAATGCCGATTCGCTTCGCAGGCATGAGTGCTCCTCTGATTTACGAAAAGTGGCCGTTGGTTTGAAACATCTCATTATATTTGATGGCGCGCCGGCCCGACCGGGCGAATCGCGGGGGAGCCGGCGGCGGGACAGACCATTGTTTTTCGTGGTCTGCCGGGCACTGCCGGGTCAAAACCGCTTGACAGACGACAAAAAACGATCGTCCGTCCCACCGGTTTCTCGCGCCATGTCCTCAGGCCTTGGGTGCCCTCAGCAGAAACACGGCTACTTCGGCGGCGAGATTGGGTATCCAGTTCACCTTGCGATGTCCGGAGAGAAAATAGCGGCGCTCCACCTCCAAGGTCTCCAGATCGGCCAATTCCTCGAAATCCTGTACGGTCAGGAAGTGAATGTTGGGCGATTCGTACCAGGCGTAGGGAAACAGGGGAGTGCGCGGGGCCCGGCCGCTGGTGAGCATGGCGAGGCGCACCCGCCAATGGCCGAAGTTGGGAAAGGCCACGATCACCCGCCGTCCCACCCGCGCCATTTCGTGCAGCACCTGGCGCGGATGCAGGGTTTCCTGCAAGGTCTGGGAAAGAATCACGTAGTCGAAAGCGCCGTCCGGGTAATCCGCCAGGCCTGCATTGATGTCCCCTTGAAACACCGAAACGCCCCTGGCGATGGCGCGTTTCACCTTGTCGGCCGAGATTTCCACGCCGCGGGCGTCGACGCCTTTGTGCACCGCCAGCCACTCCAGCAGCTCGCCTTCGCCGCAGCCCAGGTCGAGCACCTTGGCGCCGTCCGGCACGATCTCGCTGATGATGGCGTAGTCGCTGCGCCCCAGCAATTCGCGTACGAATGCGGCCTTCAAAGGCGGCCGCGCCGTCGTCGTGGTCATCTGACTTTCTCGATCGTGCTGGCCAGAAATCCGCGCACCAGGTCGGTTTGGCTGGCCACGTCCACCAGAAACGCGTCGTGGCCGTAATTCGATTCCAGCTCGACGTAGGCCACGTCGCAGTTGCGCGAGCGCAGCGCCCGCACCACTTCCTGCGATTGGTAGCTGGGATACAGCCAGTCGGACGTGAAACTGATCACCAGGAAACGCGCCTCGGTGCGCGCCAGCGCCTGCGCCAGCGAGCCGTGGCCGTTGGTAAGGTCGAAGTAATCCATGGCCTTGGTGATATAGAGATAGGAGTTGGCGTCGAAGCGGCCTACGAATTGATTGCCGCGGTAGCGCAAATAGCTTTCCACTTCGAAATCGACATCGAACCCGAAGCTGAAAGTCTGCTTGTCGCGCAGGCGCCGGCCGAATTTTTCGCGCATGGAATCGTCGCTCATATAAGTGATGTGGCCGACCATGCGCGCCACCGCCAGACCGCGGGCCGGCGGCTGCTTGCCGTAGTAGTCGCCGCCGTTCCAGTCCGGGTCGGCCAAGATGGACTGCCGGCCCACTTCATTGAAAGCAATCTGTTGCGCGCTGTGGCGGGTGGTACAGGCGATGGGAATGGCCGCTACCACGCGGTCCGGATATGCCACCGCCCATTCGAGCGCCTGCATCCCCCCCATCGAGCCCCCCGTCACCGCCAGCAGCCGCGGAATCTCCAAATAGTCGATGAGCATTCTCTCGAGCCGCACCATGTCGGAAATGGTGATCACCGGGAATTTCATGGCGTAGGGGCAGCCGGTCGCCGGGTTGAGCGATGCCGGTCCCGTCGAGCCGCGGCACCCGCCCAACACATTGCTGCAGATCACGAAATACTGGTTGGTGTCGAATGCCTTGCCCGGACCGATCATGTTGTCCCACCAGCCCGGCTGGCCGGTTTCCGGGCTGATGCCGGCGGCGTGCGCATCGCCCGAAAAAGCGTGCACGATCAGGATGGCGTTGGACTTGTCCGCGTTCAGCTTGCCGTAGCTTTCATAAGCCACTTCCACCGGCGCAAGCGTGGCGCCCGAGTCCAGCGCAATCGAATCGAAAGTTACCGTCCGGGACTCAACGATCATCT
>JBKQVG010000128.1:0-26789 GCA_052325345.1 Bryobacteraceae bacterium
CCTCCAGCGGCACCACCGGCAAACCGATTGTGGTCGCCTACACGCGGCAGGATCTGGACGTCTGGACCAGCGTGATGGTGCGCGCCTTCGCGGCTTGCGGGCTGAACCGCGGCGACGTGCTGCAGAACGCCTACGGCTACGGTTTGTTCACCGGCGGACTGGGCGCGCACTACGGCGCCGAAGCGCTGGGCGCCACCGTGATTCCGGTCTCCGGCGGCAATACCGACCGCCAGATCATGGTGCTGAAGGATTTCAGAGTCACGGCCATATGCTGCACGCCGAGTTACTTCATTCACCTGATCGATCGCGCCGCCGAGCTCGGCGTCCGCATGCGCGATCTGCCGCTGCGCGTCGGCATCTTCGGCGCCGAGCCGTGGACCGAATCCATGCGGCGCCACATCGAAATCGAGGGCGGCATTCAGGCCTTCGACATTTACGGACTATCGGAAATCATCGGGCCCGGCGTCGGCGTGGAATGTCCCTATCACCACGGCCTGCACATTTTCGAGGACCACTTCTACCCGGAAGTGATCGATCCCGACACGGGCCGCGTGATGCCGGATGGGGAAGAGGGCGAACTGGTGCTGACCACGCTCAGCAAGCAGGCCATGCCGATGATCCGCTACCGAACGCGCGACATCACCGTGCTGGCCGCCGAGCCCTGCCCGTGCGGGCGAACGGTGCGCCGCATGGGCCGCATCGCGCGCCGCAGCGACGACATGTTCATCATCCGCGGCGTGAACGTCTTCCCCTCGCAGATCGAAGCCGCCCTGCTCGCGGTGGAGGGCGCGCTGCCGCACTATCAGATCCTGCTCACGCGCCACAAGGGCCTGGACGAGATGGAAGTGCAGGTGGAAGTGACTCCCGAGCTGTTCAGCGACAAGATTGGCACGCTGGAAGCGCTGCGCCAACGCCTGGCTTACGCCGTGGAGCACACGCTCGGGCTGAAAGTGGAAATCACGCTCGCCGCGCCGCGCAGCATCCGGCGCAGCGAGGGCAAAGCGGAACGCGTCATCGACCGGAGAAACCTGACGACGGAGGTGCGGCATGAAGATCCATCAACTGTCCCTGTTCCTTGAAAATAAGCCCGGCCAGATGATCCAGCCCTGCCGCGTGCTGGCGGACGCGGGCATCGGCATTCACACCCTCACCCTGGCCGACACCCAGCAGTTCGGCCTTCTGCGCCTGATCGTGACCGATTGGGAGCAAGGCCGCGCGATCCTCGAACAAGCCGGTTACCTGGTGAACGTGACCGAAGTCGTGGCCGTCGAAGTGGCGGACCGTCCCGGCGGGCTCGCCGGTCTTCTCGACCTGTTCGAAGCGAGCGGCATCAACATCGAGTACATGTATGCCTTCACCTTCGGGCGCGAGGATAAGGCCGTGCTGATCTTCCGCTTCGACCAGCCCGACGCCGCCATCGGCCGCCTGCGCGCCGCCGGCGTCAATGTCGTCGAAGACGTCGAGCTCTGCCATCGGATTCACGCGTGAGCGTCGCCAAAACCATTCAGGAGCAGATGGAGCGCGCGTCGTGGATCCGGCGCATGTTCGAAGAGGGCATCCGCCTGCGCCGCGAGCGCGGCGCTGAAAACGTTTTCGATTTCACCCTCGGCAATCCCGAGGTCGAGCCGCCCGATGCCGTCATCGCCGCCCTGCGGCGCGTGGTCGCCGAGAACCGGCCCCGCAGTCACGGCTATATGCCCAACGCCGGATTTCCCGCCGTGCGCCAGGCGATCGCGCGGCGCCTCGCGGAACGCACCGGCCTCGGCTTCACCGAAAATGACGTGCTCATGACCGTCGGCGCCGCCGGCGCCATCAACACGCTGCTGAAAGCGATTCTCGATCCCGGCGACGAAGTGATCGTCCTCAACCCGTATTTTCCCGAGTATCGTTTCTACATCGAAAATCATGCCGGGCGCGTCGTGCCCGTCGAGACCGGCGGCGACTTCCAGCCGGTCGTGCCGCGAATCGCCGCCGCCATCACGCCCCGGACCAAAGCCATCATCCTCAACTCGCCCAACAACCCCACCGGCGCGGTCTACCCCGAAGCCGTGCTGCGCGAGCTCAATGGAATCGTCCGCGATCCGGTCATCGCGATCAGCGACGAACCTTACCGGCCGCTGGTGTTCGACTCCATCGAGCCGCCGGAAACCCTGCGCCTGATCGAGCGGTCGGCGCTGGCCTGGTCGTGGTCGAAAGCCATGGCGGTGGCCGGGGAGCGCATCGGGTACCTGGCGCTGTCGCCGCGTTTGCACGAGGCCGCCGAGCTCGGTGGCGCCTGCACCTTCACCAATCGCATCCTGGGTTACATCAACGCGCCTGCCATCTGGCAGTGGGTGGTCGCGGAAGTGCCCGACGTGACGGTGGACGTGGCGCAATACCAGGCCAAACGCGACCTTCTGTGCGATGCGCTCACCGCCATGGGCTACGATGCGCCGCGCCCACGGGGCTCGTTCTATTGCTTTCCGCGCACCCCCATCCCCGACGATGTCGCCTTCATCCGCCGTTTGCAAATGGAAGGCATCCTGGCCGTTCCCGGTTCCGGCTTCGGACGCGGCGGGTTCATGCGCCTCTCGCTCACCGTCCCGCGCCAAGACCTGGAGCGCTCCCTTCCGGGATTCGAACGCGCGTTGCGGCGTGCGGCCGCTTCACTCTAACGGAAATACCCGAGCATGTTCGCGCTCTGCCACAAAGGTATGCTCGACTGCATGGAAGAAACGCTGTCTGCCGCTGCCCTGAATCAGGCGGTAGTATCGAGGATCCTCCGCGAAGATAGTTGGATACGCGAAATCCGTGAAAAACCCCCACGTTGTCTGCCCGGCGAAGTCGGCGCTAACGCGTTTCCCATAACCCTCGGCGCCTTGTCCGAAGGGGGGATCCCGCGTGCTGCCGCGGTCTTCGTGGTTTTGTCTTGCGGCGCGGGGCTCGGTATCGGTAAAGGTGCGCTCGGTAAGGCGGCATTCTGCGAAGTGGCGTCGGGTGAAGCCACGCCCGGCAGAGCATCGCCCGCGACAGCCATCTCTGGGGGCGCAGCCTTCTGTGCGCGCACTACAGAGCTCCACGCGACCGTCAGCAAGATTACCGCTCGCGCCCTTCTTCGAAAGTGAGGGCAGCGCCTCATAGGCACGGACAGATGGTCGCCCGCCGGCCTGCGGCACAACCTCCCAGCCGGACAGAGGATTCCCGTTCGAGAAGCCGCCAACCGCCCGCAATCATGGTAGCAATTCCAATACCGGTCCGGAAGGCAACGGCGTGCGAGGCTTTCTCTCTACGAACAACGCCAATTGCGCGACCATTCTAAGGCTGCGCGGGCGACTTGAAATCGCAACGATATCTCGGGTTATCGGTAGCTGCCAGCGGAGGTCTGCGCCTGTTTCCGAGTGGCGCATTAGCCAGGAGTTAACCGCTAACGGATGGCTGCTTGATCCACCTCCATGGCGCGACGCCGGTAACGGTTACGATTGCGGTCCAAGTGACGCTTCGAGCAACGCCGCCCAAACGCCGCCATGGACCATGGTGACGCTCCGCGGACCTCTGCTACAATTCGTTCCAATGCATCGCTCCGCTGTGGTTTATCGGTTTGACGATGTCATTCTCAACTTCGAAACCTTTTCCGTCGAAAAATCCGGCCGAGTCCTCGCCCTGGAACCCAAGTCCATCCGGCTTCTTCTTTACCTCATCCAGAACCGGTCGCGCGCCATCGGCAAGGAAGAACTCCTCAGCAACGTCTGGGAAGACGTCGCCGTCACGGACAACGCTCTCGCCCGTGTCGTCGCGCAACTTCGCAAAGCGCTCGGCGACGACGCCAAAATAGCCCGCTATATCGAGACCGTGCCCACCATCGGCTATCGCTTCGTTGCCGAAGTGGTAGAACTTCCCCCGAGCGTCCCGAGCGGCACATCTACCGCCGAGCCGGCTGCCGCCCCAAGACCTGAGTCCTTACCGCGAGATTCTTTCCGGGCTCCTCCAACCGGGTTGAGCCGGGCTCTGCGCGATGTTCTCACGTCCGCGGCCATTTGGTTGCGAGCCCGGTCTGCACGGCCGCCCTGCTGGTCGGGAACAGTCCTCGGCGGTTCGATCGTTGCTTGCCTCCCACCCCCGCATTTCCCCTGACGGCCAGCTACTCGCCTTCCGCGCCATCATAGACAGCCAGACCCAAGTCGCCGTCATGAGGCCTGACTCCTCCAGTTGGACTGCCCTTACCCACGACCGTGGCAACGGAGCCGTGGCTAACATCGCCTGGGCCCGAGATGGCAGCAAGATCTATTTCGACCGCGAATGGGGACCAGGCCGCGTCTATTCCATCGGCGCCCTCGGCGGAGAACCCCGCCTGGTTCTGGAAAACGCCTGGCTGTCCGAACCGCTCCCCGACGGCTCGCTCATCGCTGGGCGCCATTCCGCCGAAGGGAGCGAGCAGTTGCTCCGCTTTTGGCCGGATTCCGGCCGCACCCAGGTCCTTCCCGCCACCGTCCGGTACACCGATTCGCCCAACGTCCGGGTCTTCCCGGACGGACTAGAGATCGCCGTTTTCGGACTTCCAGCCCACACCGGCGGCGCGCCCCGGCCCTTCGTCTTGAATCTGCAGTCTCTCGAAATCCGCAATCTCGCATCGAACCTGGCGCCCGCCGAGACTCTCCGCGAGCCTATTGCCATTTCGGGGGACGGCCACTCCGTGTTCATCCAGCGCCGCCGCGATGATACCGTCGACACCATCGCGCTGCCGCGCTCAGGCTCCGCGCCGCCTCAAACGCTGATTTCCCTGCCCGGCGTCGCCGCGCCGATTTCTCAAGATGTAGCACGGGATGGCTCTATCTACATGGACCATTCCGAGTTCGAGCGTTTCATCCTCAACGTCAGCCCGTCGGGTATCGTCCAGGCGGAAATCCCCGTCCCGCAACTTGCGGAGGGCGCCGGGCAGCGTGCTGTTATCGCCCTCCCGGACGGTCGGGCTGTCTTCAGCGTTCGGCGACGGGGCCGGTCGGATCTCTTCATCGGCCGTAGTGGCGCTGAGCCTCAGCTTCTCCTCAACACCCCGGAATCCGCCAGCCTGCCGGGTGCGGTCGCCGGCGACGGCACTCTCGCTTTTGTCATCGGCGCCACAGACCCACGCATCGCCATCGCCTCACTGCGGGACGGCAGGGTTATCCGCCGCTTTCCAGCCGATGCCCGCCCGGTTACGGCCATTACCGCGCCCGCCGATGGTCAGACCATCTACTACGCAGCCAACGGAACTATTTGGGCCCAACCTGTCTCCGGCGACGACCCTCGAGGAATCGGGGAGGGATACGATCTTGCGGTTGAACCCTCCGGGAAGTTTCTCTACCTCATGCGCACTGGCGCGGACGGCTACCAACTCTTCCGCATGCCCACCGCGGGAGGCGAGGCGACCCGCATGGTTCTTCCCACAGGCTTCAATATGACGCCGCTGCCGCTCTCGCCCTCCGCCGTAGACCGCGAAGGGCGCATCATACTCCCGGTGAACGTTCTTGACATATTCTTCTACCGGGCCGCAGTCTTCGATCCAGCTCGCCACAACATGGAGCTCGTTCCTACACCACCGCGCAACCCGGTCGAAAGCGCCGGCTGGACTCCGGATGGGAACATCGCCGCCCTTGTCGTTCGCTGGTCGAGTTCCCTGTGGCATTACCGCATCTCCAAGTAACATAAGGGCATGTAGCAATTCATCATGTCCATCAGTAATTCCTCATAGGCTGTTCCATCGTCGGGTAAACAAATCACCATCCCGTCAAGACCGTCACCGCCTGCGAGCCGCAAGCTCCTCGCATGCGACTTCGATGCTTCCTTTTCACTCTCGCGACCGTTTCGGCCGCCGCTCAAGACCGGGCTGTCCGACCAGGCGTTCTACTTAAGGCTTCCCTCGCCGGACACGCACTGATCCTCAACGATGTCTTCCTCAATGGCACCGGACCGTACCGGATGCTCATCGATACCGGCAACTCCTCGAGTATCGTCCGCCCGGAAATCGCGCGTCGCCTGAATCTCAAGGCCGCCTATGCCGTCGAACAGGCATCCGTCGCCGGCGTCCGCCGCGTTCCCGTGGCCATTCTGGACCAGGTCCGCGCCGGTTCAGTCTCCGACCGATCCGTGGAAGCGATGATCGGCGACGTGTTTCAGGCGGGCGTCGACGGCGTCCTGGGCCAAAGCTGGCTCGTCCGCCACGACTATTTGCTCGACTACCGCAACCGCCGATTCGCGCTCGATGTTCCGGCTGCCGGCTCCGGTGTCCGGGTTCCTCTTCGATCCCCGGACGGCCGTCCGGTTATCGCCGCCTCAATCGATGGCCGCGTGCGGGAGCTGGTCGTTGACTCCGGCGCCTCGGCCGTCGTCCTGTACGAAAAGCCTACTCTCGATGGCGCCCTTACGGCTCGGTTGGATGCCAACGGTGGCGCTATCCCCGCTCAAAATTGCACGGTTCGCTTCTCCCTCGCAGGCGCCCGCGATCGCCTCATGGACGCCTTCCGCATCAACGTGCATGGTCTCGGCCCTGACCTGCTTCCCGCCAGCGTCTTCGCGTCAGTGTTCGTCTCCAATCGAGAGGGGTTCGTCGAGTTTAGTCGCTAGGCTTTGGGAAGCGGCTCGCGCGATTGTGTCCGTCGGCCACTCGGAGAATGGCCGAAACGGTGGCTGGCAGGCGCGATCACCATTCCTGTTGCGAAATCTCCTTCGCACCAGCAAAGAGCCGGGGAATCCCCGTTCCGACGTGTGGCTGGGCCGCTCCGCTCAAATCACGCCACTCGGAAAGAGCGGCCCGCGCGGGCTCTCGGTAGGCCGCGCAGCGCCGGAGTCTCCACGCCAGACAGTTCAAATTCGGAATGTGACGGCTATCAGGCGTGGTTTCCGCTCAAACCAGAAACGCGTTCCATATCACCGCCAGGGCCGCCAACGCGGCGGTCTCCGCGCGTAGAATGCCGGCGCCCAATCCGGCTGGGAGCCAACCGGCCTGGCGGGCCAACTGCCGTTCAGCCTCCGTCCAGCCACCCTCCGCGCCTACTGCCAGCGAGACTTGGGCAGGCGCAGGCTGTGAGCGGTCGAGCACCGAAAGAAGGACAGGCGCGCCGGCTTCGTCGAGAAAGTAACGCGCGCCGACGGCGGTTTCGAGAGCCTGCGCCAGCGGAAGGGCCGCGGCGATTTCCGGTAGGCGCAAGCGGCGGGATTGCTGGCTGGCCTCGCGCGCAATCCGGCGCCAGCGCTCGACGCGCTTCGTCGAAGCTTCGAACAGGCCCTTGTCGGTGCGTGCGGCTTCCATTGGCTGGATTCGCTCCACGCCCAGTTCGGTGGCCTTTTCCACCATCCACTCGAAGCGGTCGAACTTGAACAGAGCCGCGACCAGGGTGACGCGCACCGGTGGTTCCGGATCGGTAATCCGGGCCAGGGTGCGGAACAGCACGCGCTCACCACCGGCTTCGGCGACTTCCGCCAGCCAGGCTGTCGAATTGTCGGAAATTTCGAATTGCCGGCCCGCTTCGACGCGCAGCACGCGGGTGAGATGGCGGGCTTCCTCGCCACGCAATTCGGCCAGGCCCCTGCAAATTTGCTCGACAAAGAAACGTCGCCGCGCCATGGTCAGGCTATCCTTGCAGGGCGGGCCAGGCTGGCGCCCGGCAGGACCGATTGCCAATCGGTCCGCAGGTTGCCAATCTGCCCCACAGGGCGGGCCGGGCGCAGGCGCAGGGACGAGTCCCGGCGTGGCAGACTGAGAGTCCGCTCCACGAGAAAGTCGTGGCGAGTCTCAGTGAGCTGCGTCGGCGGCATGGTAGGAGCTGCGCACCAGGGGGCCCGACTGGACGTGGGCAAAGCCCATCTCGTGCCCGGCTGCGCGCAGGCCGGCGAACTCTTCCGGCGATACGTAACGCGCGATGGGCAAGTGCCGCGGCGAGGGGCGCAGGTATTGCCCTAGAGTGAGGATGGTGACGCCTTGGGCGCGCAGGTCGCGCATAACGGCGAGGACTTCCGCCTCGGTCTCGCCGAGGCCGAGCATCAGTCCGCTCTTGGTGGGCGTGGACGGCCGCACCTTACGAGCGTGCGCCAGCACCTGGAGAGAGCGTTCATAGCGGGCGCCGTTGCGCACCTGCCGGTAAAGCCGGGGCACGGTTTCGGTGTTGTGATTGAACACGTCCGGGGCGGCGTCCATGACGGTTTCCACCGGGCCCGGCTTGCCCTGAAAATCGGGCACCAGCACTTCCACGCCGCAAGCGGGAGTCTTTTCGCGGATGGCCCGAATGGTGAGCGCGAACAATTCGGCGCCGCCGTCTTCGCGGTCGTCGCGATCCACGCTGGTCACCACTGCGAACTTCAGTCCCATGGCCGCCACGGCCTCCGCTACGCGGCGCGGCTCGTCGTAATCGGCCGGAAGCGGGGCCCCTTTTTCCACCGCGCAGAATCCGCAGCGGCGGGTGCAGACGTTTCCCAGAATCATGAAAGTGGCGCTGCGATGGTTCCAGCATTCCCCGACGTTGGGACAGGCCGCGCTCTCGCACACGGTGTTGAGGCGCAGGCGGGAGATCAGGTCCTTCAGCTCGCGATAGTTGTCGCCCGCCGGGGCGGGGGCGCGCAACCAGTGCGGGCGCGGCGGACGCGCGGAAGTTTTCGGATTGCGGCCCGCGGGAGCGATCGTGACCAGCACTTTTCCTATTGTACCGGGCGGATTGGCGGCACCGTCACGTGAACCCGGCCGGCAGCTTCCACGAGCTTCTGCCAGTTGCCGTCGGCAATGGGAATACCCTGCGCCAGCCGTTCCTCTTCCATCCGCCACTCCGGATCGCCGGCCACCAGGACTTCGTCGTAACCAGGCGCCGGGGGGGTGGATTTGACCAGGTTCACCAGCTTCTCCACCCGCGCCGTGAACTCCTCGAGCGGCATGAAGCGGCCAATGTCGATGGCGATGAAGGTTTGACTGTTGCGCAGCCGGCGGCCGCGGTAGCGGATGCCGCCGAGTTCGATCGACATGGCGCCGCCGCTCAGCACCGAGCACAGAATTTCCACCATCATTCCCAACCCGCTGCCTTTGTAGCCGCCCAGCGGCATCAGCATGCCCTTGTACGCGGCTTCGGTATCGGTGGTAGGAACGCCCGAGGAATCGAATGCCCAACCGGCCGGGATCTCCGGCTGGCGGTTGATGTGGGCCTTGAAGATGCGGCCCGCCGCGACCGTGGTGGTGGCCATGTCGAGCAGCCATGGGCCGGGCAGCGCCATGCAGATGGGGTTGGTGCCGACCCGCCCTTTCCTGCCCTGCCAGGGGGGCACGATCGCCGAAGCGTTGCACATCACGATGCCGATCAGCCCGGCCTGGCGCATCTTTTGCGCCCACCAGGCGGCGGCTCCAAAGTGATTCGACTCGCGCGCCGTTACCATGGCCATACCGAGTTGGCCGGCAATTCGCACGGCGTGCCCGCAACAAATTTCCGCAACCCATTGGCCCAGGCCATTGTGGCCGTCGAACAGCAGGCAGGCGCCTTGCTCGGAGACCACTTCTCCGTCGGTCGACGAATCCATTTCTCCGGCCAGCAACTGGTCGATGTAGTAAGGCAGGAGTTGCACTCCGTGGGTATCCACCCCGCGCAGGTTGGCAGCCACTAGCGACGTGGCTACCACTTTCGCTTTGGGCGGCGGTACTCCGCCGCCTTCGAGAATGGCTTCCACCAGCAGAGTCAGGTCGGTCGAGGAAATGGTCGGCATGAAACTCTTATAGTACTCCGCGGACCGCCGATTCATATCCTCCGACACCAGACCAAGGTTGGCGAAGGCGCTGTTGACCAAGGCGGGGCTTCGAGGGTTTACCAAGGCGCATCTTGCTGGCGGCGCCCCGTTGCCGTATTCTCGCTGGGAACCGTTGACAAGGAGGTGAAAGCCCTCATCGGCGGCGACCTTTCCGCCGATAGTCATGAAGCGGAAAAGGAGAAAGAGCCGAAATGAATCAGGAATACCTGGAAGTTCAGTCCATCCCGGCGCCGGTGCTCGTGGCGCGGGCCGTGCCAGCCGTCAGACGCACCCGCGGGCGGGAATGCCGCGTTTGTTTGGGTGAACATGACGAGGAAATACACCGCGCCACCGTGGCGGTGCGCGCCTGGTATCGTTCGGAAGTAACTAAATACCTTGACGATGTGCCGGCCGTTGTTTGATCGCCGGCCAGCAAGGATTCAAACTCGACCGGCTCGCCGGATTCGGTCGACCACTGATCCGCCGCATATCGAAGAACTTCCGCGTCCTCTCTGCCCTTGATGGCTACTCGAAGGCAGTTTGGTTCGACGGTTAAGATTACGGCTTCCACCCTCTGACCCGCAAGATTCAAAATGCTATACATCGAACTACTCCTTTCCTACTGCATCGTGTACTGCTAACTACATAGTGCATTCGGAAAGAAAGCATTATTAGACTGGCTTTGGTTATGGAACTAAAGTCCTAGTACTAAAAACGTGGAAAAAAGGCCTACTGGGCGGCGAGATGGCGCGTACTGACTTGGTCGGCAGTGGGGAACTCAGGTGGAACTTTCTGGGTCACCTTCCCGGTAGCGGCCCATTCGCAGCCTCGAAGAAAGGTGGTGATGAATCCAACGCATTCCATCGCCGCCGCGTCGTGCCCCAGGGTGGTATGAAAGATCCGGCCTCTGCCATAGTGCAATACCATGAGCATGGGCTCGTCGTGGCCCGTGCCCTTGTTGGCCGGATCGGAATAGGCGGTTGCCAGCACCGTCATGTTTTGACCCGGGCCGCGGAGGCGCGCATAGAGCTCGTCGGTGGCATGCATCCATACAGGGGGTAAGCCCTTCGTGATAGGGTGGTCGGGATCCTGAATCACGATCGCGAACGGTGTCCGGGCGCCGTGGCTTCCGGCGGGGCCGGGCGAGGGGTCCGAAACCAGTTTGCCATCGGCAAAATACCAGTATGGTCCAGCCTTTTCATTGCGGTTCATCCAGCCGCCCACGCCAATCATGAGGTTGTAGGCCTTCCAGTCGGGAAAGGCATTGTCGGCGGCATGATACGAAACGAAGCCCCCGCCGCCGCGCACGTATTCCTCAAATGCCCGTTTCACCTCGGCCGGCCACGGGGTACCGCCGGCGAAATCGTTATAGTTGGAAATCACGAGCTGGAACTGGCTGAAATCGGGATGAAATGTGCCAAAATCAGCGCCTTTGGGGGGCGTCGTGATCACGGCGGTCTGGAACAGGCCGGACTCGTCGAGGATTTTCACGAGAATCGGCGTGGTCTGGCGCCAGTCGTGATTACTCTGTCCGTCGATAATGACCACCCGAATTGGCGCGGCGCCAAAGGCGGCACTGGCACTCAACAGGGTGGCCAGGGCGAGGGCGGCGAGCGTGGATCTGAGCATGGCCGGCAACTAGGATTGTACCGCATACGGAACTTTTCCCGGCTACCTGGTGTCTATTACTTTGCGGGATCATGCGGTTTCCTGTTAGCGTGAAGGCAGACGGATCGCGAGGCTACCGTTGGCGACTTCGATTCTGGACCTGAGCCCGGACCAATCGGCCGCAAGTGCCGCCGATGCGGAAGACCTGCGCCTGGTGGAAGGTTTGCGGGCAGGCGCGGAAACCGCGTATGAAGAATTGATTCAGCGCTTCCAGCAACCGGTGTACGCACTGGCGATCCGGTTGCTAAACGACCCGGCGGGGTCGAGCGACGTGGTGCAGGAGGTTTTCCTGAAGGTCTTCCGTAACATCGGAAACTTCCGCGGACAGAGCACCCTGCGGACCTGGATTTACCGCATTACGGTGAATGAGGCCCACAACGCGCGACGCTGGTTTTTCCGCCACCGCCGGCACGAAGTGGACCTGGATACCGGGCCGGAAGATTGCCGAAACTGGAAGGACGTGCTGGCCGACCACGGCCGGTCGGCATTTGATATGGCTCTCGATCACGAGCGGCAAGCGCTGGTCGAGGCCGCGCTGGAGCGGCTCAATCCGGTTTACCGCGAAGCCGTAGTGCTGCGCGATATAGCGGATTTGGGCTATGAAGAGATTGCCGCGGTTTTGAACGTTTCCTTGGGAACCGTTAAGTCGAGGATTCTGCGGGGCCGTGAAGCCCTGCGGCAGGGTTTCGCCGGCGACCTGGATGGTGGCCTGGCGATGCGATTGGTGCCGAAAACAGCCGAGTAAAGCTATGAGCTGCGACAACGTGCGAGATCGGATCTCTCTGCTGCTCGACCACCGGACCGTTGGCGGCGAGCGGGAGAGAATGTTGGCGCACCTGGCAAGTTGCGATGC
Organism: Bryobacteraceae bacterium; assembly: GCA_052325345.1. Classification (GTDB taxonomy): domain Bacteria; phylum Acidobacteriota; class Terriglobia; order Bryobacterales; family Bryobacteraceae; genus JBEKYD01. Next base: position 12,236 of record JBKQVG010000128.1, read on the forward strand.
CTGTGGCGCAAGGTACGAGAGCCTGCGGGACACGAAACGACTGATGGGTGGGATGAGCCAGACGCCGGTCCCGCCGGAACTTCAGGCGAAACTGTGCGCGCTGGCCGCCCAGGAGCGGGCACGGCAGTTGAGCCGGTTGAGCCGTGGATCGCGCACGTCCTATTGGTCGGGCCGTCTGCGCATGGAATTCGAGAACCTGATGCGCCCCATGGCGCTCCCCTTTGCGGGCGGCGTCTGCGCGGCTTTACTGGCGTTCGGCATGCTGGTCCCGAACCTGAGTTTCGCGCATCATCTGTCCGGCGACGATCCGGCGGTATCCCTGCCCACCAACCCGGACGGCAAGGTGGTGGGAGCGATTGGCGAGATTCCCCGTGTCGAGTCCATCGATGCCTCCGAGTCCGCCCCACCGGATGGCACGGTAGTCGACCTGACGATCGATCAGCATGGCCGTGTGCGCTACTATTCGGTGGTGCGCGGCGAACTGAACCGCGACATGGAAAGCATCATTCTGTTTTCCTATTTCACGCCCGCCACTGTCTTTGGCCAACCGGCCTGGGGCAAAGTTCGCGTATCCCTGGTGCCCATTCGCAACGCCCGGAGCTAGCCCGCTCCTCGAACCGGTGGCACGGCAAAAACTAGGTCAACATTTCCTGCAGAGCGGCGCCATGCTGGAGCGCATAGCGGCGGCGGTGTGTCCGCAAACCGAGGGCATCGTGGTTGAAATCGGACCGGGCCGCGGCGCGCTCACCGAAAAGCTGCTGGCAAGGGCCCACCGCGTGGTGGCGATAGAACTCGACGCCGGCCTGGCCCGGCACCTGCGCCAAAAGTTCGCCGGCGAGCCGCGCCTGGAAATCGTCGAAGGCGATGCGCTCTCGACCGATCTCGCGCAATGGGGCAGCGTCCCGATCGCCGGTAACCTGCCTTACTACGTGGCCACGCCGATCCTCGAAAAAGCCATCCGCCTCAAGCCACCGCGCGCCGTGTTCCTGGTCCAGAAAGAAGTGGCCGAGCGGCTGGTGGCGCAGCCGGGCCAACGCGCCTACGGGTATCTCACCGTGGCCACGGCTTTGTTCGCTTCCGCGCGTCTGTTGTTCGACGTCAAACCCGGCGCTTTTGCGCCCCCCCCGGCAGTGGATTCGGCGGTGGTGCTGTTCGAGCCGCGCCCAGCCGTGCCCGATGCGGATGGCGTGTTGGAATTGATGAGCCACGCCTTCCGCCATAAGCGCAAAACGCTGCGCAACAACCTGGCTCCGGTTTACGGCAAAGCGGTGGAAGCCTGGCCCGAAGCAGGTCTGCGCGCGGAGCGGATTCCGCTGGCGGGGTTCCTGGAGATGTATGGGCGGGTGAGACGGCCTACTGGTTAGTGCCGGCCGGCAAGATCATCCATTGTGGAGGAGGCGTTTTCGGCGGCAACCGGTTGTCAGTACGACTCTTACCACGAGCTGCCATTCTGGGCCGGCCCGGGTTTTCCGCCTGTGCCTTCCGTCAATCCGTCCGCGGTTACGCCGCCAACCCGAAGTTCCACGATCCGGTTCGCCTCTCTCGGCGCGGCCAGTTGCACTTTCAGGTAGTTATCGGTGAGGGCGTGCCCGCACTGGTTGAGCGTCACCGCCGAGAGCGTGCGCCCCACCATGCTTTCGCGGAAGGCGCGGTTCTTGGCCGCGGCCAACTCGCGCAGCACCCGGTTGCGCTCGCGCCGCACCGGCGCCGGCACCGGACCGGCGGCCATTGCCGCCGGCGTGCCCGGCCGCTCCGAGTACGTGAACACGTGCAGATAGGTAAACGGCAGCCGCTCGATGAAGCTGCGCGTTTGGTCGAAATCGGCCTCGGTTTCGCCCGGAAAGCCCACCATCACATCCGCGCCGATCGCGGCCAGCGGCATCAGCGCGCGCGCCTTCTCCACCCGGTCGGCGTAATGCCGCGGGCGGTACTTGCGGTGCATCCTGCGCAGGATGCGGTCCGAACCGCTCTGCAGGGGCGCGTGGACGTGCTTGGCGATGCGCGGGGACGCGGCCATCAGTTCCAGCAGGTCGTCGGAGAAATCCATCGGCTCTACGGAGCTCAGCCGCAAACGCTCCACGCCGGTCTCCTCCAGCAGGCGCCGCAACAGCCCGGCCAGGCGCATGGCGCCGCCCGGCTCGCGTCCCCACCGGCCCAGGTTGATGCCGCTCAGCACGATCTCCCGATAGCGGGAAGAGAGTGTTTTCACCTGCTCCACCACGCCGTCCCCCGGCATGCTCCGGCTGCGCCCGCGTACGAAGGGAATGATGCAGAACGAGCAGCGGTTGTTGCAGCCGTCCTGAATCTTCAAATTCGGCCGCGTGCGATCGCCCGAGGCGTCCTCGACCGGTGCGGTCAGCAGCTCCCGTTCGGCGAAGATGTCGCCTACATAGATATTGCCGTGGTAAGGCGCTTCCAGCGGCCCTAGCGTAACCAGGTCGGCGATGCGGGTTTTGTGCGAATTGCCGACCACCCACTCCACGCCCTCCATGACCGCCAGCTCTTCCGGAGCCCGCTGCGCATAACAGCCGGTCACCAGGATGCGCGCCTCGGGATTTTCGCGGCGCACGCGGCGAATCGCCTGCCGCACGTCGTCATCCGCCGTGGACGTCACCGTGCAGGTGTTGAGCACCACCAGGTCGGCGGCCGCCCGCTCGCCCGAAGAGTGCATCCCCTTGGCAGCCAGCATGGATTCCAGCGCGGCTCCATCCGCCTGGGTCGCCCGGCAGCCGAAGTTTTGTACGAAGAATGTCCCCACCTGATTCGATTATACGGGGCTCGGGGTGCATCGGCCCACAATGGAAGCCGGCCCCTCGCAACGGTTCCCCCTGGTGCATGACAGGCGGGAACTATCTCCGCTCCTATCCCGATTCCGGCAATGCCGCCGCGGTCGGCGCCGGCGCACTCGCCGCCACCGGTTTGAGCGCGCCCCGGCTCTTCTTCCAGTTGAGCCATGCCAGCGAAAGCCCCAACATCAGCGCCGCCACTATCGAGGTGGCCAGCGCGACTTGCGGAATGTTCATGGTCCGCTTGAACGGTTTCGCCAGCGCACCGTAGACCAGCACCACGTGCACCCAATAAACCATCAGCGAATTCCTGCCTAGCGTGATCACCCAGCTCCAGCCGGCGCGCGCCCCATACTCCGTCCACAAATAGGATGCCGGCATCAGCACCAGTATGATGCCCAGGCGAATCAGGACCAGGGCCGGACTATCGGTCCAGAAATTGGACTTCTCGTAGACGGAATACGGCAGGTTGGCAAAATACTGGCCGGCGAAAACCAGCCCGAAGCCGCCCAGCACCGACCATTGCATGATCCGCTCCAGGCGCTGTTCGACGGTCTGCTTTACTACCGCTCCAACCGCCAACCCAAAGCCCAGGTACGCCGCGCAGGGAAAGAACGGAAAATGCCCGCGGCCGGGGATTGGCACCAGGTATTCGCGCAGCAGGGCCGGAGCACCGCCCCAGTCGAGGTTGGCCAAAATGGGTGAGACCAGCGCAATCGCCAGCGCGCCCGTGGCGGCCACGCGTGCGCGGTTGGCCCGCCCCAAGCCGGCCACCGCCGCGAAAAATGCCATGGCGACACCCATGCAGTTCAGAATGTCCACCTTGAAGATTTCGTGCCAATTTCCTCCGGGAAAGCTTCCCAGCCAATTGGTGATCCGAAAGGCAAACGCGATGGCCATGATGTAACCGGCCCGGCCCAGGGCCGACCGCCAGCGGCGCAAGGGGTTCGATTCGCGCCGTTCCAGCCCGTCCATCTGGAAGGCGCTGGTCATCCCAGCCATAAACAGAAACAGCGGCGCCGCCATGCCGCCCACGAACTGCGACAGAACGTAGGGACCGCCGTCCCTCAAGTCCAAGCGGGTTAGGGAATTGAAGGTGTGGCACTCGATCATGATGATCACAGCCACGCCCCGCATCCAGTCCAGAAAAGGAAGTCGCTTCACGGAAGATTCAGGCCGCCGCCGAGTGCGGCGTTGCTAATGTGCAATTTAACACGAAAGCAGCCGTTGGCCCTCGGTGACTCCGCCCTTGCGCTCCAGTCGAATTTGGGTTGAGCCGCGTTTCAAGTTCGTCCCCGCGCGGGTTGTGGGTCGCCAGCCTTACGCCTTCGCGATCAGCCGGTCCAGAATCTTGATGGCGCGGTCCACTTCCTTTTCGGTGATGATATAGGGCGGCAGGAAGCGCAGCACGTTATCGTGCGTGCAATTGAACAGGAGCCCGCGGTTGATGCCGTCGAGCACGAGCTGCTTGCCTGGTACGTTCAGTTCCACCCCGAGCATCAGCCCGAAGCCGCGGACTTCCTTGACGACTGCGCGCTTCGAGGCCAGGTGCTGGAGCCGCTCCAGGAAATAAGCGCCCACGCGGCGGATCGATGGCAGCAGCTCGTCCAGAACGTCGGCGAACTCGAGCCCCACCCGGCAGGTGAGCGGGCCGCCGCCGAAGGTGGTGCCGTGCATGCCGGGCCCGATGGCGGCCGCGGCCTTCCCGTTGGCCAGAATGAAACCGAGTGGCAAGCCACACGCCACCGGCTTGGCGGCCACCACAACGTCCGGCATAATGATGGGCTGGGAGCGCTGATAGGCGAAGTACACGCCCGGCCGGCCCACGCCGCACTGCGTTTCATCGGCCACCAGCAGTGCGTTGTAGCGGCCGGCAAGCTCGCGCGCCTTGGCGGCGAATTCCGGCGTCAGCGGGTAAATGCCGCCCTCACCCTGAATCAGCTCCAGAATCATGCCGGCCGTGCGCGGGCTGAAAGCCGCTTCCAGCGCCGCCACGTCGTTGGGCGGAACGAACTTCACGCCCGGAATGAGCGGCTCGAAATCGGCCCGGTACTTGGCCTGTCCGGTGACCGAAAGCGCCCCCATCGAGCGCCCGTGAAAGCTGTTGTCGAGCGAAATGATCTCGTACTTTTCCGGATCGAGCGCGCGGCCGTGGGAGTGAACCATCTTGAGCGCGCCCTCGACGGCCTCGGTGCCGCTGTTGCAGAAAAACGCGCGCTCCAGGCCGCTCATCGCCGTGAGGCGCTTGGCCAGCTCGCCCTGGTAGCGGTGGTAATAAAGGTTCGAGCTGTGGATCATCAGCCCGGCCTGTTCGCGGATCGCCTTGACGATGCGTGGATGGGCGTGGCCGAGCGCGTTGACGCCGATACCGGTAATCAGGTCCAGGTAACGGCGCCCCTCCAGGTCGTACACCCAGCACCCTTTTCCGCGCCCGAGGACGAGCGGATAGCGGGCATAATTTTGCAAAAGGTGGGCGCGCTCCAAATTCACGATCGATTGAGCCGCGTTCACCTCGGGAGCGGCGTCTGCCTGGGCCTCTAGGGCCGGAACTTCAGTTTCCATCTATACAGGATAGCGTGGGAGATCGTGGTGGGGCAGACCATCGTTGTTTGTGGTCTGCCCTACACGCTTCCGCCTTCGCCAGTGGTGCGACAGGCTCGAATAGAAGAGTATTGGAAGGAAGTTCGACTGGCAGACCACAAGAAACGATGGTCTGCCCCACACTTGTCTTCTACTCCCGCGTAAACCGCGTTGCCTTCTTCCGCCCGTGCCGCTCCAGCGCCAGCGCGATCAAACGGTCGAGCAGAGCGGGAAATTCCAGGCCGCTATGCTGCCACATCTTGGGGTACATGCTGATGGAAGTGAAGCCGGGAATGGTGTTGATCTCGTTCAGGTACAATTTGCCGGTGGCCGATTCCAACAGAAAGTCCACCCGTCCCATGCCCTCGCACTCCACCGCTTTGAAACATTCCACCGCCAGCCGGCGGATTTCCGCCGTCGTAGCCGCGTCCAGCTTCGCCGGCACTTCGGTTCGCGCCAGGTCCAGCAGGTACTTGTCTTCGTAATCGTAGAATTCGCGCGACGGCAGGATCTCGCACGGCAGCGAGGCTTCGGGCGATTGGTTCCCCAGCACGGCACACTCCAGCTCGCGGCCGGCGATGGCGCGCTCCACCACGATCTTGTGATCGAATTCGGCCGCCAGGGCAACAGCCGCACGCAGCTCGTCGGCATCGTGCGCCTTCGAAATGCCCACCGACGAGCCCAGATTGGCCGGCTTGATGAACACCGGGAACCCCAGCCGCGCGCACGCCGCCACCGGGTCGGCCGTGCCCCGCGTCAGCGTCGCGTAGTCGACAATCGGCAACATCCGTTCCTGGCAGACACGCTTCATCATTTCCTTGTCCATGGAAACCGACGAGGCCATCACGCCCGCCCCGACGTACGGCAGGTCGGCCAGTTCCAGCAGGCCCTGCACCGTGCCGTCCTCGCCGAAGGTGCCGTGCAGCACCGGAAACACCACGTCGATCCCAGCCTGGGCGCCCGGCTCCGGCAAAATCGGCCGGGGATGCCAGCGGCCGTCTTTCCCGATCAGAAATTCGCTGGTCTGGTAGCGGGCGGGGTCTAAATGGTCGATCACCGCGCGGGCCGACCGCAAAGAAACTTCGTGCTCGCCCGAACGGCCGCCGTACACCACGGCAACGCGTGTTTTCATAGAATTCGTTTTCCCAATCCGGACATGATCAGTTCCACGGCCAGGTCGGCGGTGCGGTTCGATTCGTCGATCACCGGGTTCACCTCCACCACTTCCATGGCGATCATCTTTCCCGAATCGCAGATCATTTCCATTGCCAAATGGGCTTCCCGGTAAGTGGCGCCGCCCCGCACGGGGGTGCCCACTCCCGGCGCATAGGCGGGGTCGACGAAGTCCATGTCGAGCGAAAGGTGGAACCCGGCGGTGCCCTCGGTGGCGATGCGGATGGCGTCTTCCAACACCGCGCGCATGCCGCGCTCGTCGATGTCGCGCATGGTAAGGGCGCGCACGCCGCTCTCGCGAATGTGCGGTTTCTCCATCTGGTCCACGTTGCGCAAGCCGACGATCACGGCGTTGCCGGGCGCGACCTTCGGCCCCGGCCCCAGCAGTTCCGTCAGTTCGTGCGGCCCCAGGCCCGCCAGGCAAGCCAGCGGCATGCCGTGAATGTTGCCGCTGGGGCTCGATTCGGGCGTGTTGATGTCCGCGTGGGCGTCCAGCCAGATCAAGCCGATATTTTCCCCACGCTCGCGAAATGCCTTGGCCACGCCGCTCACCGTGCCGATCGCGACCGAATGATCCCCGCCCAGCACCACCGGTATGAAGCCGCCGGCCAAGGCCCGGTACACGCGCTCGCCCAGCAGGCCGCAAGCGGCGGCAATCTGAGCCAGATATTTGGCGCGAGGGTCGCCCGGCGGAGCCGCTTCGGCCTGTTCCACCGGAATATTGCCCAGGTCCGTCACCTCGTAACCCAAACTAGCCAGCCGCGCATTGAGGCCCGCCACGCGCACCGCAGAAGGCCCCATGTCCACGCCGCGGCGGTCCTGCCCCAGGTCGAGCGGCGCGCCCACGATGGCGATGTGCGAGTGCGGCATAGACTAACGTCCTTCACCAACCGGGTTCGTGCCGGCGAAGAAAAATAGCCGCCGATGAACACAGATGAACGCAGACAAAAAACCAATACATTGAGCGGTTTTCATCTGTGTTTATCTGTGTTCATCTGTGGCTATAGAGGTTTACGGCCGCAGCCTATACAGCATCCTCGGAAACGCGATGGTCTCGCGAATGTGCTCCAGGCCGCAGATCCACGCCACGCACCGCTCGATGCCCATGCCGAAACCGCTGTGCGGCACCGAGCCGTACTTGCGCAGGTCGATGTACCAGTCGAAGGCTTCCTTCGGCAGGTGATGCTGCTCGATGCGCGCCAGCAATAGGTCCAGGTCGTGGATGCGCTGGCCGCCGCCGATGATTTCCCCGTAGCCTTCCGGCGCCAGCACGTCCACCCCCAGCACTACGTCGTCGCGATCCGGCGCGGGCTGAAAGTAGAACGCTTTGAACGCGGCCGGGTACCGATCCACCATGATGGGACGGTCGCGGTCTTCGGTCAGCAGCGTCTCGTCGGTGCCGCCGAAATCGCCGCCCCATTGAATCTCGCTGCCCTTGGCCTGGAGAATTTTGACCGCTTCGTCGTACGTCATGCGCGGAAACGGCGCCTGAATCGCCTCCAGCTTGCTCACGTCGCGCTCCAGCCGCTTCAGCTCTTCCCTCCGGTTTTCGAGCACCCGGCCCACGATCGACACCAGCATTTCCTCGGCCACGCCCTTCATGTCTTCCAGCGTGGCGAAGGCCATCTCCTGTTCCACCATCCAGAATTCGGTCAGGTGGCGGCGGGTCTTGGATTTTTCGGCGCGAAAGGTCGGCCCGAAACAGTAAGTCTTCCCCAACGCCATCGCCGTAGCTTCGTTGTAGAGCTGGCCCGACTGTGTCAGGTACGCTTTGGCGTCTTCGAAGTAATCCACCTCGAACAGCGTGGTCGTGCCCTCGCAGGCCGCCGGCGTGAAGATCGGCGTATCCACCAGGGTGAAGCCGTGCGAATCGAAATAGTCGCGCACCGCCTTGATGATTTCGTGCCGCACCCGCAGGATGGCGTGCTGCCGCTGGCTGCGCAGCCACAGGTGCCGGTGGTCCATCAGAAACTCGATGCCGTGGTCCTTGGGCGTGATCGGATACGGGTCGGATTCCGATACCCGCTGCAGCACCTCCAGTTTCTCCACGTCCATTTCGTAACCGCCCGGCGCGCGCTGTTCGGCGCGAACCTTGCCGGTCACGACGATGGACGATTCCTGGGTCAGGTTCTTGATGGTCTCGAACAGCTCCTCGCCGAGCGCGTTCTTCACCGCCACGCACTGCATCAGGCCGGAGCCGTCGCGCAGGATCGGAAAGGCGATCTTCCCCGAACGGCGCAGGTTGTAGAGCCAGCCGGCAATCTCGACCGATTCGCCGGCGTGGGCGTGGGCTTCTTCAATTCGAATTCGTGCAGTCATGGCGTAAGCGGTCCGGGTATCGGTAGGCAGGGCGCGGGGCAACCGGCCTACAGTTGTTCCAGGCGGTCGAAAATCTGCCGCGCGGCTTCGAGCGCGTTCCCAATTTCGGGCTGCTCCTTCAGCTCCAGCAGTAGCGGATATTGGTCGCCGCCCGTGCGCAGCAACTCCATGGTCTTCTTCCAGTCTATGGTTCCTCCTTCGCTCATGGTGGGGAACAGGTGTTGATCGGTCTTGCCGTCGTTGTCGTGAACGTGGGTCGAGCGGATACGGTCCTTCATCAGCCGAAAAGCGGCCTCCACGCCTTCGCCGAGATTGGCATGGCCCGTATCGAAGACGAAGTTCAGACCCAGGTGCGTCACCTCGTCGAACAACAGCAGGCGCTCGGCGCTGGAGAATTCGTTGGGCGTATTCTCGAGCAGAATCTCCACCCGGCGCTGGCCCGCGAAGATCTTCAACTCTTCCAGCGCGGCAAACGCGGCGTCCACCTTGTGCAGATCGAATTCCTCGCCGCTCACGCCCAGGTGCTGCACCAGGTAGCGGAATGGAATCGTCTCCGCGATTTCCAGCGTGCGCTTGATTTCGTCCACCGCTTGCAGGCGCTCGCCTTTCACCGTATGGGTGAGGTTAATGACGGCATGAGGCCCGGAGCGGCCCCAGATTTCATCCGTATACATGGGCGCGTGGAGCGCGTGGAGCCGCAGATCCGAATCGCTGAACCAGTGGCTCATCTCGGCGATTTGGGCCTTATCCCGATAATCCAGGTGCTGCCGCGCGCAGAAGATTTCCACCGCCGGGAAACCCGCCTGCTGCACCTTGCCGAGCAGGGCCGTGGTGAGCCGGTGATTGACGAAGACGTGCGTCGAAAGAACGTGCTTCATTTTATTATCGTGAGGCGGACGCCTTCGTCCGCGCGCGACCCCTTTGGCCGCGCTCTTGCGCTCATTGTAAACTCTAGCACTTGGCCCCGGTTCAGTAACCGGCCGCCGTGCCTTCCGTGCGCGGATCGGCCGCACCCAGCAGCCATCCGTCCTCCACCATGATCGCCGCGCATTCGCCCTGCGCATTCACCCGCCGGATCTTGTACCCGCGCTTTTCCAGCAGCGCGATGGTGTCCGGCGAATAGCCGCGCTCCATCTGCAACTGGTCCGGCAGCCATTGGTGGTGGAACCTGGGCCAGTTCACCGCGTCCTGCACGTTCATGCCGAAGTCGATCACGTTCACGATGACTTCCAGAACCGTGTTGAGGATGGTGGGCCCGCCGGGCGAGCCCAGCGCCAGGAAAGGCTTGCCGTCCTTCAGTACGATGGTCGGCGCCATCGACGACACCGGCGTTTTGTGCGCTTCGATGGCGTTCTTCTCGCCCTGCACCAGCCCGAACATGTTGGGCGACCCGGGCTTCGCCGCGAAATCGTCCATTTCGTTGTTGAGCAGGAAGCCCAGGCCGGTGGCCGTCACCTTGCTGCCGTAGCTGCCGTTGAGGGTGTACGTCACCAGCGCCAGGTTGCCTTCGCCGTCGGCGATCGTGTAGTGCGTGGTCTGGTTCGATTCATGGTCGCTCACGATCGCGGCGTGAATGGCGCTCGAAGGCGTGGCCCGCTCCGGATCGATCGATGCGCGCAGCTTCGCGATATAAGCCGGGTCGAGCAGGCTCGCGACCGGCACCTTGACGAAATCCGGATCCCCCAGGTACTCGGCGCGGTCCGCGAAATAGCGGCGCATGGCCTCGGTCATGTAGTGCACCACTTCCGCCGAGCCGGCCCCGCCTTTCTCGTAAGCGGTTCCTTCCAGCACCCCCAGCATCTGCAGAAGGCCAACGCCTCCCGAAGATGGCGGCGGCGAAGTGATAATGTCGTAGCCCCGGTACTTGCCCGTGAGCGGCGTCCGCTCGATCGCCTGATAACCGGCCAGGTCGGCCTCGGTGATCAGGCCGCCGTGCTCTTTCATGTCCTTGGCCAGCATCCGGGCCGTCTCGCCCTGGTAGAAATCCCTCGCCCCGTCTTTCTCAATCCGCGCCAGCGTCCGCCCCAGGTCGGGCTGCACAAAGAGATCGCCGGCCCGATAGTAGTTGCCGCCGCGCAGGAAGATGCGTTTCGATTCCGGGAAGCTCTCCATCGCGCGCCCTGCATTCTCCATCTGGTTCGCTTCCGACCACGAGAGCGTCACGCCCTTCGACGCCAGCTCCACGGCCGGATGAACCAACTCCGCCCAGGGCTTGCGGCCGTATTTCCTGGCCGCGTATTCGAACCCCCGCACCGAGCCGGGAACGCCCGCCGCGCGATATCCGATCACGCTATCCCGGGTGGCCTTTCCAGCCGCGTCCAGGTACATGTTGCGGGAAGCCGCCGCGGGGGCGCGCTCACGAAAATCGAGAAACGTGGTGCGCCCGCCGGCCAGCCGAATCAGCATGAATCCGCCGCCGCCGATGTTGCCCGCCGATGGGTGCGTTACGGCCAGCGCGAACCCCACCGCCACCGCCGCGTCCACCGCGTTCCCGCCCGATTCCAGAATCTTCAACCCGACTTCGGTGGCGCGCGGCTCCCGCGTCACCACCATCCCCTTGCGCCCGTGCACCGGCTGCGCCGCCCAAACCGGCAAGAAAACGGCCATCGGCAACAGAGCAAGTGTGCGGCGCATCACTCGATTCTACTATGCGCGCCAGTAGACCACCGTGCCGCGACGAATTTTCGTGGCGCGGGCCTCCGGCCTGCCGCGCCGGCTTTCGAGCCGGCGTTTGCTTCCTTCCTAGCGCCTCCGATCTTGTCGCCGGTGTTTTTTGTGATGGGGACAGGTTACCGTCCGCTCGCCAATCGTGGCCGACGCTCCCCGACGCTCCCCCGGAAGCGTGCGCCGAAGCAACAGTGCTACAATGCCGGCCGGAATCGATATGAAAAACAATCGATACGGCACGCCGCCGGGCGCGAACGGCAGCGGAAGCCTGACGCGGCGCGGAATGTTGCGGTGCGGGAGTGGAATCCTGGCGGCGGCAGCGGCGTTCCCGAAAACGGCATTCAGCGCCGCAGAGCCTCCCAGCCGGATCATGACCGCGCTCAGCGCGTACATGAGCGCGGCAGCCGGCCGCGAGCTTCCCGGCGAAGTGGTCGAGAAGGCCAAGCAGATCGTCCTCGACACGCTGGCGGCCATGATTTCGGGTTCCGAGCTTCCACCCGGGCGTTTCGCCATCCAGTTCGCGCGGGCGTATGGCGGCGAGAAGGTTGCCACGGTAGTGGCCTCCGACGTCGTCTGCGGGCCTATCGAGGCGGCGCTCGCCAACGGCATGCTGGCTCATGCCGACGAAACCGACGATACGCATTCGGCCTCGCAAACCCACCCTGCCTGCTCCATCGTGCCCGCCACGCTGGCGGCCGGCGAGCGGTTCGGTATCGGCGGAACGCGCTTCCTGCGCGCCGTGACGCTCGGCTACGACGTCGGTCCGCGCATCGCCATCGCTTTGGGCAAGCTTCGGTACATGACCGAGACCCACCGGAGCACGCACGGCATCGCCGGGACTTTCGGTTCCGCCGCCGCCGCCGGTAGCGCGGCGGGTCTCGACACCCAACACATGCGCTGGCTGCTTTCCTACGCTGCCCAACAGGCCTCGGGTCTGGCTTCCTGGCAGCGCGACACCGACCATTTCGAAAAGGCGTTCGATTTCGGCGGGATGCCCGCGCGCAACGGGGTCACGGCCGCGTTATTGGTCGAATCCGGCGCCAACGGAGTCGACGATATTCTCTCCGGGGCCGACAATTTCCTCCAAGCCTTCGTGCCCGAAAACGACCCCGCCTTGCTGGTCGACAAGCTCGGCGAGCGGTATGAGATCACTCGCACCAATGTCAAGAAATGGAGCATCGGCGCGCCCATCCAGGCGCCCATCGACGCCATCCAGATCCTGCAAGAGCGGAACCGCTTCGATCCGGACCAGGTCAAGCAGGTGGTTGTGCGCGTGGCCGCCCATGAGGCCTCCATCGTCAACAACCGCGAGATCTCCGACATTTGTCTCCAGCACCTGGTGGCCGTGATGCTCATCGACAAGACCATCACGTTCCAGTCGGCCCACGACAAGGCGCGAATGGAAGATCCGGCCGTGCTCGGCCTGCGCGCCAAGGTGCAGCTTGTTCCCGACCCGGAGCTGGAGCGCCTGATGCCGCGCCGGGAGGCGATCGTGGAAATTACGCTCGCCGGCGGCAGAGTTTTGAAGGAGCGTGTCGGGGCGGTCCGCGGCACAGCCGACAACCCCATGACCCGCCAGGAAATTATCGCCAAAGCGCGCGACCTGATTGCGCCGGTCCTGGGCGACGCCACTTGCCGGAAACTCATCGACAAGGTGTTCGACCTGGAGCACGTGGAGGACGTCCGCAGTCTCCGCCCGCTCCTGCAGCGAGCTTGACGGCGCCGGAAGCGATGCCCGCCGGCTCACTATGCGTCTCGATACGCGTGCAACCGCTCCCGTGCGGTCGCGGCTCTGGCTCGCGGCATCACGCACCGTATCGTTGAGTCTGAGCCGCGACCAAAGGGCGCGGTCTTTGCCGCAAGCCTGGTCACCCCAACCCTTTTGTGCATTATTGTGCACGCGAACAAAGTGAAGTGGGGCAGCCTCTCAGGCTGCGGACCCGGCTGCAAGGCCCGCCCGCTTTGTGCGCTTGGGCAAGGGCCAGCGGCCCTCGCTCATGATAAATCAACAAGTTAGGAGTTCCATTTGTGCATCGTTGTGCATCCTTGCGCGTGTTTTCCCATTTCCGATAGGCCAAACGAGTCGTGTCCGCCATCGCACGCTGTGGCCGCGGGTTCACGGGATTGACCCCGACTAACTCGCGGTTCTAAAATAGGTTGCAGCCGAATAAGCCGGTTTTGAAGAAGCGGTGCCGTATGAATGCTACTCGTCTTTCCATCGCGTGTCTTTCTACGTCCCTACTTCTGGGCCTCGTGATTGCCCAGCAAAGCCAGTCCAGTCCACCAGCGCAACCGCCCGATCCACAAGCACAGCAGCCCAATCAGTCCGAGCAGCCGCCCGATTCGGCCCTGCCGAAAAACAAGAAGGGCAAGATCCTTGGCTTGCCCCCGGGCAGCGAGACCATTGCCAAGCCGATTTCCGAGCGCGAGAGGAAAAAGCGGTCCGAAAGGCTAAAAGGCGAATTGGAGACGCCCTACCGTAAGTGGCTGAACGAAGACGTGGCCTACATCATTACCGATGAAGAACGGGCGGCGTTCAAGCAATTGCAGTCGGACGACCAGCGCGAGCAGTTCATCGAGAATTTCTGGCTGAGGCGCGACCCCACCCCGGATACGGTCGAAAACGAGTTCAAGGAAGAGCACTACCGCCGCATTGCCTACGCCAACGAGCACTTCGCCTCGGGCATTCCCGGCTGGAAGACCGACCGCGGCCGCATCTATATTACCTACGGGCCGCCCGACGAAATCGAAGACCACTCCTCGGGCGGATTCTACGAGCGGCCTCCGGAAGAGGGCGGCGGCGAAACGTCCACCTTCCCCTTCCAGCAATGGCGCTACCGCTATATCGAGGGCATCGGCAACAACGTGATCATCGAGTTCGTCGACCCCACCATGTCGGGCGAGTTCCACATGACCATGGACCCGTCGGAAAAGGACGCCCTCCTCTACGGTCCCGGCGCCGGTTTGACCATGATGGAGCAGTTGGGGCTTTCCGACAAGACGCAACGTTTCAACAACCCCGACGGCAC
>JBKQVG010000129.1:0-29098 GCA_052325345.1 Bryobacteraceae bacterium
CCCCAGCTTGACGTCGGTCAGCCGGTCCGCCAGCAGATCCAACCCTTTCAGAATCGGCAGGCCGGCCCGGACCAGGGTGACGAACTGCTGATTGAAGATCAGGAAGCGCTCCATGTTGAGCTTCTTCCCGCTGCCGAAACTGCCCGTGGCCGCCGCGACGCCCGAGCGCGAATGCACCGAATAGACCAGATAGCCCTGTTGGGTGTACCGGTCGCGGAGCTCTTTCTCGGAGCCGCCCGTCACCACCTGCTGGTGGATCTGGCCGCGGACATCGGCGTACTTGAGCACAAAATCGGCCATGGTTTACTGTCCACCCTCGGTCAATTGCGCCCCTGGCGGAAGCTGGAACTGGAATAACAGGTCGGCCAGCGGCGGGTTCATTCTTTCCTGGGCAAAAGTGTAGTCCAGGACCGAGCGATCGAACGAGGTCACTTTCACCTCCTCGATCCGGCCTTCCGGAGTAACCAGAAACTCCACCGCCGAGTAGGGGAGGTTATCGCTTCGCGGTTCGGCCGTGATGCGCGTGGCGCTCCCGGCCCCTTCGGGCCGCCCTTGAATGTTCTTGAACTCCTTTTGAAAGTGCAGCTTACCGAGCAGGAAGGCGAGCGGCGCGCGAAGATCCTCGGTGTCCTGCATTTTGAATCGCTGGGCTTGGTTCTGTTCCGGGTCGTAAAGGTAGAGGAATTTCCCGTCGGAGACGGCGAGCTTGCCGGCGGGTTTCCGGTAATCCCAGCGCATTCGTCCGGGCTTGCGCAGGGCCAGCGTCCCGCTTTCCACCTTCTGGCCTACGCCAGGCCGCAGATATTGTTCATTAAAAAGGACTTGAAGAGTTCTGGCGCGATTATAGCGAGTCTCGACGCGGTTGAGGAGAGCGTCCAGATTGGCATCCGCCGAGAGCGCCGACACTGCTAGCAGTCCAACCAAAAGCCGAGAAAGGCTCACAGAAAGTCAGACGCACGCGGAGGCGAAAACGTGCAGGCGAAGGGAGCCCGGGAGGTTTTGAAAAAACAAATTCGAGCCGCCGATGAACACCGATGAACACAGATAAATTCTTTTGTTTCTTTATCTGCGTTCATCGGTGTTCATCGGCGGCTCTATATCATCTTACTGAACCGAAACCGTAACCCCGCTCTGGCTGGAGTTTCCGCCGATCGAGACTACCAGCGCATCGGTCCCGGACGCAGCGGCGGTCGGAATGTATACGTTGACTTGCATGACTCCGGCCACCGCGCCCGGAGCTTCGCCGTAGAACTGGATTGTGGCGGGCTGCCCGCCGATGGTAACGGCCGGAATGAAAAGCGGTTGCGGGGTGAAGGGCGCGCCGTTCCGGGTAGTGACCGCGGTCACCGATCCGGTCACGCCGGCCGGGCTGGTCTGGCCTT
The DNA here is from genome assembly GCA_052325345.1 of Bryobacteraceae bacterium. GTDB lineage: Bacteria > Acidobacteriota > Terriglobia > Bryobacterales > Bryobacteraceae > JBEKYD01. The sequence goes on from JBKQVG010000129.1 coordinate 1,383, forward strand.
CGCCCGTCATATAAATGGAGACGATGCCGCCCTTGGCGGCCGGATTGCTCGGCCCATTGACCGTACCCGAGGCGTTGATGACGGCGCCCGGTCCGGAACCCTGGCCGTTCTGGGTGAAGATACCGGGAGCGGTAGCCGAGGCACTGAGTGAATAGACGTTCGAGGTCTGGCCGGCGTAGGTCACCTGCACGAACGGGCTGACCAGCGCGGCCACTTCGTAAGGCACCACGCAATTGATCTGGGTGGAGCTGACATAGATGAGCGGGGCGGCATAGCCGCTGAAGGACACCGATACGTTACCCAGCGTGGTGGACACCTTGCCGGCGGAATTGAGCGTCAGGCCCAGCCCGTTCACCGGCCCGAGAGCCGTGCCTCCGATGGTGACGATCTCGCCCGGCGCGATCTTGCCGCTGGCGAAACTGCCCGCGTTCACCACCGCCGTGACGGTGGGCAAGGGAGCCGTGATCGTCAACGTAACCGTAACGGTGGTGCTGCCGCCGGCCGAACCGGAGCCGGCCACCACGATGGCGCCGGTGTAGCTGCCCGCCGCCAGGCTGGAGGGAGCCACGGTCACCGCCAGGCTGGCGGGAGAATTGCCGGAGGTCGGCGTAACCGTCAACCAGTTGCCCGTGCTGCTGGCGGTCGCGGTAAACGCCAGAGCCGCATTGCCCGCGCCCGCGACCGAAATGGACTGCGCGGCCGGCGTGGCGCCGCCAACCTGGTAACTGAAGCTGAGCGTGGACGGGCTGGCCGAAACCGTCGAGCCGCCGGTCACCGTCAAGGTCACCGGGATCGAGGTCGTGCTGCCGCCAACCGGGGTGAGGCTGATGCTGCCCGTGTAGGTGCCCGCCGCCAGGCCGGTGGGATTGGTGTAAACCAGGAAAGCGAAGCCGGTGACTTCGTTGGTGCCGGTGGCGATGGCGTTGCCCGCGGTGTTGGTCAGGACCAGCCAGTTACCCGCGCCGGTCATGCTATAGGCAAGAGTAAAGGTGACGGCGGTCGACCCTGCCGCGGTAACGCTCACCTGCTGAGAGCTGGGCGTCGCGCCTCCGGTGGTATAGCCGAACGAGAGCGACGCCGGCGAAACCGTCAGCGTGTTGCTGCCGTTGGTAACGTTCAAAGTCACCGGGACGGTCTGCGTACCGCTGGAGGTGACCAGGGTGATGTAACCCGAGTAGACTCCGATCGAAAGACCCGTCTGGTTCACCGAAACCGTCAGCGTCTGGGTGGTCGCCAGGCTGCCGGATGGTGCGATGGACAGCCAGGTGATGCTGCCGTTGGTCCCGGTCGCGGACGCGGTAAAACTGATGGTGGAGCTGGCGCTCACGGTGAGCGTCTGAGGGCTGGGCACGGTACTGCCGGAAACCGCATTGAAGGTCAGCGACGACTGGCTCAGCGTCAGGACCCCGCTGCTGGAAGTCGAAGATCCGGAAACATAGACCACCACCGGAACCGTGGTCGTGCCGAAGCTCCCGGTAATGGTGATGTAGCCGGCGTTGACTCCGTTGGGAAGCGAAGACGCGTTCAACGAGACCGCCAGGCTGGCGGGAGTGGTGCCCGTGCTCGTGCTCAAGGTGATCCAACTGGCGGACGGCGTGGCGGTAAACGCCTGCGCCGAATAGTCGCTGGCGGATAAATACAAACCTTGCCCGCTGGGGTTGGCCGATCCGCCCGTATAGCTGAGATTGATCGATCCGCCATTGTTGGCTTGCACAACCAGCACCGGGACCCCGCTCGACGTTACCAGCACGTTCACCGTCACTTGTGTGACGCTGGTGTAACCGCCAATCGTGGTGGTGACGGTGAAATACGCGGAGCTCGTGCCCACCGGCAGCGAACCGGGGTTCGATATGTAGATGGGTACGACAGCCGGCGCCGCTCCTAGCGAAGAGCCGATCGTCAGCCAGGTCTGGCTGGGGGAGGAAATCGAATAGGTATCCGATCCGCCCACCGTGCCATTGATGCTCAGCGACTGCGAAAGCGACGCGGTGGTTCCCATCTCGTAGTTGAATTGGAAGGTGGATGGCGCCACGGCGACGCTGCTGGTGCCGGTGCCGCCGCTGCCGGTGATGGTGAACGTAGCCGGTACCGAGAGCTGGCTGGAGGTGCCGGAAGTGGGGGCGACCGTCACGTTAAACGACCCGGTATAGGTGCTGGCCGGCAGCGAGCCCGGCGTGCCGTATACGGTCAGATAGACCGGTGAACCGGCCGTGATCGGCGCCGTGGTGGTCGAAAGCGACAGACCAGACGTCCCGATAGACATGTAGACAGTGCCCGACAGCGTGCTGACGACAGATACAGTGGCATAAACCGCGGTGCCGAGATACGTGCCGTTGAGCGAGATCGGGTTCGGCGAAACGGTGATGACCCCGCTCGAACCCGAGTTTACCGTCAACACTACCGTCAGCGTTGCGCTGCGCCCGTTGGTGTCGGTAGCCGTAATGTAGTTGTAATAAGTTCCGATGCTGAGACCGGCTATCACCGTGCCGTTGGGCGAAACGGTGATGGGATTTCCAATTGTGAAGGCGGTACTCGGGGTGTTACTGGAATACCCGTTGGCGGTGAGGAACAGCGGGCTGCCGCTGAAGGTCAGCCCATAGTAAGTGGCCGAGGAGCCGTAGATGTACACCGTCGCGTAACTGGGCAGGCTGCCCGAGGTGACGTAGCTCCAGGATACCGTGGGTTGCGACAGAGTGAGCGTACCGCTGCCGCCGCCGCCCACGATAAACGTCACCGTAATGGGCGCCGACGAGCTGGTGCCGTTGTAATAGACGTAGATCGTGGTGGAGACGGTGGTAGGCGAGGTGATACCCGTCGCGTTCCCATAGAAATAAAGGGTCGAGGGAGAAGAAGCCGAAACCGTGCCGTTGATAGGGGAAACGGTCAACCATGACGCCGGTTGGGCGGCCGTGGAGTAGGTGATAGGGCTGACGCTGCTGGTGGATAGCGTAACAGTTTGCTGGTTAGTCCCGCCCACCACGGCACTTAAGGTGACGTTGCTGGTAGACGGCGTGATCGTGCCCGCGCCGCCGCTTCCGGAGCCCACCGTAATATTGACGGTAATAGTGGCCGACTGGCCGCTGGGCGAGGTGGACGTCAGGTTCACCGTGGCGGTGTAAGTCCCGGGGAGGGTGAGCTGGCCCGAGAGGCAGCCGGCCGTCAGTGTGATGGTGGCGGGGGTTTGGTACGTGCTGCTATTGCCGGTGCACCCGGAGGTGCCCACCGACAGCCAGTCGATGCTGTTGCTGAGGCTGCCGTTGCTGTAGGTGATTGACGACACAGTGAAGGTGATGGGCGCGGTGGAATCCTGTGTGCCGGTGATTGTCACCTGCGACCCGCCGGGGACCGCCAGTTGGACCGGGCCATACGTCGTCGGCGAGAACGTCTGCGCCTGGGCACTCCAGGGCGCGGCAATCGCCAGCGCAAGTGTTAAGAAGATGAAGGCAATCCGATTTAGGTGGGTTTTTGCGTCGTCCATAGTATCCTCAGTCCTCAGCCTGTTTGATGATATAACACAGCCCGGCGGAACGCGGACTGCAGCCTCTCATTTTTCTCCAAATGAGGGGAGACGCGGTGTCCCTCATTGTACAGCTATTTTAGGATCTGGAAAAGGTTGCTGTAATCGTCGGTCCAAACCCGAATTTTTCGAGCCGCGTGAATTTCCGTGGAACTTTTTAGAATATCGCTGTCGAAGCCGGTTTCTGGCGTAGTAACCAGCACCCAGGTGGCGCCGAAGACGTCCTCGGCCTCGTCGTCCTCGGTATCCACCACCCGCGCCACGTGCCCGGTGGCGTCGCTTTCCCCGAGCAGCACCGGCTGTAAGTCCAGGTAGCGGTTGGAAATATGGACCGCCAGGATGCCGTTGGGCCGAAGGTGATGAAAATAAAGGTCCATGGCTTGGCGCGTCAGGAGGTGAACCGGAATGGCGTCGCCGGAAAAGGCGTCCACCGCCAGCACATCGAAGTTTTCCGGGGATTCCCGTTCGAGCGACAGGCGGGCATCCCCCATGGCCACTTCCACCTTGCCCTTGCAATCGGCCAGGAAAGTGAACTGGGTGTGCGCAATCCATAAAACCAGGGGGTTGATTTCGTAGTAGCGGTAGTAGTCGCCCAGGCGGGCATAAGCGGCTATGGTTCCAGTACCCAGGCCGATCACGCCCACGCGCAGGGCGCCGGTCTTTTCCTTGGAGCGGACGGCGACCCCGATGCCGGTGTTCGTGCCGTAGTAGGTGGTGGGCAGGTCGCGTTTGGCGGGATTCAGAAACTGCTCGCCATGATTGATCGTGCCGTGGGTGAGGCTGCGCGTGGCATCCAGATCCGTGGGCGGCCCGCTGTCCTTTACCGTCAGCTCGCCGTAGAAGTTGCGTACCCGGAGGCGGACGCCGGCGAGCGAATTGCGAATCTGCAACCCGACAAATACCGCCAGCGCGAGAGTGAGTACAACGGCAACCAGGGGCGACGGCTGCCACCATTTTCGGAACCAGGTCACGCTCGAATCCAGCTTGAGCACGGTCACGATCAGCACCGCGCAGAATACCAGTCCCAGCGGCAACTCATAGTAGCCATGGAACAGTCTGGGCGCCACCAGGCCGACCGCGATTCCGCCCAAAGCCCCGCCGGCCGAAATCATGAGGTAGTAGTGGGTCAGGTAGCGCGGATGCGGTTTCAGTTCCGACAGCTCTCCGTGGCATACCATGCAGCAGGTAAACAAGCCGAGGCAAAACAGCGTCACGAGAACCCTGATATTCAGGTTGCCCTGCAGGTCCGAGCCGATGGCGTATGCCATGCTGCCCAGGGCCACCGCCAGAAGCTGCAGGTAGGGGTTGCGGCGGTACCATCCGCTGCTCTCAAAACAAAGGATGAACGAGAGCAGGTAGAGGCTGAGCGGCAGGACCCACAGAAAGGGGATAGCCGCGACGTTCTGGGAGAGGTGGTTGGTGATGGCCAGCAGCAGCACGGAGGCGCAGGCGGGCAGCGCCAGCCATTGCGCATAGAGGAGCAAGCCGGGCTGGGCCGCCACCGTGTCTTTGGCGGCCGAAAGCGGCTGCTCCGTGCCGCTCCCCGAGCGCAGGGCCGCGGCGATACACACAGCCAGGAACCCGGCATAAGCCCAGGACCACATCGATGTCTGCTGGCGGCTGGTCAGCAGCGGCTCCACCAGCACCGGGTAGCTGAGCAGGGCCAGCATCGAGCCGGCGTTCGACAGAGCATAGAGGCGATACGGTACGGCGCCGTGGAAGCGCCGCGCGTACCAGGCCTGCATCAGCGGAGCCGTGGTGGAAAGCAGAAAAAACGTCAGCCCGACGGTAACCGTCAGCAGGCGCAGAATCCCGAAAGTGGGGTCTTCGCCGAGGCCCGGTTTCGACGCCTCGCGCGGATAGATGGGCAACGCCAGCAGGCTCACGACGAGCAGTCCGACGTGGAGCAGCACCTGCGCGCGCGGCTTCAAATAGCGCACGCTGGCATGGGCGTAGAGATAGCCGGCCAGCAGGGCGACCTGAAAGAACAGCAGGCTGACGGTCCAGACCGCCGCCGATCCGCCGAACCAGGGGAGTATGATCTTGGCGATGATCGGCTCCACCTGAAACAACAGGAAGGCGCTCGCCAGGATTGTGAGTGCGTATAAAAGCATGAGTTTGTCTAATTCGTGGAGCGGCCACTCGTGGCTGCGACGCCGGGACTCGTCGCGGCGCTCTTTGTCCGCTGCCGCCTCACCGGTAAGCCGCCACCCCCGTCACCTTTTCGCCAATGATGAGCGCGTGGATGTGATCCGTGCCTTCGTAGGTCTTGACGGTCTCCAGGTTGCACAGGTGCCGCATCACCGGGTATTCGTCGGTGATGCCGTTGGCGCCCAGCAGATCGCGGCTCAAGCGGGCGCATTCCAGAGCCATGGCGGCGTTATTGCGCTTGAGCATGGAGATCTGCGCCGCCTCCAGGCGGCCTTGATCCTTCAATCGCCCGGCCTGCACCGCCAGGAGCTGGGCTTTGGTGATTTCGGTGATCATCCAGGCCAGCTTTTCCTGCACCAACTGGTGCGAGGCAATCGGGCGGTCGTCGAACTGTTTGCGCAAAATCGCGTACTGGCGCGCCGTTTCATAGCAGTCCATGGCCGCGCCGACCACTCCCCATCCGATGCCGTAGCGGGCTTGTGAAAGGCACGAAAGGGGACCCTTCAACCCGATGGCGCCAGGCAGACGCGCGCTGTCCGGCACGCGGCAATCGGCCATCGAAAGGCTGGAAGTCACCGACGCGCGCATGGACCATTTGCCGTGGATATCGGAAGTCGAATAGCCTTTGGCGCCGCGCTCGATGAGGAAGCCCAGAATCCCTTCTTTGGCCCGCGCCCAGACCACCGCTACGTCGGCCAGGCTGCCGTTGGTGATCCAGGTCTTTTCGCCGTTCAGGATCCACTCGCCGCCTTCGCGTCGCGCGGTGGCGCGCATGCCGGCCGGGTTCGATCCGAAATCCGGCTCGGTGAGCCCGAAACAGCCGACCGCGCGGCCGCTTTGCAACAGCGGCAGCCAGTGGTCCTTCTGCGCGTCCGAGCCATATCGCCAGATGGGATACATGACCAGCGCGCCCTGCACGCTGACGAAGCTGCGCAAGCCGCTGTCGGCGCGCTCCAGTTCCTGCATGATGAGCCCGTACTCCACGTTGCTCATGCCGGCGCAGCCGTAACCTTCGAGGTTGGCGCCGAGGAAGCCAAGCTCGGCCATTTCCCCAATCAGCTCGGAAGGGAAACGCCCTTCGCGAAAACAATCGCGAACCAACGGCACGATCCGCTCTTCGGCAAAGCGCCGCGCCGTTTGCCGCACCAGCAGTTCCTGCCCGCTGAAAAGCGAATCCACCCCAAAATAATCCACACCCCGAAACGGCATAGAGAGTTTCTATTTGAACACGGATGAGGCGGGAGCTTGTGGCCAGGTTGGCGACGGGTGCTTAGCGGTTTGGGGGAGAACGGGTGATCGACAACCGCTCCCTGGGGGTCGCGGCTCCGTGACTACATGCAAACACGTGGCGCCTGTTACCGAGCCGCGACCGCCAGGGAGCGGTTGTCGGGTTGAATACGGGGGGCGATCCCCAAAACGGTTAAGCACGCGCTGGCTGCCAACCTGCCCCACCGGCAAACTCCAACGATTCGCCTCCGTGGAGCAGGCCTTTGGCCTGCATTCTCTCGGGCTCAAACTTCGAGCTTCCACGGACCGCGGTAGCGTTCCGCCAGCTCGGGCCGGGCGGCTTCCTGATCGACGGTCCAATCCGCTTCCTTCCAATCGAGCCGCGTGCGGTAGCGCATCGACAGGTTGGCCAGCAGGCAGACGGTGGACGAGCGGACGCAGGTTTCGATGTCGCTGGTGGGCTTCTGGCGCGTGCGGATACACTGGATCCAATTCTTCCAGTGAGGCACGTTCATCTCGCTCATCGGCTGGTCGTTCTCCCAGGCGGCCGCGGCTAGCTTCGATTTGGGGTTGGGAATCACCCAGCACCCGCCGCGGTTCACGAAGATGGCGCCCTCGGTGCCGTGGATGGTGGTGCCGGCGCCTTGATTGCGCCCGAACAGCGGCAGCGGATTGCAGGTGCGGCTTTCGTAGGTGACCAGGAACTTGGGGTAGTAGAAGGTCGCCTGCATGGTATCGGGGGTTTCGGTGTTGTCGCGCACGTAGAATTTGTCGCCCAGCGCCACCACGGCGGTAGGCATGACTTCGCCGAAGCACTGGTGCAGGGGATCGATCAGGTGTACGCCCCAATCCGTCATGGCGCCGCCGGCGTAATCCCAGAAATAGCGGAAGGTGGGAAAATGGGCGGCCTTCACGCCCCAGCGGTTGGGGTTGAACGGCCGCGCGGGCGCCGGCCCCAGCCACATGTCCCAATCGAGATCGCGCGGCGGGTCGCCGTCGGGCGGGTTGCCATAGCCCTCGCGTTTGGTGGAGCCGCTCTGAAACGCGTGGCAGAAGGTGATGTCGCCGACTGTGCCGGCGGCCACCAGCTCGGCCGCCTTGCGGAAGTAGCCGCCCGAGCGCTGCATGCTGCCGGCCTGCACCACCCGGTTGTACTTGCGCGCGGCCTCCACCATCTTGCGCCCCTCGCCGACGTAAGTGCAGGATGGCTTTTCCACGTAAACGTCCTTGCCGGCTTTGCAGGCTTCCACGGCCATGTAGGCGTGCCAATGGTCGGGCGTCGAGATGCAGACGGCGTCGATGGATTTGTCGGCCAAAACGTCGCGGAAATCCTTCACCGCCTTCACCTGGAAACCGCCCTTCCGGGCCGCATTGACGGCGCGCTCGAGGTGCGGCTGGTAGACGTCGCAAACCGCGACGGGCTGAACCTCGGGCGCCTTCATGGCATAGCCCAGGTTGCCGGAGCCCATCGCTCCCAGCCCGATGAAGGCTACCGACACGCGGTCGTTGGCGCCTTTCACCTTGCCGGTAAACAAGGAAGCGGTCAGAGCGGTGGCGACTCCGGCCACCAGATCGCGGCGCGGGATGGAGTTCTGCTTGGATTCCATGGCTGACTGTTACGATACCCGATCTTTGCGAGGCGCGCACCCTTGCGTGCCGCCTCGCCACGCATGCCGGCGCCCGCCGCCCCAGGGCGCAAAGGCGTCGAGTGCCGCCGGCGGCGATTATTGGATGACTTCGCGCCCGACGGCGAGATTGAGCTGGCCGGCCGCGCTCAGGTAAGATCCCACCAGGGTGAGGTAGGTCACGTACGTGGCGCGGTAGTCGCGCTGCGCGTCCAGGTAATCGACCAGCGCCGCCTGGCCGCGCTGGTAGGAAAATTCCATCGTGTCGCGCACGTCCCTGGCCATCTTCAGGTACGTGTCCCGGTAGGGCTTGAGCAATTCGATGGAGCTTGCCAGGGTTACGTAGGCGGAATCGACATCGCCGTAGACCTGCGCCTGGGTCTGGTCGAGCGCCCGCTCCGCGTGCGCGATGTCGAGCTCGGTGCGGAGTTTCTCGCCCTGGTTGCGGTCGAAAATGCGCAGTGGGATGTTGACGCTGAATCCGATATAGGCGCTGTACGGCGGGTTGCGCGCCGCGTCGACGCTGAAAGTGGGGTCCGTGGAGCCGTTGGCGACGGCCAGTTTGTGGTCGGTCTTGGCCTTTTCGACGGCCTCCACCGCGGCTTTGAGATCCGGGCGGGCGTCCACGGCCTGAGCGCGAACCGCTTCGAGCGGCATGAGCCGGTCGGAGAAATCGAACGGCCCGGTGACGTCGAACCGGTCGACCTCGGTGCGGTCGTTGAGCAGTTGCAGAAGCTGGATCTTGGCGGTGCGCAGATTGACGAGCGCGGTCTGGAGGTCCGATTCGTACTGCACCCGCGTCAACTGGATGCGCTTGAGATCGACCGCGGCGATGTCGCCGGCGCGCAGCCGGTCGCGGGAGATGGCCAATTCGCGGTCGAAGTATTCCAGGTTGTCGCGCGCCAGCGCGAGCACGGCCTTGGCCTGCAGGGTTTGTACAAAAGCGCTGCGCAAGCCGAACAGCAGGGTGCGCACCAGGTCCCCCTGTTGCGATATGGAAATGGCCGTGGCTTGTCGGGCGCTGTCCAGCCGCAGCTCGCGCTTATGGGCCCGTTCGTGCAAGTAGTCCACGATGATCGCCGGAAACACGCCGGTGATCGGCTGGTAGGGGTGGAAGGTGAAAGGTGTCAACTGATCGAGGCTGGTGGTCAGATTGGGATTGGGGCGCAGGTACGCGGTTATTTCCTCGGCTTTGGATTCATCGATATTGATCATGCCGGCGCGCACGGCCGGGTTGGCGGCCTGGAACCGTGCCTGTACCTGCTGCCAGTCGAGAGCCGTCTGCGCGCGCGCGGACCCTCGCAAGCAGGCCGCCGCCGCCAGTATCCAAACCAATCGCCGCATTTCATCTCCGTGAGTCATGTCACACCTGCAAGGTATCGCCATCGCGGGCCACCAGCGCATAGAGAACGGGGGCCAGAAAAACGGAGAGCAGCAGCCGCGAGGCGAGGCCGCCCACGATCACGATGGCAAACGGTTTCTGCGAATCGCTGCCGATGCCCGTCGACATGGCCGCGGGCAGCAGGCCGAAACAGGCCACCAGCGCGGTCATCATGATGGGCCGCAGACGTAAAAGGGAAGCTTCCAGGGTGGCTTCGATGATGGGCTTGCCCTCCAGGCGCAGCTTGTTGATGAACGAATACAGAATCACGCTGGTCTGCACCGCGACTCCCATCAACGCCACAAACCCCAGCATGGACGACACGCTGAAATTGGTATGCGTGAGCCATAGCGCCAGCAGGCCGCCCACCGGTTCGGTGACCAGCACGCTGAAGAAGATGATGATGGGGAATTTGAAGTTGCCGTAGAGCGCGAACAGAATCGCCAAAACCAGAATCACGGTCAGCGGCAGGATGATTTTCATCTGCGCTTGGGAGGCCAGGTAATCCTTGTATTCCCCGCCCCATTCGAACTTGTAGCCAATGGGCAGCTTCACGGCATCTTCCACCTTCTTGCGCGCCTCGCCCACGGCGCCGGCCAGGTCCCGCCCCTCGACGCTGAATTGAATGCCGATGTAGCGCGAGTTCGACTCGCGATAGATGAAGGACGCGCCGCTCTCCTCTTTGATCTCGCAGAACTGGCTTAACGGCAGGTACTGGCCGTCGGGCGTGGCCACCAGCAGGTTGCGGATGGCGTTTTCGTCCTTGCGGAAAGGCTCCTGCATGCGCAGGATCAGATCGAACTGGCGCTCGCCCTGAATCACCTGGGTGGCGGCCTGCCCGCCCATGGCCGTGCCGATGAGGGTGTTGATGTCGCTGACGTTCAATCCATAGCGCGCGAGTTTGGCGCGGTCGGGCGTAATCACCAGGCTCGGCTGTCCGGTTTCCCGCACGACGGTGATCTCGGTGATGCCCGGGGTCTGGAGAAGAATGTCCTTCACCAGCGCGGCCTTTGCCGCCAGCAGATTGAGATCGGGGCCGTAGATCTTGACGGCAAGGGCGCTCTTGAGGCCGGTTTCGGCCTCGTCGACGGCGTCCTCGGCGGGCTGGGTGTAATTGAAAATGATTCCGGGGAAGGCCGCCAGCTTGCGCTGCACGGCCTCGATGAGTTCCGGCTTGGAGTGGATTTCCCCTTTCCAGGTGGAGTCGTTGTAGGGCTTCAGACCGACGTAGAATTCGTTGTTGAAGAATCCGGTGGGGTCGGTGCCATCGTCCGGGCGCCCCAACTCGTTGGCCACGGTGGTGACCTGGGGAAAGCTCATGAGTATGTTGCGGATCTGCGGAGAAAGCCGGGATGCCTCGTCGAACGAGACGGTGTAAGGAGTGGTGGCGCGCACCCACAGCGCGCCTTCATCCAGGTGCGGCATGAATTCGCCGCCGATGAATGGAATCAGAAGCAGCGAGGAACCGAACACCAGCAGCACCATCGAGACCGTGGCCAGGCGGTGGCGCAAACACCAGCCAAGCACCCTTCCGTACTGCCTGCGCACCCACTCGAATATCCTGACTTCCGGCTCGCGGATCCGGCCGCGCAGGAAAAACGCGCACAGCACCGGCAGCACGGTCAGGGCGCAAAACAGCGCGCCCAGCAGCGCGAACGACATGGTGTCGGCCATCGGCTGGAAGAGCCGCCCGGAAGGGCCGGTGAGGACGTAGATGGGGATGTAGCCGGCAATGATCACGGCAATGGCGTAAAAGATGGGCCGCTCGACGTCGTGCGCCGCGGCGCGAATCACTTCCTTGAGGTTGTATTCCTGCCCCTGCCGCGCGGCGATCTCGCGGAAGATATTTTCCACCATGACGACGGAACCATCGACGATGATTCCGAAGTCGATGGCTCCGATGGAAAGCAGGTTGGCGGGAATGTGGCGCCAGTCCAGGCAGATGAAGGAAAACAACAGCGCGAAGGGAATGGTGACGGCCACAATCAACGCCGTGCGCGGGCTGAACAGGAAGATACCCAGGATCACCAGGACGAGCAGCATGCCGCGCAACAGGTTGGCCTCCACGGTCCTGGTGGTCTCTTCGATGAGTTCCTGCCGGTCGTAGTACGGGACCACCTTCACGTCGGGAGGGAGGACGTGCTCGTTCAATTCCCGGGTCGTGGCCTCGACGCGCTTCAGGATGACCTGCGCCTGCTCCCCCACGCGCATCAGGATGACGCCTTCGACGGCCTCGTCCTGCTTCATGTAGCCGAACTGGCCGAGCCGCGGCGCGTAGCCGATCTGCACTTGGGCAAGGTCTTTGACACGGACGGGAATGCCGCTCTTCTCCTGCACCATGATGTTGCCGATATCGGCGAGGTCGCGCACCAGGCCCAGGCCGCGGATGTAGTAGAACTGCCCGCCCTGCGAATAGAAGCCGCCGCCCGAGTTGGCGTTGTTGTTTCCCAACTGCTGGAAGATCTGCGGCACCGAAACGCCATAGGCAAAGAGCTTGCTGTTATCGAGCAGCACCTGGTATTGCATGGTGGTTCCGCCGAAGCCGGAATCGTCGGCCACTCCCTGAATCGATCGGTAATGGCGTTCCAGCACCCAGTCTTCGATGGTTTTCAAATCCTGCGGGGAACGGTCGGGGCTCTGCAGCACGTAGCGGTAGATCAGGCCGCTCGGGCTGAACATCGGCGAAAGGCTGGGCGTTATCCCATCCGGCATTTGCGCGTTGGGCATGCGTTCGAAAGTCTGCTCGCGCACGAAATACGGGTCGACTCCGTACTCGAAGTTCATGGCGATGAAAGAGAGGCCGTACAGCGAAATGGAGCGGAGCGAATCGAGCCGCGGAATGCCGTTCAGCTCGATTTCGAGCGGAATCGTGACCAGCCGCTCGACCTCTTCGGAAGCATGGCCGGGCCATTGGGTGATGAGTTCGACGTGCGGCGGCGAAAGATCCGGATAGGCGTCGATAGGGAGCTTTTGGAACGACCAGGCGCCCCAGATCATGATCGCGAGGGCGGCCACCACGACCAGGAAAGGCTGCTTGAGCGCGGAGGTAACGAGTCGGGCGATCATGCGGTTTTGCGCCTTATTGGATACTGGTGGCGAATTGCACGAAGACGCTGCCGTCGGCCAGCACGCTCTCGCCCTTTTGCAATCCGCCGGTGATCGCCACCATGCCGTCCTGCAGCGTGCCGATGGTCACGGAGCGCTGCGCGAACTTGCCGGGTTCCACCTGGACGTAGACGATCGGCTCGTTCTTGTCGTCGCGCAGCACGGCCGCCGCCGGCACGGCCAGCACGTTGGGCTGCGAGCCGGTGCGAATGGAGGCCTCCACGAACATGTCCTTCTTGAGCAGGCCTTCCGGATTCTGGGTGACGATGCGCACGGGGGTGGTGCGGGTGGCCGGGTCGACAAAGGCTCCTACATAGTTCACGGCGCCGCGAAAGCTTCTGGGGGAGGCGGGGGTGGTCTCTTCCACCGAATCGCCGATCCGAACCAGCGGAAGGTCGCGATCGAAAATGTGGCCCCACACCCAGACCGTGGAGGGGTCGCTCAGCATGAAGCAGACGGTGGCGCCGGCCTGGATGAGCATTCCGGGCGAGACGAGTTTCTGCACCACCACGCCGCCGATGGGCGCGCGCACGGCCAACTCGGTGCTGATGGCCGTGCCCTGCTGCTGGGCCTGATCGATTGCCTGCTGGGTGATGCCGAAGATGCGGAGCGCCTGGAGGCTGGTCTGGACGTCGGTGCGGGCATCGTTGTAATCGGCCTCGGTGCTCTCCACGTCCTTCACGGCGACGGCGCCGCGGTTCAGCAGGATATGCATCCGATCCACGATGCGTTTGTTGAATGCCTCGCGGTTGCGCGCCTTTCGGTACGCGGAAATGGCGTTGGCGACATCGGGGCTGGAGACGTAGAGCAGAGGGTCGCCTTCCTTGACTTTGGCGCCGATGTCGGCCAGGATGCGCGAAATCGGCCCATTCACCTGCGTGATGGCCTGCGTAGTGCGATCGGCGTCCCAATCCACCGTGCCGGTGGTCACGACCGTGGTCTGCCACGCCTTGGTCCCCACGGTGACCACCTTCAGGTGCGCCATTTGTTCGGTGGCCACGGTGAAGAGCCCGGCCTGGACCGGTTTGGCCTGCTCCGCGGCGCCCCCCGGGGAGTGCTTTGAAGGGCTGCAAGCGCACTGGAAGATCCCCGGCGCCAGCAGCGCGGCGGCCAACAAGCGGCGCTGCGGCATCCAAAACCACATACTCGGCATAGAATTCCAGCCTCTCCTCTTAGTTCCTGGTTTCCTCAAATCAAAATGTGGCTCCGCGCCGCTACCGGCGCCGGAGCGCAAAATCGCTCGGAAGGAACTAAGCTGGAGGAGCCCGCGAAAAACGGGCGGCGGGACGGACGTCGTGCGTGGCTTCGAAATCCCGCGGGGATTCCAGCCGGATAACCAGCCAGACCGGAGCGGCGGGCGCTTCGGCGGTGGACTCCAGGAATGGCAAGGACCCCAGGTAACAGACGGGGCAGTCATGATTCTGCGCCCGGTGCAGTGCGTGCGTGGAAGTAAGCGCCGCGGATTGCCCCAGCGTCACGGCGCAGAGCAGCAGCAGCACCAACGCAGATCGAATCCGGCTGTGCGCTCTTGCCGTCATGGATTACCAAGTATAACTCTGAACTGTGGGATTTCACCCGTTAGCCGTGGGCGGCAGCCATGCCCGAATCGGAAAGGTGGGCCCTGGCGCATCGCCCATTCTCCCCAAAACGGTTAAGCACCCGTCTGTCCCACTTGCCCCGCCTCCTTCCGCGAGGGATGGTACCTTGGAAGATTCATGGTTCTAGACCGGGAGGAATTGATCGCGCGCATCACGCGCGAAGTGGTCGCGCGCCTGTCCGGGGAGCCGTCCGCCGCGGCTCGGCCCGCGCCCGGCGATGGAGTTTTCTCCACCGTGGATGAGGCTGTCGCCGCCGCCGGCGCGGCCCAGGAGCGGGTCGCCGCCATGAGCATGGCCGACCGCGGGCGCATGTGCGACGTCGTCAAGCGAGTCTGTGCCGATAACGCTCCCGAACTGGCGCGCCTCGAGCTGGCCGAAACCACCCTCGGCCGCCTCGATCACAAAATCGCCAAGCTCAAGAACATCCGCTACGTGCAGGGACCGGAAGCCATGACGAGCCAGGCCATGAGCGACTCGACCGGCCTGTGCGTGATCGAGCACGCTCCCTGGGGCGTCATCGGCATGGTGCTGCCGGCCACCCACTGCGTGCCCACCCTGGCCAGCAACGCCATCAATATTCTGGCTGCCGGCAACACCGCCGTCTTCAGCCCGCATCCGGCCGGCGCCCAAGTCACCATCCTGGGCCTGCGGATGTTCAACCGCGAAATCGAGCATGAGGTGGGCGTGGCCAATGCGCTCACCACCGTGGCCGAGCCCACCATCCAGGCCGTGGAGGAGATTTTCGCCCATCCCGGCGTCGCCCTGCTGTGCGTCACCGGCGGTCCGGGCGTGGTCAAGGCCGCCAGCCGCTTTGGCAAGCGCGTGATCGCCGCCGGCCCCGGCAATCCGCCGGTAGTGGTGGATGAGACGGCCGATCTCGACCTCGCCGCCCGATCCATCATCCTCGGCGCCAGCTTCGACAACAACATTCTCTGTACCGCCGAAAAAGAGATTTTCGTGGTGGAGAGCGTGGCCGGCGCCTTTCTCGAAGCCATGCGCCGCGCCGGCGCGGTCGAGCTCGATCGCGACGCGATTGGCCGCCTCACCCAAGCCGCTTTCCGCTTCGACCCGGACGGAACGCCCCACGTCAACAAGGAATACATCGGCAAAGACACCGCCGTGCTGGCGCGGGCCGCCGGAATCTCCCTGCTCTCCGCAGCCGACCTGCTGTTCGGCGAAACCGGCGTTGAGCACCCCTTTGTCGTGGAAGAGCAGATGATGCCCTTCATCCCGGTGGTGCGCTTCGCCGATGTGGATGCCGCCATCGCCGCCGCGGTCAAGGCCGAGCACGGCTACCGGCACACCGCCATGATTCACTCCCGCAACGTGGAGAACGTCACCAAAATGGGCCGCGCCATGAATTGCACGTTGTTTGTGCAGAACGCGCCGAACTATGCTTCGCTCGGCATCGGCGGCCCCAGCTACCTGAGCCACAGCATAGCCACGCCCACCGGCGAAGGAGTCACCACCCCGCTTACTTTCACCCGCGAGCGGCGCATCGTGGTAGGAGGCGGGGCAATGCGGGTAGTGTAATAGGATATTGGACTGAAATGAAGGTAACCGACCTCTCGCATCTTAAAGTCGTCACGCTCGCAGACATCGACGCCGCCGTGCGCGAATCCGCCACCGAAATCCGCATCGCTCCCGGCGCAATTCTGACCCCTTCCGCCCGGGAAGCTTTGGCCGAAAAGAAACTCGCGGCCGGTAGCGGCTCGCCCATTCCGGACGGCGCCGCAACCGGCGTCGACCCGGCCCGCCTGGCGCTATTCACCTCGCCCCAAGCCGAAGCCGTCAAGGAAGAGATCTGCGCCGTGGGCCGGAAGCTATGGATGCGCCAGTTCGTGGATGGCAACGGCGGCAATATTTCCTGCCGCATCGGCCCCAACGAGGTGATCTGCACCCCCACGCTCATCAGCAAGTACGACCTCCGCCCGCAGGATTTGTGCCTGGTGGATCTGGAGGGCAATCAGTTGGCCGGCGGCAAGCCCCGCACCAGCGAAATTCTGCTGCACATGGAGATTTATAAGGAGGTGCCCGAGGCCAAATCCGTGGTGCACTGCCATCCGCCCCACGCCACCGCCTACGCCATCACCGGCAAAGTCCCGCCCACCTGCATCATTCCGGAATTCGACGTGTTCGTGGGCAAGATCGCGGTATCTCCCTACGAAACCCCCGGCACGCCCGCCTTCGCCCGCACCGTCATCCCGTTCGTCAAAACGCACAACACCATCCTGCTCGCGAACCACGGCATCGTCTGCTGGGGCGATACCGTCACCCACGCCGAATGGTACGTCGAGGTCACCGACACCTACTGCTGGACGCTGATGCTGGCCGCCCAGCTTGGCGCCCCCATCGCCCATTTCGCGAGCGAGAAGGCCGCCGACCTGCTGGCAATCAAGAAAAAGCTCGGTCTCCCCGACCCCCGTCTCGAAAGCCCCGCCTGCAATCTCTGCGACCTGCCCGCCAAGCCCGGCGAGATCGCCATCCCTCCCGGCGGCAGCGCCCCCGCCACCGCTCCCGCGACCGCCGATCTCACCCCCGGGGAAATCGACGCCCTCATCAAGGCCGTCACCGAAGAGATCGCGTCCAAGCTGAAGTAGCGGCCGGAACGTGGCGTGGCCTCGCGCGTGTGCGCGCGAGCATTTGTGCCGGCGACAGGCCGCGCCGAGTCGGACCGTCCGGCGCCTGCCGTGGCGACCGGTGGGCAATCTTGAGCTAATTGCGTGGGGGACAAACAGGAAACGAAAGGCTTAAGCTAGATCCGCCTCGGGAGTAATCCGCCGGACGAAGACCAGGAGCACATCGCTCATCTCCACCAGCGCCCGCCTTGCAAACTCCGGAGCAAACGCCCTTGTCAGGCGGTACCAGTACTGCAACATCTTGTAGTCCAAGACAAGCAGGCGATCTTCCATCGAATGTATGCCCAGCCCGGTCGCATGTTCCTGCAAATAAACCAGCAGACGGTAGTCGTGTTCCAGAAGTTGTTCAAGCGGCTCCAGTTCCCTCGCGGTAAAGACCTGCTGCCGAATTTGTTCCACGGAGAAACGCGAGTCGGCCCGCGCAACCCGCGGCAAGGCTTCTGTAGAGTTGCGCAACAGCAACAAGCAACTATAACGAAACCAATACGCAAGCAGGACGAATGAGCAGCCGATAATCAAAAGACTAGCAAGCATCCGCGATCTACTCCTACGTCGCGACCAAGTCAAGCACCAGAAGAACGTACCGTACTAGAACAGCTATGTCAGTCTACCATCGGTTTGGAAACCAGCGCAAGCAGCAGTTTTCCGATTTGTATTAGGATTTTGCCTAGCTTTAGGTTCGGCAAAATCCGTGGTTTGGAACGCGATAGACTGGGAGCGCAGCCGATTCAACGCGCGTGGGGAGGGCGCCTGAGGTGCATATCGCGATCACGGGGGCTTCCGGACTGATTGGCCGGCGGCTGGTGGAAACCCTGCTGGCACAAGGACATAGCCTGCTCCTGCTGGGCCGTAAGCCGGCACAGGAACGGCCCGGGGTCAGTTCTTCCGTGTGGGATCCGGAAAGTGGCCTGCCTCCCGCCGACAAGCTGCGGGAAACCGACGCCGTCATCCACCTGGCGGGAGAACCGGTGGCGCAGCGCTGGACCGCCGCGGCGAAGCGGCGCATTCGCGACAGCCGGATCGTGGGAACACGGCGGTTGGTAGAGGGTCTGGCCGGCCTGGAGCGCCGGCCGCGGACGCTGATTGCGGCTTCCGCGGTGTGCTACTACGGTTCCCGCGGAGACGAAATCTTGGATGAATCCGCCCGGCCTGGCAGCGGCTACCTGGCGGAGGTTTGCGTGGGATGGGAACGGGAAGCGGCCGCGGCGGAGGAATTGGGAATACGGGTGGCGCGAATTCGCATCGGGCTGGTGTTGGACGTTGGCGGAGGGGCGCTCGGCCGCATGCTGCCGGCGTTTCGCCTGGGCTTGGGCGGGCGATTAGGCGGCGGCAGGCAGTGGTTGTCCTGGATTCATGTGGAGGACCTGGCGGACCTGTTCCGCTATGTGCTCGAGAACTCGCTCGCCGGAGCGTGGAACGGGGTTGCGCCGCATCCGGTGATCAACGCGGACTTCACGCGGGTATTGGGACAGGTCTTACGGCTGCCGGCGGTACTCCCAGTGCCGGAGGCGGCGCTGCGCCTTCTTTTCGGTGAAATGTCGGAGATCCTCCTGGCCAGCCAGCGCGCGGTTCCCGGAGCGGCCCAGTCCGCCGGCTTCCGTTTTCGCTATCCCGAATTGGCGCCGGCGTTGCGCAACCTGTTGGCAAATATCGGCAAAGAAAACGCGTAAGCATTGCTAGCCGGAGGCGGCTTCTCCCTGGCGATCGATTTCCTCGCTCAGGATGATGGCCTCGGCCAGCTCTTTCATGGGACGGCGCAGGCGGCGGCTCTGGTCGCGAAGCTTCAAATAAGCCTCTTCCTCGGTCAGCCGGTGGCGTTGCTGCAAGATGCCCTTGGCGCGTTCCACCAGCTTGCGCGTCTCGAGCTCGCGCCGCATTTCCAGCGTCTGTTCCAGCAGGCGGGCGTTTTCCTCCAACAGCGAGGCCTTGGAAATCGCCACCCCGAGCTGCTCGCCAATGAAGACGGCCATGCCGATTTCTTCCGGGCTGTGTTCGTGCGAGTCGCGATGATGAACGTTGACCACGCCGATCACGTCGCCGCCGCTAACCAGCGGCACCGAGAGCAAAGCCTCATAGGTATCTTCCACCAAGCCCTGAAACATCTTGAAACGCGCATCGCTGGTGGCGTGCGAAGCCAACGCCACCACGGATTTATGTTCCGCCACCCAACCGGTGATGCCCTCGCCCATTTTCATGCGCAGGTTGCCCAAGGCCCCCGCGTGCGGCACCTGCGATGCGCGCAGCACAACCTCATGGCTCACGGGATCGATCAAATACACCAGGCAAGCATCACACGCCGTGGCCAGGACGGTGAGGCCGACCACCTCGCCGAGGATCTCGTCCAGGGTCCGATTCGAGCTGACGATGCTGCTAACTTGATGGAGAATCGATACCTGTGTCTTCGGCGCCGATGCAGTATCTTTCTTCCCCATCTTTCCAACCTATCCGGGGGTGGGTACGGGGTCCAATCAATAATTTCTATCAGCGCAATCAGCGGTGCCGGCCGGAGCCGCCGCCAGACCGGCGATGGCGGTGGTCAGGCAATCGCTAGACCGGAGGGAATACCCTGGAACCACCGAAGTTATCGTACGTATAGAAGGGCCCAAGCTGATGACGCCGGGCTCGCCAGGGAGCGGGACCCAGGTTCGCCAGCCGATACAATATCGGAGGATGGCTACCGGGCCGAGCGAAAAGCAGCGAGAAGATCCACTAGGGGAAGACGCGCGCGCGGCACGCTTCGGTGGCTGGTTCTGGCTGGCCCTGGTGGCGCTCTCCCTGGGCGTGTACGGCCTTTGCCTGCGCTTCCTTTTTCCCGGTTATTTCGCGCCGCTCTCGCCCTTTCACATCGATTTCTACGAGTACGTGGGCGCGGCCGAAAAGAGCTTCGCGCAGCTCGCCGCGCACTACCCGCGGCCGGTCTCGTACATGGCCATGAAAATTCTGGCCGCCGCCGGGCTGCGCGGTTTCATGGCGGGCGCGGTGGCGCTGACGATCGTGAACCTGCTGCTTACGGTGGCGCTGGCGGCCCGCCTGCTGCGGTGCCGTTCCCGCTGGACGCTGGGCATCGCGGCGGTCTACTTCCTGCTTCTATTCGCGCACCCCGAGTTTTATTTCGAGCACCGGCACGACTTTCCGCTGGAGGTTTCCGCTTTCTTCCTGCTGCTGGCGCTGCTCGCCTGGACGTCCTGGGTCGATGATGGCGCCGGCAGACCATCCCGGCCGGCGTGGCAACTGGCGGCCGCCATCCTCTGCGCCGGCCTGTTCGCTTTTGCCAAAGAGACCTATTTCCTTTCGGCGGCGTGCCTGCTTCTGGGGCTCGCGATCGCCAGCCGTCCCCACCGCAAACAGCATCTCGGGTTTTTGGCGGTCGTCGTCGCGTTCGAAGCCCTCAGCGTGGCCTGGACCCGCCACGTCAACAGCCCCTTTGTAAACGCCGGAGCCGGCGCATCCAGCGCCTATCACGTGAACCTCGCCCCGGGCAGTATTGCCGAAACGTACTGGTTCTACCTGGCACACCTGTTCGGTCCGGCGCTGGCGGTGCTGGTGGCCTGGTCGATTGCCGCCACGTGGCGCGACCGGCACAGGTTTTGGCTGGCGCTCTCTCTGGCGGCGGCCGGTTTGGCGGCCCTGGTTCCCCACGCCGTGCTGCCCAATCACAAGTTCGAGGAGTACGCCTGGGCCGCGGCTCCCTGGTTGCTTGCACCCATACTCGCCTTGGGGGAAACGTCGCGCCGCCGGCTGCCGGCGCGCATGGCCGCCCTGGCCGCGCTCGCTATTGCGGCCATTGCCGCGCCCATGGGCTACCTGTCCCAATACAACAGCGACGTTTTGCGCTGGATGGTGAACGAGGACAAGACGTCGGGCGCCTTGGCCGATTCGCTTCCCGCTTTCGCCGCTCTCCACCGCCCGGCGCGCGTCCTGGTGGCCGGCCTCGACGATCCGTCGGTTCCCTGGCAGAATTACGACTTCGTCCGCTTTGAGTTCGGCGCCGGGCTCCACTGGACCGTGCTGCTGCCGCCCTCCGCCGAACTGCGGCGAAGCAACCGTCTGGTGGCATTTGCCGCGCCGGCCGGCATCGATCTCGCCAATTTCGACTATCTGGCCCGCTATCGCTCCGGCGGCCGCCTTGTCGCTATCCGCCCGGTGAGCGATATCCCCGCGAACGCTTCCCTGCCCGAGTTGCTGGTTCCCGGCCTGGAAGCTCGCGAGAAGCAATTGCGCCGCAATCCCGAAGATGCGTTCCGGTATCTCGATTGCGCCGCGGTGGCCATCGACTGGGGCCTGTGGCCGGAGGCGAAGCGCTGGCTGGATCGGGCGGCGGCTCGCGGCGCGGGCGATGACCCCGCCTTCCAGCGGCTTTCCGCCGCGCTGCGCAATCGCCCCGCCCAGGCGCCGGCGCAACCGGTCGGCCTGGCCGCCCGCCCCGCGCACATCCTTCAGCCCAATGGCAGCGGCGCCGGTTCCACCGACCTCTATTGGACCGTGCCCGACGGGATGGTTTTCGAAATCCACGTAAGCGCGCCCAACGGACCGCTGTTTTCGGCCGGCGACAAATCCGGCCACGCCCGCGCCGAAGGCTGGGTCACCAACGGCATGCAGTTTTTCCTGCAGGACGTGAGCGGCGGTAAGCCGCTCTCCGCCGAGCACACCCTGGCTTCGGTGAAGGTGGAAGTCACGCGCTGAGGATGTGGCGCATTTTTGTGCGGGCCGCGGATTGGGTGGGTAGACAGATGTCGCTATACTAACAGGACCCGGGAATCGAACCGGCAATCCCGGTTCATTGCCCGATCCTGGAGGTGCTTTGAGACGGTTTCCGATCCTGATCGGCCTGGTTGCGGCCATGGCTCTGGCGCAGAACAATCCCGCCGCGCAGGCCGCCCGCCATTGGCGGCAACAGCACGAACGCGCCATTGTCGACGAGTTCATCGCGCTGCTGGCGATTCCCAATGTCACCCGCGACCACGACAACATTGAGCGCAATGCCGAAACCATCGCGCGCATGTTGGAGCGGCGCGGCGTGGCGGCAAGACTGGTCAGCGTGCCCGGCGCTAATCCGGTGGTGTTCGGCGAAATCCGCACTCCCGGCGCTTCCCGAACCATCGTCTTCTACGCCCACTACGACGGCCAGCCGCTCGACCCCAAGGAGTGGGCTACCCCGCCCTTCGAGCCGGTGCTCCGCGACAAGCCTTTTCAGGACGGCGGCAAGCCGATTCCGCTCCCCGCCGCCGGCCAGCCCTTCAACCCGGAATGGCGCCTGTACGCCCGCGGATCGGGCGACGACAAAGCGCCCATCGCCGCCATGCTGACCGCCCTCGACGCCATCCGCGCCGCGGGCATCGAGACCCGCTCCAACATCAAGTTCGCTTTTGAAGGTGAAGAAGAAGGCGGCTCGCCGAACCTGGAAAAAATCCTCGAAGCCAACCGGCAACTGTTTGCCGGCGATCTCTGGTTGATGTGCGACGGCCCGGTCTACCAGACCGGCCAACAACAGATCGTCTTCGGCGCCCGCGGCGACACCGGCCTCGATATCACGCTCTACGGCCCGCGCTACGAGCTGCACAGCGGGCACTACGGAAACTGGGCTCCGAACCCGGCCATGATGCTGGCCCAGTTGCTGGCGTCCATGAAGAACGCCCAGGGCCGCGTGACGGTGGATCGCTTTTACAACGGCATCACCCCGCTGACTCCACTGGAAAAGCGCGCCATCGCCGAAGCGCCCGAGATCGATGCCGGCCTGATGCGCGAGTTCTGGCTAGGGTCCACCGAAGGCGCGCCTGCCAAACTCAATGAGCTGGTCACCCTGCCCGCGCTGAATGTCCGCGGCATGGCCAGCTCGCGCACGGGCAACCAGGCATCCAACGTGATCCCGGCCACCGCCACGGCCTCGCTCGATATTCGCCTGGTGCCCGGCATGGACGCGCGCCAGACCACCAGCCGCGTGGTGGAGCACATTCGCAAACAGGGATTTTTCGTCGTCGATCGGGAACCCGACGCCGGCGTGCGCCGCTCGCATCCGAAAGTGGCATTCGTGGTGGTGCGCGGCGGCGACAACGCGGTGCGCACCCCCATGGACCTGCCGATTGCCCGGGAAGTGATCCGCGTGGTCGAGAGCGCGCGCGGCCCGGTCGTAAAGCTTCCCAACATGGGTGGCAGCTTGCCGCTCACCAGCATCGTACGCCCGCTGGGTACCCGCGTGATCGTCGTCCCGATCGCCAACCACGACGACAATCAGCACAGCTTCAACGAGAATCTCCGCCTGCAAAATCTCTGGGACGGCATCGAGCTGATGGCCGCGCTGCTGACGATGTAAGGTGGGGCATGCTTTAGCTTGCCCTAAAAATCAAATCAAGAAGCAAACCACGGCCACCCCCGCGATCATCGGGCTGATTTCCGACACCCATGGCCTTCTGCGCCCTCAAGCCCTGGCCGCCCTGAAAGGATCCGATCTGATCATCCGCGCCGGCGATGTCGGCAAGCCTGAGATCCTCGAACAGCTACGCGCCGTGGCGCCGGTCGTCGCCGTCAGAGGAAACGTTGACAGGGGCGCTTGGGCGTCCCAACTGCCGATGACCGCAGTTGCCGAGGCTCGCGCCGCCCTGATCTACGTCCTGCACGACATTCAGCAGCTCGACCTCGACCCCACCGCTGCCGGGTTCCACATTGTCGTAAGCGGACACTCCCACAAGCCTGGCCGGACCGAGCGCCCTGGCGTCATGTATCTGAACCCTGGAAGCGTCGGCCCCCGACGTTTTCGGTTGCCCATTACAGTTGCGCGCCTCGATTTGCGCCAATCACCGTGGAGCGTTGAGTTCGTCGACCTGTCGGATGTGGGGACCTTAGCAGTTTCCAAGGTGAGCGTTCTTTATTAATAGTGCCTTCAAACCTGAGAGCACAACACGCTCCCGAATCATAATCCTAGGCGATCTTCACAAGCTGTACACCGTCCCCCGCGTCCGTCCAGAGAGCAACCTCATGGTCGAACGCCCCCGCTAGTGCTAGTCGCTCTTTCCGAGGGAGAATCGCCGCGCGAACCAAGCGCGGGCGTTCATCGTATGTGCGACCGTCTAATGCCCGTCCCGCCTTACCTTTTTGCCGGCCGCCCCACTGTTTGAAGAAAAATGGCACTCTCGCAGCACGGCACTGTGCCAGAATCTGCCGCACCCAGGAAGCGTTCATGGGGCGTGCCCCAGGACCACTCTCACCGCCAACAATGACCCAGTGTATACCATCCAAATCGATGCTGCCGAGATCCTCCAGCAGCGGTTCAACGGATAAGAAACGCACGAGGGCAGTCGCCTCGCGGAGCTGATCGATCCTCGGCAGACCATACTCGCGGTTCTCGACGCTTACGCCCCACCAGATGTGCTCAAGCTCGGCCGCAAACTGCAACTTCCCCGCCAACAGTTTTGCCAGTCGGTCCGCACGCTTTGTGAGCACTTGATAAATATGCCAGTTTGCCTTCGCCATAACCCTTGCGCAAGCGACGATGTAGTCGTCGGGGACACCGGGCTGGAACAGGTCGCTCATGGAGTTGGCAAACACAATTTGCGGCGACGGCCACAGGAGAGGCTCGGTGAGCTTATGCGGCGCGAGGCGGAGATCAAACCCATGTTTGTACGGGTGACCGGGGACACCCCGAAACCGTTCTGCAAACGTCTCTGCGTAGCAGTGCTTGCAACCCGGGCTGACCTTCTGACACCCTCGTACCGGGTTCCAGGTGGCGTCTGTCCACTCGATGCTCGATTTAAGCGCCATGCTTCACCCCTCGCTTCGGAAACCGCACCACAGTATTCGGGCCCATAGTGCCCTTCCGTCGCCTGACCGCAGAAGGGTCACAAGCAATTAGGCCTTTGCGCTCCAGGCTCATCAGCGCATCCTTGTAGTTGCGCGCGATGTATCGTCGGCCGACATTGTGCTGCAGATAAACGTCGTTCATCGACAGTCGACGTCCGCCAAAGCGGACGAGCAGCAAGTCCTCCAGTTCATCCAGCGGCCGCGTGAGTTCAAACAGCAGCGGAAAACGATCGTCCGCGGGATTGTATTCAAAACTCGGGACACCCTGGTCGTGGGTTGAGCTCTCCTTAGCCATAATCTGTTTCATAATCTCGTATCCCCGAAAGTTCTTGCTCACAAAGATGAGATGATGGCTGGTGCGACTTCCCCGATCATTGCGGAAGCGGAACGGGAGCACATACCTTCCACTTGTCGAGCCGAGCGCGCGGCACAATTCCTCCACGATTGTGAGCTCGCGGTCCACGGGCGGCATGGGAGCAAGTTCTTCACTCAGCCTTGTCACACGCTCAGGACCGAACAGCGCCGCCATGTGCTCCTGCACAAATGGGTTCGTCAGGCCCATATTGATACGGTTGTAGTTGAAAAAGAAAATGCAATCGCAGCCCCAGTCCTTGAGCACCGAGTCGACGAGTTGGAGAGACAAACCTTTGTAGCCCCATGGATCGACAAAGAATAGCGTCGGCACCAGTCGCACGGAACCAAAAAGCTTGACCATCTCCGCGCCGACTTCCTCATTCATGATAGTGGGCTGGTACCTGAGCGATGCGATGCCGGGCAATTCCCTAATGGCGCGCTCCAGGTCCCGGGTGTGAGCCTCGTCCTTATCATTGAACGTGGTGACCAGCATCTCGCGCATGTCGGGATCGGCAATGGCTTGTTCAAGGATCAACAGCGGCGTGGATTTGCTGCCGTCCTTATACCGGCCGGGTCCTGCGAACAAATCCAGATATGCGATCTTGCGGTCAAGGGGTCGTACGGTCGGAATGATGACTTTCGCCCATGCCCAGAAGTACTTGGAGACGATCCTCGTCTTCACCGTGGACTCGTCCGTTGATTCGTCAAAGAATTCGCTCATGTCTTGCAATCGCTCTTCCCAGCCAACGTCGACAACCGGAGGACACCTACAGCAGTCGAAGGTTGCGCAAATACCGCCGCCCTCACGCAGGGCGAATAAAAAGCGAATCACATAGGTGCCTCAACCATGGTACCAGCAGTTGCCAACTCGGTCACCACCTGCCTCGATTAGTGCGAAGACAAAGGGACAATCCTTGCTCGGGTTTCCCTTCGGTTCCCGGCCACAACCCTCGCATGCCGCACCCGCTCGTCGCCGGCCACAACCATTCCTTCGCTCAAAATAAACCACTTACCAGATCCCGCCTCCTGCCCCCGTTCCATACTTATGGCGCCTCCTCCCCTTATTCCGTCAGTTCCCGCAGCGCCTCCGCCAGCACCAGTACCCCCCTCGCGATCGCTTCCGGCGCCGCGTATTCGTCCGGACGATGGCTCACGCCGCCGCGGCAGGGAACGAATAGCATGGCGGTGGGCGCAATATGCGCCATGAAAAGCGAATCGTGATAGGCGCGGCTCGCCATCTTCCGGTATCGCAGGCCGTGGCTTTCGGCGCCGCGCGCCAAGGCGTCGATTACCAGCCGATCGCACGCCGCCGGAGCGTCGATATTGATGATTTCGGTTTTCACCGCCACCTTGCGGCGGGCCGCGATCTCGCGCTGCGCGGCAGCGATCCGGTCCAGCACCCCGTCGCGGCGCGCTTCATCGATATCGCGCACGTCCAGCTCCAGCCGGACCCGGCTGGGAATGCTGTTGATCGCGCCGGGAAACACGTCGCACACGCCGCAAGTCGCTACCGTATCGATAGCGCCGGCGCCGCGCGCGGCGGCTTCCACCGCCAGCACGATTTCGGCCGCGGCGCACAGCGCATCGCGCCGGCCCGGCATCAGCGCCCCGCCGGCGTGCCCACCCTCGCCTTCGATCCAGAGCCGCAGGCTGGCCGGCGCGGCGATGGCCGTCACCAGCCCGAGCGGAATGCCTTCGCGCTCCAGCAGCGGCCCTTGCTCGATGTGCAATTCCACAAAACCCGCGTAGTAGCCCGCCCGCAGCCGCACCTCGCCGATGGCGCCGGCGAACCCGGCGGCCGCCCGCCATTCGTCCAGGCCGCGGCCTTCTTTGTCGCGCAAAGTCGTGCCCGCATCCGGTCCGAGCCTCCCGGCCAGCAGCCGGCTGCCGAAACAGCCGATGCCGAAGCGCGTGGGCTCTTCGGCCGCGAAAACCAGCAGCTCGATGGAGCGGCGCGGCTTCACCCCGGCGCGCCGCAGGCCGCGAATCGCTTCCAGCCCGCCCAGCACGCCCACCGTGCCGTCGTAGCGGCCGGCGTTCGGAATCGCGTCGATGTGCGAGCCCGTTCCAATGGCCGCCAATTCCGGCTCCGCCCCAACCCAGCGCGCGAACAGATTGCCCACCGCATCTTCCCGCGGCGCCAGCCCGGCCTCCGCCGCAAGCTGCTTCACGTAGGCGCGCGCCTGAAGATCGGCATCCGAATACACCACCCGCGTCACCGCCGGAGCCGGAGCTTCGGAGATCGCGGCCAGCGTGTCCAGCTCGCGCGTGAGACGGTCGGCATCGATGGCAAGATTCATGGGCGTTTACTCCAGCGGATGGCGG
>JBKQVG010000130.1:0-7650 GCA_052325345.1 Bryobacteraceae bacterium
GATTCGGTAGAATAATGGCTTATCATCACAGAATCCGGCTGTATCGATTGAAACCGTCTCCCGTGAAACCAGTTCCTTGCGCCAGCCGAAGGAGTTCGGCGGAGCAACGTGTGCGCCCGTGGCGCAATTCGGTGCGAACAACGACAGGCTTCCTCCCGCCCGACCGGCAGCCTTCGCCCTTCGCCGGCGGCCGGAAAGGTGTGTTCGCATGACGCGATGGGGGCAGCTTCACCTGGCCGCGCTGGCGATTTGCGCGAGCGGAGTGTATCCGTTCGCGAGCGCGCAAACTCCGCCCTCGCAGAGTCAGCCTTCCCAACCCCCGCCTTCCCAAAGTCAACCCGCGCAGCAAACCCCGCCCAAGCCGCAACAGCCCGCCAACCCGTTCGAGGCCGTACCTCAAAACCAGCCGCAGCCGGCTGAGCCCGCGCAACCGGCGCGGCCGCAGCCGCCCGCCCAGTTGGAGACGCCAAAGCCGCCGCCCACCGCGCCGCCGCCCGTCTCCGGCGAGGTGATTAAGGAAATCGATTTCCGCGGCGCGCGCCGCATTCCTACCGACACGCTCAAGTCCATGATCATGAGCAAGGTCGGCGATATCTATACGGAAGACGCCATCCGCCGCGACTTCATGATTCTGTGGAATTCCGGGCGCTTCGAGGACATCCGCGTGGAGACCGAGCCCGATCCCACCGGCGGCCTGATCCTGCGCTTTGTGCTGACCGAACGGCGGGTCATTCGCTCCATCAATTACGAGGGCATCCATACCGTCACGGTTTCGGAAATCCTGGACCGCTTCAAGGAGCGGAAAGTCGGCCTGGTGGTCGAATCGCAGTACGACCCGAGCAAGGTGCAGTTCGCGGCCATCGTGCTGAAGGAATTCCTGGCCGAGCGCGGCCGACAGTATGCGCAGGTGGACCCGGTGATCGAACAGATCCCGCCCTCGTCGTTGAAGGTCACCTTCGCCGTGAAGGAAGGTCCCAAGGTAAAAGTCGGCGCCATCACCGTAACCGGCAACCAGACCATGAGTTCCAAGTGGGTGATCGGCGCCATGAAGCAGTTGAAGCCGTACGGCATTCCGCACTCGATCTTATTCGAAAGCCTCTTCGCCAAGACGTACGATCAGTCGAAGCTCGAATACGACGAGGAAAAGGTTCGCCAGGCGTATCAGGATAAGGGCTATTACGAGGCCCGCGTGCTCGATCCCATCGTCAATATCGTGCCGAAGGGCGGCCGTGGCTGGCGGTTGCCCATTATCAAGATGGAGGAGCCCGGCATCTACGCGGATATTACGCTGCCGATCGAAGAGGGCCGGTTGTACCACCTGCACACCATGAGCTTCGTGGGCGTGAAGCTGTTCCGCGAGCCCTCCGTGCTGATGTCGCTGTTCGGCATGAGGGAAGGCGACGTCTTCAACACCGATAAGCTGCGCAAGGGAATCGAAAACATGCGCAAGCTTTACGGCGGCTTCGGCTACATCGATTTCGTCCCCGAGCCCGATGTCGAGCCGGTTCCCAATACCGATCAGATCGATTTGAGCATCACCGCCGACGAGGGCAAGCAGTTCTTCATCCGCCGCATCGATTTTTCGGGCAACACCACCACCCGCGATAAAGTCATCCGGCGCGAGCTGCTGCTGGATGAAGGCGACATGTTCAATACCAACCTCTGGGACCTGAGCATTCTGCGCCTGAATCAGCTCGGCTATTTCGAACCTCTCAAGAAAGAAGACGCGGCCGATATCAAGCGCAACCCGGCCTCCAATACGGTCGACATCACCCTTAAGGTGAAGGAGCGCGGCAAAAACTCGATCGGGCTCAACGGCGGCGTCTCGGGTATCGCCGGAAGCTTCGTCGGCTTGAACTATTCCACCAACAATTTCCTGGGTCTGGGCGAAACTCTCTCCATCAGTTCCCAGCTCGGCACCTTGCTGCGCAGCGTCAACTTCGGCTTCACCGAGCCCTACCTGTTCGACCATCCGATTCAGACCGGCTTCACCGTCTACCTGTCGCGCTACGACTTCAACCAGGCGCGGCAGGTTTCGATTCTCACCGGCCAGAACCTGATTGGGCTGTATAACTCGCTCGGCAGCCAGAACCTGTTGAATTACGTGCAGGACAGCCGCGGCTTCACCACCTCGCTGAGTTACCAGTTGCACCGCAGTTTCTGGCGTACCAGCCTGACGTTTGGGTACGACGTTTCCAGCGTTAAGACGGAAACCACGGCGGCCACGAATTATTTCCAGTACATCGATTTCGACGGTGTCTACGGCCCCAACGCCCTGGATGGCATTCGTACCACCAAGATCACGCCGGGGTTGACCTACAACACGGTCAATCATCCGATCAACCCCACCGGCGGCAAGAGCATTTACTTTTCGGCCGGGTTCGCCAGCAGCGTGCTTGGCGGCAATGTGAACACGTTCGCGCCGGCGATCGACGTCAAGTATTACCGCCCGTCGCCGCTCTACCATAAGAACATCCTGGCGTTCCACGTGCTGGGGACGCTCATTACCGGCTACGGCGGCAAAGAGGTTCCCCCGTTTGCGCGTTCCTTCATGGGCGGCGAAAACGACGTGCGCGGCTTCGATTGGTGGTCCATCACCCCGATCGCCTTTATCCCCACCCAAGCGAGTATCCCCATTTACAACAACGACGGCAGCCCACGCACGCAGCAGCAGGTGAACGGCGGTACCGTGAGCGCGACCCCGGTTTCCATGTCCATTCCGGCCTACCAGCTCATCACCCCCGGCGGCGATGCGCACGGGGTCTTCAATTTCGAATACCGCATTCCCATCTTCGGCCCGATCACGCTGGCGATTTTCGGCGACGCCGGCATCAACGGCGTTCTTCGGCCGAGCGAATTGACGCTGGCGCCCGAGCGCACGACACAGCTAAACCAGGAGTTTCCTCAGGCCGGGTTTACCGGCCAGGTGCCGATTGCCGCGGGGACGACGAGACCGGTGGGGTCCACGGGTCTGGAGATCCAGGTCCTGCTGCCCGTGGTGCAGGCCCCCTTCCGGGTCTACTTCGCGTATAATCCATCTACCGTTCGGGAATACGTGCAGCCGCCCATCGCGGCGGACCGTTCGTTCTTTCCCAACGCGGCGACCTTCAACGCGGCCCTCGCCGCCTACGGACAGGAGTACCCGTATTTCGACCGGCGCACCCTGTTCCGGTTCACCGTGGGCAGGACGTTCTGACAGGGGACGTGTTAGTATCTTGAGATTCAGGAGTAACAGCTTGAAGAAGAATTACGTCGTCAGTTCCGCCCTGGTTTTGGGCATGGCCATGACCGCGGCCGGGCAAGCGGCGCCCGCCGCGCCGCCGGCCGCCACCGCAGCGTCAACCCCAAACAGGGTTGGGATCATCAATATTACCGCGGCCATCCTGGCCACCAAGGACGGGCAAAAGGCCGCCGCCGATCTGAAAGCCAAGTTCGATCCGCGCAAGGCCGCTCTGGAAAAGCGGAATACCGATATTCAAGCCCTGCAGGACCAGTTGCGCAAAGGCGCCGCGACGATGAGCGACGAGGCCAAGGCCCGCATGCAGCGCGATATCGAAACCAACCAACGTTCGCTCAATAACGACGCCGAAGATTTGAATACGGAAGTCGACCAGGAACAACAGAAGCTGATGCAGGAAATCTGGGGCAAGATGAATCCGATCATCAATCAGTACGCCACCCAGAACGGCTATGCCGTGGTGCTGGATGTGAGCAATCAGCAAGGTGGCGTAATATTCGGCGCGGCCGATGTGAATATCACTCCGGATATCATCAAGCTCTACGACCAGGCACATCCGGGAACCGCCGCGCCGGCCGCCGCCAAGCCCGCGCCCGCCGCTCCCAAGGCTCCGGCGCCTTCCTCCACTTCGGTGAAGAAGTAAGCGGGGGCCGCTCCTTTTTGGGCGGCTCGGTTGGGCGGCTCGCTTACAGCGGCAGGCGAAACGCCGCTGCCAGCTCCCGGATCGCCTCGTCCGGCATGGGCGCCAGCGTGCCGATGGCCCGGCAGTTGATCAGCGCCTCGGCCGTCGATTCGATCACTTCCAGCCGGTCGAAGGCTTCCAGCACGGTTGCGCCGGTGGCCAGCACGCCGTCGTTTTCGAGCAGAATGGCCGGAGCAGGCGGCGAAATGTGCGCCGCGATGGCTTCCGGGTTGTCGAACTGCAGGCCGTAGGGCGCGCGGGTGACGCGCCGCACTACCACGTAGCTCTCCGGAATGGTGCGTGTATCGAGCGCCAGGCTTGTCACGCTAAAAGCCGTGGCATTCACCGGGTAGGCATTGATGATAGCTCCGGCTTCGGGGTGGCGGCGATAGATAGCACGATGAATCGCGGCGGCGCGGCTGGGGGTCTTGCCGGCTTCGGCGCGGCCGTTTTCCACCAGCACCAGTTCGGCCGGCTGCGCCGTGCCGCGATCCAGGCGATAGGGGGTAATCACGAAGCAATCGCCGGCCAGGCGCGCCGAAAAACTGCCCTCGGTGCTGATGAACAGCCGCTGCCGGTAGCCGCGGCGCACGAATTCCGCCACCAGGTTGCGCAGTTCCTTCTCCGCGCTCGATGGCGGGGTGGGCTCGAATTCCGGGAGCGGCTCGCGCTGCCGGCGGGCTAGCGCGATCTCGGCTTCCGCCAGGTAGCGTACCTCGCCCAGCAGGCGAGCCTTAATGATCGTCTTGGCGGTGAATTCCAGCGTTTCGAAACGCCGGAACGCCTCCGCGATGGACGCGCCGCCGGTCACCACGCCGTGGTTTTCCAGAATCACCGAATCGTGCCCGTGGGCGAAAACCTTGCCTACCGTGCGCCCCAGCGCCTCGCTGCCCGGCAGTTCGTAATCTGCCAGCGCCGCCTTCCCGCACACATGAAACGCCTGGTGGAACAGGTGCGTGTCGGGCACTTCGCGCGCGATGCTGAAGGCCACCAGCGCCACCGGGTGGGCGTGGACGATGCCGTAGAAGTCCGGCCGGCTGCGGTAAATCTCGAGGTGCAAGGGCAACTCCGAGGAGGGCTGCCGGCTGCCGTCCACCGAGCCGCCGGGATGCACGCAAACGATGTCCTCGCGCCGCAGGCTGCCCTTATCGATTCGCGCCGGCGTGATCCAGACATCGCCGTTTTCTTCGCGTATCGAGAGATTGCCTCCGGAGGTGGTGGTCATGCGGTAGCCATAGATGCGTTGCATGAGCGCCAGGATTTCGTCACGCGGGTGAAGGTAAGAGATCGGCATGCAGGGCTTCCGTTGGCAATTGTCGCATTTTGGCGCGGGGGGCGGCTAAAACGCGGGGAAAGCGCCGAAACCGGCTAATAACGGCGATATGGGTTCGCGTTCGGGTCATCCTTGCGCATCGTGGTAAGCAGACCCGTCCAGGGTCCATCCTGCACAGGCTGAAGCACCCCCCACCCCCCCACTCAGGGCGGGCAGCGGGGGGGACGGCTTCTGTGTTATCCTATGTGGGTACCAAAACGAGATTAAGAGAAGACAAGGAGTATTACCCAGCGAATGGCACTGGCGATTGAAGTTAAGCGGCAAGTTGTTTCCACCAATCAACGCCATAAATCCGACACAGGGTCGCCGGAAGTCCAGATTGCACTGTTGAGCCAGCGTCTTTCGCTGCTGACGGCGCACTTCAAGGAGCATCGCAAGGATCATGGTTCCCGCAGAGGGCTGCTGACCATTGTCGCCAAGCGGCGCCGGCTTCTGACCTACTTGCGCGATACGGACCCGGATTGTTACAAGGCGGTCCTGCAGCGCTTGGGCATTCGGCGCTAGTTCCACGGGCGCGTGGCCTCCGAGCAAACCCATCCTGTCAACTCCAGTCTCATGTGGTTTCCCGATGGAGGCCAAGACATGACTGGCCCGCGAGGAGCTGGACTCCTTACGCCGGCCAGGGTTGGAGGTTTAAGAGAATAAATGTTTCACACAGTTGACGTTGACCTGGACGGCCGTAAGATTACCTTTGAAACCGGTAAGATGGCCAAGCAGGCGAACGGCGCCGTTGTCGTTCGTTCCGGCGATTCGGTGGTGCTGGTATCGGCTTGTATGGCCGATAAGCCCAAACCAAATGCCGGATTTTTTCCACTCACGGTGGATTACCGCGAGTACACTTACGCCGCCGGCAAAATTCCGGGCGGCTTTATCAAACGCGAGGGCCGTCCCTCGGAAAAAGAAATCCTTACCAGCCGGCTGATCGATCGGCCGATCCGTCCGCTCTTCCCCGAAGGCTTCCAGCACGAAACCCAGGTCATCGCCATGGTTTTGTCGGCCGATCCCGAACAGGATCCCAACACGCTGGCGATTTGCGGCGCGGCGGCCGCGCTGGCGATTTCCGATCTGCCGTTCCCGCACATTCTGAGCGGCGTCCGCGTGGGCCTGAAGGATGGCAAGTACCTCGCCAATCCGACCTACACCGAATCGCGCGAATCCAAGCTTAATATTGTGGTGGCCGGCACCGAACAGGGCATCGTGATGGTGGAAGCCGGCGCGCAACAGGTTTCCGAAGCCGAGGTGCTGGGGGCGATCGAATACGGGCACGATTGCTGCAAGAAGATTGCCGACGCGATTCGCCAACTGGTGAAACTGACCGGCAAGACCAAGCGGGAATTCGCCCCGCCGGCGCCCGATCAGGAGGAAGTGTATGCGGCCATCGAAAAAGCCGCTCGCGCCGATCTGACCGACGCGCTCGACACCAGGAAATACGAGAAGCTGGAAAGCTACGCCCGCGTGGACGCCCTGCGCCAGAAGGCCCTGGAAGCGTTCCCCGAGGAAAAGCAGGAAGAAGCCGGCAAGTGCTACGACGCGCTGAAGGAACGCATCTTCCGCGACGAAATATTGAAGAAGCACCGCCGTCCGGACGGGCGCGCGTTCGACGAAATCCGTCCGATCACGATCGAAACCGGCGTGCTGCCACGTACCCACGGTTCCGCCCTGTTTACGCGTGGCGAAACGCAAGCCCTGGTCACCCTCACCCTGGGTACCAAGGACGATGAGCAGCGCATCGAGCTGCTGGAGCCCGGCGAAGCCTCCAAGCGCTTCATGCTGCACTACAATTTTCCGCCCTTCAGCGTGGGCGAGGTGGGCTTCATGCGGGGGCCGGGCCGGCGCGAAATCGGCCACGGCGCTCTGGCCGAGCGTTCCCTGGCGGCGCTGATTCCCGATGAACAAAAATTCCCCTATACCCTGCGCGTGGTCAGCGACATCCTGGAATCCAATGGTTCCAGCTCGATGGCCACGGTTTGCGGCGCATCGCTAACGCTGATGGATGCGGGGGTTCCCATCAAGGCTCCGGTTGCGGGTATTGCCATGGGCCTGGTGAAAGAAGGCGACGCATATGCCGTGTTGACGGACATTGCGGGCGCTGAAGATCACTACGGCGACATGGACTTCAAGGTAGCCGGCACGAAGGACGGCATCACCGCGCTCCAGATGGACATCAAGGTGCCAAACGTCACGGCCAGGATCATGAAGGAAGCGCTGGCGCAGGCTCGCCAGGCACGCCTGGAGATCCTTGAAAAGATGCTGGCGACCATCGACAAGCCGCGCGCCGAGCTCTCACAGTATGCCCCGCGCATCTACACCACCAAGATCCCAACCGACAAGATCCGCGAACTGATTGGACCCGGCGGTAAGGTGATCAAGGGCATCATCGATCAGACTGGCGTCAAG
>JBKQVG010000131.1:0-20712 GCA_052325345.1 Bryobacteraceae bacterium
GACATCCACCTTCCTGGGGGAAGTTCCAGGGAAGTTCCAGAGGAAGTTCCAGACATCCACCTTCCTGCGGGAAGTTCCAGACATCCACCTTCCTGTCCTTTGGCATCGAGCGCGGCACGCAGGGAACCCGGCCCTTCGGAATTGAGATTGGTCACGCGAATAATCGCTCCACCGCGCCCCGCCGGAGTCTCAATCCCGAATCCTTGCGCGTCGGGAAAGACCAGTTCGCCTGCCATGGCGGGAAGCGCCAGGGCACAAACAAGTACGATGCAGTTTTTTCTCATCGTTCTTATACTCCCGTCCCAAAAACCCGATGGGTTGGCCAGGCGGTGTCGCGCGCGGCGCACTCCCCGGTGCCATGCCGGTGCGCGCCCCCGTTCCCGGTCTCTCCGTTCCAGTTTTGGTCCCTTCGAATTCTACACCCGGCCTCTTCGCTCAGGCGGTCTTTTTCGACCCGCAGGCAGTTCCCGCCGCTCGGGCCCAGGAGACATACCGGAAACACTACGGGGAGGGGGCTGTCCGATGCCCCGGCGCGCGCACGATTGCTTCCCCATTCAGCAGCCTCCAGGCGGCCTGCCAGCCGCCGGCGCGCTGGATTCCGGGCACGAAAAAGCGTTCATGGAATTCCTCGTCGGAGCCGGTGAAGGGGCGGGGCGGAGCGCCGCTGAGGTCGAGCGGGATGGGCGCCAGCGCGGCGGCGAACACGCACCAGATGGCCGCGTCCTCCAGCCCCATGAGGCGGATCGGTTGACCCGTCCGCGACTTCACATAGGCCAGCACCGTCAGGATATCCTGCACGCGGTTGGCATCGTCGGTCTGGTTGTAGGAGAGGAAATAGGGCCCCGCGCGGTCGCGGTGCGCCCTGGCCGAGCCGGTCTGGAACACGTCCGCGAGCACCACCGGCTGGCGCGCCGCCAGCAGTGCGGCCACCTCGGTGCTTCGGCGCGCGGCGTCGATCCCGCCGGGGTGAATCACCACGCTCGGCTCGCCCGTTCCCGGAAACCACAGAACCGGCACGCGGTCGCCCCGGCCGGGCCGCGAAAGCACCAGCCGATCGCCTTCACTTCCGCTCATCGGGTGGGTGGGCCATTCCGCGGCGAAGACCAATCGCAGCCGCTCGCGAATGGCCTCCGGATCGGCGGCCTGCTGGTTTTGTCGATCCGACGCTTCGCGCCATTGGCGGAACAGCGAGTCATAGGACAGGGCGGTTTGGGGCAGCGTGCGTACCTTCAGATCGTTGTCGTTGAGCGGCGGCACGGGTTCTTCCGGGCCATGGAACTCGTCGAGGCCCAGCAAGTCATGGTTGAAGAAGCGGTACACGGCCTGGCGGCTGTCGGCATTATAGTTATGCTGCGCGATGAAGTGCTGGTTGCGCACCTGCGAGGCCGCGCCATAGAAGGCGTAGATGCGCTGCACGGCGGGAAATTCCTCGGCGGGCGTATTGTGGGTCCAGTCGCCCGAGCACGAAACCAGCAGCATGGGCCGCGGGGCCATCATGGCGGCGAATTCCACATTAAAGCTGTCCAGGCGCAGGTTGGGCGCTTCTTCGCAGGGGTCGGCTCCTTGTGCGGAAGCTGACACCATATTCACCGGCGCGTCCACGCGCACCCGATCGTCCACCGCCGCCAGCAGGATGGTCTGCGTGGCGCCGCCGGAAGCGCCGGTTACGGCCAGGCGCGCAGGGTCCACGTCGGGACGCGATTCCAAATAGTCCAGGGCGCGGACGGAGTTCCAAAGTTGCAGCCCCAGAGGGCTGAACGCCCACAACTGCTCGCGCCAGCCGCCGAAATCGTGCGGCGTCTGGCGCGTGTCCTGATACCCCACCATGTCGTGCGCGAATACGATGTATCCCTGGCGCGCCAGGTTCAGCCCCAGGGCGGGCACCGAATACGAAGGTATATTTTCGAGACGCCCGCGCCTCCAATGGCCGTGCGGCGAGAGCACCGCCGGGCGCCGTCCCGAGTCCTGCGCGGGCCGGTAGAGGTTGCCGGCCAGGAAGTAGCCCGGCAGCGTTTCCAGCAGAATGGTTTCAATGACCACATCTCCCACCGCCAGGCGCCTGACAGTGATCGGATGGAGCGGGTTGCGGGCGGGCATTGGAAACAATCCGGCGGCCGAGAGAATCTGCTGCCGCAGTGCGCCGCGGCGGGCTCGCCACTCGCCGAGCGAGCGATACTCCCGCACCTGGAAATGGGTAGCGGGCGACGCAATCTCCACGTTGCGGCGGTCCTGCAATGGAACCTGGCCGGAAGCGCTCACCGCCGCGGCAAGCACAGGAATCCAACACACGGGCAGCCGCACATTAGCGATGATACGACAGGATAGCGGTCAGTTTGCCGGGTGGCGCCGGGCGCCTCGGCTTACCGCCGCTGCAGGCCGGAAACGGGCGTAGTGGAGGGGGAAGGGTGCCGGTGGCCAGGGAACGAACCTGTTTCCGATCATGTTTGCGGCTGGAGACGTCCAGGCCGCGCTGCCGCCGCCGGCTTGGATGCTTGGCGGCTGGCGGCGGCATGGAACGGCAGCAGCAGCCAGCGCTCGGCTTTCTTGAGCCGTTTGCAGTCCTCGCACCCGGCGGGGCAGTCCTGGCTTTCGTGGGTGAGCAGGTATTCCAGTTGCTCAAACATCACATCGATCCTCGCAGCCGCCCCGAAATAGTGCACGTGGCGGCCGGGAGCTGTCCGGCTGGCGACGCCCATCCGGTTTGTCGCTTTGGAAATCGATCGGTCACAACCCATATTGTCCTCCTCCCGGATGCCGTCAGGTCATCCCAAACGGCTCCAGTATGTACGCTTCCGGCGATTCGAAGCGAGTCATCTTCGTACCAGCCGGGTTGCGGACATGGCCCCGTCGGGTTATCGGGGATTTCACCCGCGCTACCGTTATCCGTAAGCGGGTCATCGGCTTCCGCCTGTAATCTCGCTCGGAGGGAGCACTGGAGTTTGCCCGGCGGGTTTTGGACAATCACTTGTAACACCATGGTCCCCCCGGACAGCGGCCAGTGCTCATTTGCGGCTGGGGCAGACGCCAGGGACGCGCGGAGAGTCGCGCCCCTGTGTCCGAGGAGCGCACAGATGAAGATCTTGGGGTGGGGCGCTCGTCATAGAGCGGGCGGCAGTTCCCTCCGGTATATGCCGCTTGATGGCTATGGTGAGCGAAAAGGCCCGTCAAAACAACAGCAGTCCGTACCATTGCCGGTCCAGTACTTATTTGGGGAGTTTTACCGCCACTCGCCGTCTCAGCGTGAAATCCAGTACCGCGCAGGCAGGTCCGTGACCGGGCCCACCACCGGTGAAGAGAAGACAACGCTGGTAGTGGGGACTCCGAAATCGAGGAGCTTTTCCACCAGGCGCTCCAGTTCCTCCACGGACGCGGCCACCACCTTGAGGATGAAAGCATCGCCGCCGGCCACGTGGTGGCATTCGGCGATCAGGTCCATCGTCTTCACTGCCTTGAGAAACGGCCGGTACTTGGGCCCATCGCAACTCAGGCGCACGATGGCGAGCACCTCAAAACCGAGCGATTCCCGGTCGATATCGACGCGATAGCCCCGGATGATACCCGCCTCTTCCATGCGGCGCATGCGTTCGGCGGTGGCCGCGGGAGAGAGGCCGATCCGCCGGCCGAGCTCCGCGTAGGAAATGCGGGCGTCCTTTTGCAGGATGGATAGTAGATTATATCCAAGATCGTCGAGTAAACCAGCAGATTCAATGGACATATGGCAATTCTACCAGTGAATCTGACTGTTCGAAGACCCGGCGGCGGCGTTATGATTTTTTCAGAATGATGCTACTCGGCGGCCAGCCTCTGAAACTGCGCGACCTGGCGGCCATCGCGTCCGGCGAACGCCTGCGCCTCGCGCCCGATGCCGTCGGCCGGATGGAGGCGTCGCGCCGGGTTGTGCGTAAGGCTGCCGAAGAGCGTCTGCCGGTTTACGGAATCAATACCGGATTCGGCAAGTTGTGCGACGTGAAGATTCCGGACCGGGACATCGAAAGGCTGCAACTGAATCTGGTGCGCAGCCACGCGTGCGGAATCGGGCGTCCGCTCTCGGAGGGCGAGACGCGCGCGATGGTGGCGCTGCGCGCCAACACGCTGGCTCTCGGGTACAGCGGCGTGCGGCCGACCGTGGCCGAGGCGCTGTGCGAGATGCTGAACCGCGGTGTGTGCCCGGTGATTCCGGAAAAAGGGTCGGTGGGCGCGAGCGGAGACCTGGCGCCGCTGGCGCATCTGGCGTTGAGCGCCATCGGCGAAGGCGAGGCATTCTATCGCGGACAACGCATGGCGGGCGCCGAGGCGCTCGCGCGGGCAGGACTGGAGCCGCTGCGGTTGGAAGCCAAGGAAGGGCTGGCGCTGCTGAACGGCACACAGGCGTTGACCGCGGTAGGGGCGCTCGCGCTCTGGCGCGCCCACCGCCTGGCCGGCATCGCCGATCTGGGCGGCGCGCTTTCGCTCGAAGCGCTGCTCGGCACGCCCGTCGCCTTCGATCCCCGCATCCACGCGGCGCGCCCGCACGCCGGGCAAGCGGCGGTTGCGGCGCGCTTACGGGACTTGTTGGCGGACAGCGATATCGCCGCGGCCCGTCGTACCGCGCCCGCGCGCGTGCAGGACGCCTACAGCCTGCGCTGCATGCCGCAGGTCCACGGCGCGGTGCGCGGCGCGCTGGAGTTTGCGCGCGCCACCGTCGAGATCGAAACCGGCAGCGCCACCGACAACCCGCTGGTCTTTTCCGAATCCGGCGACGTGCTGAGCGGGGGCAACTTCCACGGCGCCCCGCTGGCGCTGGCCTTCGATGCGGCGGCGATCGCTCTCACCACGCTGGCATCCATCACCGAACGCCGTATCGATCGCCTGGTGAATCCCGACCTCAACCAGGGGCTGCCCGCATTTCTGGCCGCGCACCCCGGCGTGGGCAGCGGCTTCATGATCGCGCACGTGGCCGCGGTTTCCCTGCTCAGCGAATCGAAGGTGCTGGCGCATCCGGCCAGCGTGGACAATCTGCCCACGTCGGGCGGCCAGGAGGACCACGTTTCCATGGGGATGACGGCGGCGCTCAAGCTGCGGCAGATCGTCGAGAATGGCGAGGCGGTCGCAGGCATCGAACTGTTGACCGCGAGCGAAGCCCTCGGTTATCGCGAACCGTTCGAGCCGGGCAGGGAACTCGGCCGCGTGCTCGAAGTGGTGCGCGCCGTCGCGCCGCCAGCAAGCGACGATCGTCCGCTCTCGCGCGACATCGAAGCCGTGGCCGCGGCCATCCGCGAGGGCCGCTTCGACGAATGGGCCATGCCGGAAACGCTGCCGTCTCCGGAGGGAGTGATGCAATGAACGTGGACGCCGTGAGTCAGGCTCCGCGCGGGAGCCGTCTGCGCTGCCAGGGCTGGCACCAGGAGGCCGCTTTGCGCATGCTTCACAACAACCTCGATCCGGAGGTCGCCGAAAAGCCGGACCAACTCATCGTCTACGGCGGCACCGGACGCGCCGCGCGCGATTGGCCCAGCTTTCACGCCATCGTGCGCTCGCTCGAATCGCTCGCCAACGACGAAACCCTGCTAGTGCAATCGGGGCGTCCGGTGGGCATCTTCCGCACCCACCCCGAAGCGCCGCGCGTGCTGCTGGCTAACTCGAACCTGGTGGGCCACTGGTCCAATTGGGACGAGTTCAACCGGCTGGAGCGGCTCGGGCTCACCATGTACGGGCAGATGACGGCCGGCTCCTGGATCTACATCGGCAGCCAGGGCATCGTGCAGGGAACGTTCGAGACGTTCGCCGCGCTGGCGCGCAAACACTTCGGCGGATCGCTGGCGGGCAAGCTGGTGGTATCCGGCGGGATGGGTGGGATGGGCGGCGCGCAGCCGCTGGCCGCGACCATGAACGGCGCGCGCTTCCTCGGCATCGAGGTGGATACCGCGCGGATCGAGCGGCGGCTCGCGACCGGCTATTGCGACCGCATCGCCTATACCCTCGACGAAG
Organism: Bryobacteraceae bacterium; assembly: GCA_052325345.1. Lineage (GTDB taxonomy): Bacteria > Acidobacteriota > Terriglobia > Bryobacterales > Bryobacteraceae > JBEKYD01. The sequence goes on from JBKQVG010000131.1 coordinate 5,968, forward strand.
CCCTGCGCCTGCTCGATGGCAGCGAGGCAATCTCGGTGGCGCTGGTGGGCAATTGCGCCGACGTCGTTCCGGACCTGGTCCGCCGCGGCATCGTGCCGGACGTCCTCACCGACCAGACCAGCGCGCACGACCCTCTCAACGGCTACGTGCCCAACGGCATGACGCTGGCCGAAGCGCTGGCGCTGCGCGCGCGCGATCCCGAGCGGTACATTGCGCGGTCCATGGCGGCGATGGCAACGCACGTCGAAGCCATGCTCGCGCTACAGAAGGCCGGCGCGGTCACGTTCGACTATGGCAACAACATCCGCACCCACGCCAGACAGGCCGGCGTGGAACGCGCCTTCGACATTCCGGGCTTCGTGCCCGAGTACATCCGTCCCCTGTTCTGCGAAGGCCGCGGCCCCTTCCGCTGGGTGGCGCTGTCCGGCGATCCCGCCGATATCCGCCGCACCGATGAGCTGGCGCTCGAACTGTTTCCGCGCGACCGGACGCTGGCCCGCTGGATCCCGCTCGCCGAGCGGCGCATTCGTTTCCAGGGCCTGCCCGCGCGCATCTGCTGGCTTGGCTACGGCGAGCGCGCCGAGTTCGGCCTGGCTATCAACCGCCTGGTGCGCAACGGGGAATTGAAAGCGCCCATCGTGATCGGCCGCGACCACCTGGACACCGGCAGCGTGGCCAGTCCTTTCCGCGAGACCGAGAACATGCGCGACGGCTCCGACGCCATCGCCGATTGGCCGCTGCTGAACGCCCTGGTCAACACCGCGGCCGGCGCGTCCTGGGTCAGCATCCATAACGGCGGCGGCGTCGGTATCGGCTACTCGCAACATGCCGGCATGGTGGTGGTGGCGGACGGCGCCCCGGAATCGGACCGACGCCTGGAGCGCGTGCTCACTTGCGACCCCGGCATCGGCGTCGTGCGCCACGCCGACGCGGGATACGACGAGGCCGCCGCCTTCGCGCGCGATCACGGCATCCGCCGCCCCATGGATTCGTTACAGTAGGAAACGGAATGCCGCGACAGCTCGTAGAGTGTGTACCCAACTTCAGCGAAGGGCGCGACCTGGGCAAGGTCGACGCCATCGTGCAGGCGATCCTGGCGGTTCCCGAGGTGGTGCTGCTCGATCGGGAGAGCGACCCCGATCACAACCGCAGCGTGGTGACCTTCGCCGGCCCGCCGAACGCCGTAGCGGCCGCGGCGTTTCGCGCGGTGGAGAAGGCGGTGGCGCTGATCGACCTCACGCATCACGCCGGCGCCCATCCGCGCATCGGCGCCGCCGACGTGTTGCCGTTTATTCCCATCGAAGGCGTCACCCTGGAAGAGTGCGTGCATCTGGCGGAGCGGCTCGGGCAGGAGTTGTGGGCGAAGCTTCATCTGCCGGTCTACCTCTATGAAGCCGCCGCGCGGCGTCCGGAGCGCGCCAATCTCGAAAACATTCGCAAAGGCCAGTTTGAGGCGCTGCTGCGCGAGATGGGGAAGGTGGCGGCGCGCGATCCCGATATTGGCGATCCGGTATGTCATCCCACCGCCGGCGCGATTGTCATCGGAGCGCGCAAGTTCCTCATCGCCTACAACGTCAACCTGAACACGGCTAACCTCTCCATCGCCAAACGAATCGCCGGCGCGATCCGCTTCTCGAGCGGCGGTTTCCGCTACGTGAAATCGATGGGCGTGATGCTTCGCTCGCGCAACATCGCGCAGGTTTCGATCAATCTCACGGATTTCGAACAGACCCCCATGCACCTGGTTTTCGAGACGGTTCGGCGCGAGGCCGAACGGTACGGCGTGGGGGTACTCGGCAGCGAGATTGTCGGGCTGATCCCGAAAAAGTCCATCGAACTCTCCGCCGAATATTTCCTGCGCTTTGAGAACTTCCGCCCAGAACTGGTGCTGGAGAACCGCATCGCCGAAGCGCTGTCTAATCGCGGCGGTCTGGCCGAATTCCTGGACGCGCTCGCCTCCCCCGCGGCCACTCCCGGTGGAGGCAGCGCCGCCGCGGCCGCGGGCGCCATGGCCGCGGCGCTGGGTTCGATGGTGACCCGTCTGGCGAAACTCGATTCCACCTCCTTCGAAGCGGACCGGCACTTTTTCACCCAGGCCGTGGATCGCGACGCGGAGGCATTCAATCAAGTCATGGCGGCCTATAAACGACCTAAGGACGAACGCGCCCCCTACGTGGAAGCGGCGCTCCACCTCGCCGCCGACGTCCCGCTCGAAGTCATGGAGCGATCCCGCGGCCTCGCCGCCCGTCTGGACGGCCTCGATATCCCCGCCAGGTTCTCGAGCGACCTGGCGGTGGCAAAGTCGCTCGCGGCCGCCGCGCGCGCGGGCGCCTGGGAGAACGTCAAGATCAATCTGGGCTCCATCCATGATGCCGAGTTCAAGGCCGATGTTCAGCGCCGTGTCGATGCGCTCTAGCGCGCTCGGTGGGACAGACCATCGCTTTTTGTGGTCTGTCATACCTCGCAGTTGCTCCGCCGTATTACATCCTGCAAGATCTTTCGTGGAGCGGACTCTCAGTCTGCCACGCCGGGACTCATCCCGGCGCCTGTCTCGCAAGACTTGTCATGCTCCCGTCGTACGCGGAGATAGTCCGCATTCTAGGCTGCGGTTCCGCGCCTCCGTGGTGGTGCCGGCGCTTCCGCCTGCCCGTGCCGGCGCATGCGCCGGCATTGCGCAAGCTAAAGCTGCGCCACCCGGAAGGCTTGACCCCCATGACTGATCTGGCGCTGCTGAACTGCTCTCAACTCGTCACCCTGACCGGGCCGCCTCGGCCGCGCACTGGCGCCGAACTGCGCGACCTCGCCATCGTCCCCGGCGGCGCCATGCGCGTACGCGGTGGCCGCATCGCCGCCATCGGGCCTTGCGCCGATATCGAGCGCGGCCTTTCCTCCGATACCGAAATCGTCGACGCGGGCGGCCGTGTCGTGCTGCCCGGCTTTGTAGACGCGCACACCCACGCAGTCTTCGCCGGCAACCGCGCGGATGAGTTCGAGCGCCGCGCATCGGGCGCAACCTACGCCGAAATCGCGGCCGCCGGCGGGGGCATTCGCTCTACCGTACGGCGCACCCGCGAGGCCTCCGAAGACGATCTTCTCCACGCCGTCCGCCGCCACGCCGGTTGGTTCCTCGCCGGAGGCGCCACTACCATCGAAGTGAAATCGGGCTATGGCCTCTCGCTCGCGGCCGAGCTGAAGATTCTCCGTGTCATCCGCGCCCTGGGCGCCTCCGGACTCCTCCGCGCGGTCCCGACTTTCCTCGGCGCGCACGAGATCCCCGACGAGTATCGCGGCCGCACCGGCGAATATGTCGACCTCGTGGTAAACGAAATGCTGCCCCGCGTCGCCGCGGAGCGCTTGGCCGAATACTGCGACGTCTTCTGCGAGCCCCATATCTTCGACGTGCCGCATGCCCGCGCCGTCCTGCGCGCCGCGCAAGCGCTCGGTCTCGGCGCGCGCATACACGCCGATCAGTTCAGCCCCGATGCCGGCGCGCTGCTGGCGGCGGAAGTCGGAGCCGCGACTGCCGATCACCTGGAATCCACCACCGCCGTGGGGTTCGCCGCGCTCGCCCGGGCCGGCGTGCAGCCGGTCCTGCTGCCCGCGTCCGTCTATCATCTCGGCTCCACGCGCTACCCCGCCGCGCGCGCCATGATCGAAGCCGGACTCGCCATCGTGTTGGCGACCGACTTCAATCCCGGCTCCTCGCCCACCGCTTCCATGCCGATGGTGCTCTCGCTCGCCTCGACCCACATGCATCTCACCCCCGCCGAATCGGTCGCCGCCGCCACCATTAACGCCGCCTATAGCCTCGGCCGCGGACGTGAGATCGGTTCGCTCGAACCCGGCAAATTCGCGGACTTTGCCATTCACGATTGCGCCGACTACCGCGAGCTCGCCTACTTCTTCGGCCGTGAGCCCGCGCTCGCCGTCTACTCCGCGGGAACCTGCGTCTACCGCCGCGAAACCAAATGAACCGGCCTCCGGCTGGGTCTTCGCCCGCTTTGTGTGCCCGGCCGCCGGCAGGGGGTTGCGGTAGCATGTATGGTTGATAGCCGGAGCCATCGCTTCATTGCCCGGGAAATATCAGAATCCAATGCTGGCACGCGCGGCCGATTCCGTTCTCGTGATGATTGATGTTCAGGAGCGGCTCGCCGCGGCGATGCTGCCGGAGGCGCGGCAAGCCGTGGTTCGGAACAATCGGATCCTGGTCCGGGCCGCGGCATGTCTTGGCGTCCCGATTTTGGTCACCGAACAATACCCGAAAGGTCTCGGTCCGGCGGTCGCTGAGTTAACCGAAGTGCTCCCCGCCGGCGCCCGGCGTTTGGAAAAGACGTGCTTCTCCTGTGCCGGCTCGGAACCATTCTTGACGGCATTGGACGCTAGCCGCCGTTCTCAGGTAGTCCTGGCGGGTATGGAAGCGCATGTGTGCGTCCTCGAATCCGCCCTGGAGTTGCGGGGTGGTGGTCGCGAGGTGTTCGTCGTGGAGGACGCCTGCTGTTCGAGGAAGCGGGAAAACCACGCGAACGCGATGTGCCGGCTGCGGGCCGCCGGCGTCGTGGTCACCAATACCGAGTCGGTTCTGTTTGAGTGGCTCCGCGACGCCCGGCACGAACATTTCAAAACGATTTCGGCACTCTTGCGGTAGAGGCGAGGCGACGATCTTCACCGCCAAGACCTGCGCCGGCTGGACGCAGCGGCACCAGACGCCATGGAAGGAGCCACGGGCGCGCGGATGGTAATCTCATGTAGAGCCTGGAGTGCGATTGTGATGATGCCTGAGACCTCGGAATGAAACCGGCGGCTTCCCTTGAGACCGGGACGGCGAAAGCTGCCTGGCTGGCCCTGGCCTTGCTGGTGGTCTCGGTCGCAATCAACTATATTGACCGCACCAATCTTTCCGTGGCGGCTCCGGGATTGCGGACCGAACTCCGGCTGTCCCCGGCCCACCTGGGACTTCTGCTCTCAGCCTTTTTCTGGACTTATGCGGCGTTTCAGATTGTGTCCGGATGGCTGGTGGACCGGTACGACGTCAACTGGGTTTTTGGCGCCGGTTTCCTGATCTGGTCGGCGGCCACGGCGGCAACCGGCTTCGTAGGTGGATTTGGCGCCCTGTTTTCGCTGCGGCTGCTGCTCGGCGCCGCCGAGTCGGTCGCCTATCCCTCCTATTCGAAGATCATCGCCACTCGTTTCCCGGAACACCGGCGCGGCCTCACCAACGGCCTCATCGATGCCGGCTCGAAAGCTGGGCCTGCCCTGGGGACGCTGATCGGCGGCCTGGTGGTGGCGCGGTTCGGGTGGCGAGCCCTGTTTCTGATTCTGGGCTTCGGCGCCCTGCTGTGGGTCCCATTATGGGCCGCCTGGGCGCCGCGTACCAAAGTCGCGGGCGGGCCGCACCGCCATGAAGGGCCGGGCTTCGGCCGGATTCTGCGGGAGCGGTCCGCCTGGGGCACGTTTTTCGGGCTCTTCAGCATCAATTACGCGTTTTACTTTCTCATCACCTGGCTGCCTGCCTACCTGGTTATGGAGCGGCACTTCTCGATGCGCATGATGGCCGTTGTGGGCTCGGTTCCTTTCTGGGGGCTCGCCGCTTCGTCGACTGTCAACGGTTGGATTTCGGACCACCTGATCATGCGCGGGGCCACGCCGACCCGCGTTCGCAAGAGCTTCGCCGCGGCCGGGTTGCTGTTGTGTACCCTGGTCTTGCCCGCGGTGATGGTTCACAGCCCGTGGATGTGCATCGCGCTGCTTACGGCAGCCTGCCTGTCCTTTGGACTCTGCACCTCCAACCACTGGGCCATCACGCAGACCATCGCCGGACCTCCGGCGGCCGGGAAATGGACCGGCCTGCAGAATGCGTTCGGCAATCTGGCCGGGGTAGCCGCGCCGTGGATCGCCGGCGTGATCGTTTCCGCGACCGGCCAGTTCTTTTACGCCTTCGTGGCTGTCGCGGTGGTGCTGGTGCTGGGAGCGCTGAGCTTTCTGTTCATCGTGGGGCCCGTCTCGCCGGTGGATTGGACCCAAACCGTTAAGCAGTGACGATTCGCGCCGCATGTGGGGCGGGTTGGCGCCCCGCGGACCGATTGTGGAGTGCCCTTAGGGCCGGGTCCAGCCGGGCCTCAGCCCGGCCGCGCGCCCGAGAGGCCGAAACATGGCTCAACCCAATTCTCACGACCTCAAAAGTTGGGAAACTCATCTCGACTCCCGCTTCTGTCTCGGATCAAAGCCTCCCTCGCAAAAGTGACCTCCCATCGACTTTGCTTTCGCGCCTCCCGCCTTCGAGACTTAGTTAGCGCGGCGATCACCGTCGACGTCCGGCCTGCGTTTCCGCCAGAACTCGCCCCGGTGCCGAGGGCTCGCCAAGACACAACGCCACCCCGGTGGTGTTCCGCATCCAGTACTCTCGGTCCATAACCGCCAGATCGCACGGTCCATCGAAACCGGGACTCAAGTTCCACGCCGCACACTAGGTAGTTTTTCGCTCTCATGGTGCGGCATTTCCCCGCCGATATGAGTAGGTGAACAGCGCTGAATAGGCACCCGAATCGGTGCCGACGCAGCCGCGGACAAGAGGAATAAAGGAAACGGGCGAAATGCATTCCACGATGAAGACAGTTTTGCTCACGGCGCTGCTGTGTGTGGCGCCTGCCGCGTTGATCCGCCATAGGGGTGGCGACGTGTATGGCGAGATCTCGTTGCAGAAACTCGGAAGCGTTGCGTACACCGGATTCGCACTGGGCTCTTACTACTCCCGTCTGGTTCCGGTTTGGGCGGGTAGCCACGATGATCCGGCCAACCGCCTGTACGACAAAGTCGTCACCGCGCGCGTCGATCTGAACACTCACTGGAACGTGAAGGTGGAGAGCCACTTCATGGATGGATACGGCAACCCCCAAATGTATCCGGACGGGTTCCACACGGCGGTCAATCCGCAGGGACTGAAGCCAAGGGCCGACTTTCTAATGCTCCGGACCGGCTGGAACTTCTAGACAAGCGAGCCGAAAAGGGGAAAGGAACAAATCATGAGACATCTATTCCGTTTCTTCGTTATTCTTGGGCTGAGCTTCTGGGGCGCCACGTGGGTGCACGCCGCCGACCTCAAAGTCATCGCCAATTCCAGCGTCGGAGCGTCGTCGGTCTCAGCCGATGAGCTCAAAGGCGTCTTCCTCGCCACCAAGACCTCGCTTTCCGACGGGAGTCACGTCGAGCCGGTGCTGTTGAAGGGCGGCCCGACTCACGAAGCCTTCCTGAAGGAGTACGTGGGTAAGTCCGACTCTGCCTTCGAAACCTATTACCGCAGCCTGGTATTCACGGGCAAGGCGTCCATGCCAAAAGCGCTCCCGTCGGACGGCGACGTGGTGGCTTATGTGGCTAGGACCAAGGGCGCCATCGGCTACGTCAGCGGTGGGGCTGCCACCGCTGGCGTCAAAACACTGGAAGTGAAATAGCAGTGGAGGCCCCACCCGGCGCCTCGAGATTACCGCTGAAGTGAGGCTGGGTGCTGGAATCCCGGTCCTGGGCTGCCGCCGCGTCTGCCCGGCAGGCCCCAGGCGCGCCGCGCCGTTCGGGCAGTGCGACCGAGCCAGCAAGCTTTCCGCCCTAATGTTCCAGCATGTTTATGCCGATAAGGATCATATAAGTTGCGCGGAACGGACACCGGAAACGGCGTTGTCCGCGGTCTGCCAACAAACGTAACGAACGGAAACGAACTACAAATGCATTCCATTACAAAGACCAATCTGCTCGCCGCGCTGCTATGCACGGCTCCCGCCGCGCTGCACGCCCAAGTCAACTTCGCTCTCGACGGGCGCCAGGTCCAGGTTCACAGTTTCGCTTCGCAAGGCTTCATGTACTCGAACGATAACAACTACATGACCATGGACACCAGTCAGGGAAGCTTCGCCTTCACTGATTTCGGAGCGAACATCTCCACCCAGATCACCGATAGATTTCGTGTAGGCGCGCAGATCTACGACCGCAACCTCGGCAAGCTTGGCAATTGGCAGCCCGCGCTGGATTGGGCGGTAGCCGACTACAGGTTTAAGGACTGGCTGGGAGTTCGTGCCGGAAAGGTGAAGACCACCCTTGGCCTGTTCAACGACACCCAGGACATGGAGTTCCTCCACACCTGGGCTCTGCTCCCGCAGTCGGCGTACTCGCTCGACCAGCGCGGCTCGATGATCAGTCACTTGGGTGGTGACATCTACGGCAACATAGGATTGAAAAAGCTCGGGGGATTGAGCTACACCGTCTATGGAGGCCAGCGCCCCGACGACATGAACGGTGGCTACGTCTATGCTTTGGAGACCTCGGGCAAACAGGGTACCGACCCGAATGGTATTTCTATCGTCGTCCCCTCTACCGCCTCTAACGCCCGGCACATCGACTCCTACAACGGGCCGGTATACGGGGCGGATTTACGTTGGAACACGCCCCTAAAGGGTCTGCTGGCCGGCACTTCGTATATCGTCCAGGACCCCACCACGGTAGGCTCTTATGTCGCCACCAAGATCCCCTTCCACGTCTGGACCGACAAAGACGAAACCACGGCATTTTACACGGAGTATACCCTGGGAGGCTTCCTGTTCGACGGAGAGTACCGTCGCGACATCAACGACACCACGACCACCAATTCCAGCGGCATTGCGTCCGCTCCTACCGATAAGGACATGCGCAGCGGTTATGTAGCTGTTTCCTACCGTTTGACGAAACTGGTGGAAGTGGGCACGTATTATTCGCGGTTCTACTACAATTGGGCCTATCTTCACAGCGATCCCCTGAACCACGTCTTCGATCAGGCCGTGACCGTACGCCTGGATTTGCGAAGTTACCTCGATCTGAAGATCGAGGGGCACTTCATGAACGGCACGATGCCCAGCGCAACCGTAAGCCGCGGCTTCTACGTCGCCCCGAACCCGGACGGACTGAAACCGGACACGCGACTTCTGGTAATCAGGCTGGGCTACCACCTGTGAGCGGCGGAAACCCATATCGAAAGGACACTGTCATGAGACCTATCCAATATCTGACAATTGCTTTTCTGATCCCGGCAGCGTGTTGCCTGAGCGCATGGGCGGCTGACCTCAAAGTCATCGCAAACTCCAGCGTCGGAGCGACTTCGGTCTCAGCCGATGAGCTCAAAGGCGTCTTCCTCGCCACCAAGACCTCGCTCTCCGACGGAAGCCACGTCGAGCCGGTGCTGTTGAAGGGCGGCCCGACTCACGAAGCTTTCCTGAAGGAGTACGTGGGCAAGTCCGACTCTGCCTTCGAAACCTACTACCGCAGCCTGGTATTCACAGGCAAGGCGTCGATGCCAAAAGCACTCGCGTCGGACGGCGAAATGGTGGCTTATGTGGCCAAGACCAAGGGCGCCATAGGCTACGTCAGCGCCGGCGCCGCGACCGCCGGCGTTAAGACGCTGGAAGTGAAATGAACGCGGTCAAACTACGGAGAGAACTCAATGAAGCGCCTCAATATTACCGCCAAGATATGGCTCAGTATCGGAGTCTTTGTCGTGGGCTATGTATTGGCTACCGTGCTGGGCCAGGTGCAGGGGTTGAACACCGAATCCACCATGCGGGCTACCTCCGACGCTTTGTTCCCGGCGGCGCAACGGAGCCAGGCGGCCGAGACCGCGTTCCAAGGCGCGGTCAAAGGCTTCAGCGATGCCGTCGTCATGCAGGATACGGCCGGACTCGACCGTGCCGCCGAAGACGGGCGTAAGGTGGTCGAAGGGCTCCACGCCCTGGCGGCCACCACCGGCATTTCCGCCGAACGTACCGGCCAAGCCGGCAACCTGGCGTCGACCGTCGATCAGTTCCTCCGGGATGCGCGGACAGTCTATGGCGGCATGCTGTCCAGTAAAGAGATGACCGCCGATACCCAGCAGCAGGTGCAGGGACTGGCGGCGCGCAAGGACGGAATCGCCGCCTCTTTGAAGAACCTCGAGGAGCAGTGCTCCAGCGACCTGAAACGGCAGTTGGGCGTCGTGCAGGCAAATTCGGCCAGCCAACGCTGGCTGGCCCTGGCCGTCTTCGGCGCCACGGTACTGATCGCCGCAATCATCGTCAACCTGACCATTCGCCGGTCGATCACCGGCCCTATCCTCGGCGTAATCCACGGGGTGAAGGGCGCGGCCGCGGAAGCCGCGCACGCTTCCGGCGAGATGGCGAAATCCGGCCAGGTAGTGGCGCAGGATGCCCAGGAACAGGCGGCGTGCATCGAAGAAACGTCCGCTTCGCTGGAAGAGATTTCCGCCACCACCCGCCACAACGCCGACCGTGCCAAACAAGCCGACGGGCTCATGCGCGAAGCCATGCAAACCGCCGATAAGGCGGCTCACGCCATGAACGATCTCACCCAATCCATGAAAGACATTACCAAGTCCAGCAACCAGGTGGCCGCGGTGCTGAAGAGCATCGATGAGATCGCCTTTCACACCAATATCCTGGCTTTGAATGCCTCCGTGGAAGCTGCCCGCGCCGGCGAGGCTGGGGCGGGATTCAGCGTGGTCGCCGATGAGGTCCGTTCGCTGGCTCATCGCGCTGCCGACGCGGCTCGCGAAAGCGCGGAAATAGTCGAAAAAACCATCAGCGACGTGAAACAAGGCGTGGCCATCGTATCCCTGACGCACGTGGCTTTCGGCGAAGTCTCGGCCAAGGTCGCCAGCGGCAGCCAGGCGGTGGCCGAAATCGCCGCCAGCAGCGAAGAACAGTCCCGCGGCATCGCCAACATCGGCCAGGCGATTTCCCGCATCGAGGCGGTTACCCAAAATAACGTGGCCAATGCGCAGCGCACGGCCGAAAGCGCGTCCGAGATGACCCGCCAGGTGGAAACCACGCGCACCCACCTCGAGGAGCTGGTCACCGTCATCGGCATGCATCGGGATTGAAGATCCTGCCGCCCCTGGCACGCCGGAACTCCGGCAAAGATGCCGAACCGGCGCGCAGCGCGGGGTCTCGGTTGCGGGGGACTAATAGTCGACTCCAATGGGCGCGCCGGATCCTGCCACTCGGCGGACGCATTCCGTACGAGACGGCCGCGCGGATTCAATTCTGACGACACAGCGCCGTGAGAATACGCACGTCGGCGAGGTGCTCCAGTCGGCGCACATGCTCCACGACCGCTTTAGCCTTTGCTTCGGGCCACCGGGCGTAACCGGCACAGTCGAGAAACTTCGCCGCCACGTCCTCATAGCTCATGGGATCCGCGGGGCTTCCTTTCCCAAAATCCGCTTTCCCGTGAATCTTCTGCCCGTCCTTGAGGCGGATATCGATGATCGTAGTCATCTTGTTGTACCCCGCGGCCTCGGCTTCCGGCTGGACGCTGAAATGTACTCGGCCGATCATGCTCTGCACTTCCGGGCGGTTCACCACCTCATTGGTGAATGTAGTCAGCCCGGCTTTGCCATAGAGGAGCAGAGCGGCCATGCAGAATTCCATGCTGAACTTGGCCTGTAGCGAGTTGGTCGGCCGGTGGTAAATCAAAGCCGTTGGCATGTAAGAATTAGTGCCGACGTCGATGCGTTCCACGTCCTGCGGACGAATCTGGTGCTCGTGAATCAAGCGCAGGAGTTCCGTCATGCCTGGATGGGTCAACGAACCCGAAGGAAAAGGCTTGATCGAGACACCGGGGTCGCGGAAGGTCCATGGGTTGCCCAACTTGCCGGCGATCGTGGCCGCGTCGAAGCCGCCCCCTGCCGCGTGGAAGAAGCCACTGGGGGCTTCCAGAATCTGTTCGCTCGCCGTCCACCCCAACGCGGCCAGATCCGTGGCGACTACGCCGGCTTCCGCCGCATGGCCCGCCTGGAATGGCTTCGACATGGTGCCGAAGTTTGCGCGAAGTCCGCCGGACTGGCTGGCGGCAATGCCGAACGCCCGGCGGGTGCGCTCCACATCGAAATCGCGCAATTTCGCCAGTGCCGCGGCGGATCCGAAGACCCCGATGGTTCCGGTCGAATGGAATCCATCTTCATAGTGCCGGGGTGCGATCGTCTCGGCGATCTTGCACTCCACCTCGACGCCGACCTGGTATGCAAGCGCCAAGTCCCGTCCGGACTTTACTTCTTGCTCCGCCACGGCCAAGGCTGGGCAAAGCGACGCCACCGTGGGGTGTGTGAGGAGCCCGTACACCCTGTCCTTGGCGGACGCCAACTGGGTGTCGTCATAATCGTCCGCGTGCACCGAGACACCGTTTAAGAAAGCCGCAAACCGCGGCGAGGTTTTCATCGAAGACCCGAGCACAGTCGCGGACCCCGATATCGGGCCGAGCGATCGAATGTACGTTCGGCTCAGATCTCCCGTCTCGGCCACCGAGCCGGCCAAGGCAAGCCCCAATCCGTCCAGAATGGACTTTCTGCCGAGCTCGATCACATCGGCGGGCACGTCGGCGTATTGTGTCTTCACGACAAACTCCGCCACATAACGGGTCAGACCTTCGGACTTCGGAAACCTAGCCTTGGACGCGCTTTGGGAACGAGCGGGCGGTACTCCCAGATACCCGGCTCCCATCCCTAATGTAGCTGCGGTGACCAGTCTTCTCCGCCCTATAACCACGGCTCTCCTCGGCTTCGACAGAGTTGCCAGACTCGCGCGGCCATGCCGGGAGTAAGACCTCTCCATCCACATATGCTACCGCTTTCTTCGGCGCTGCCTTCGGATTTCCGGTTGGCCTGTCACAAGCCGTCGACGGCAAGCGCTCTCGGCGCGCGTGGAGCTTGATCGTTCTGTGTCGAACCCCCGCGGAGGGCCGCCCGGCCGGCTCGGCTCGCCTCTGGATATGTCCTGAAACTGCCGCTTAGGCGCTCCTGGCGTTTCATGCCGCCGATCTCTGACAGCTACTTCCGGGCGTACCCCTAAAGTCGGTAGCGCTCTGTTATCCATCGCTATGCTAGAGCCGCCGGGCCTATTCGGTGTATATTCCTAGTCTGTATGGCTGTAGCCCTGCCTAGCACGCCGCTTCCACGCGCAGACTGGAGGCCCACTATCCCCGACCGGGTCGACCAGTTGGGTGTTCCGAAATCGCTTATCAGCGACCTGGTCTTGCGGTATCTTTGGTTGCACGGCGCGGGCTCGCTCGCCACTCTCCACGACGCGCTGAAGCTTTCGTTCCCCGTGCTCGAAACCCTCTTTCACCAGTTCCGCCAGCAACAATTGCTGGATGTGAAGGGGATGATGGGCAACGACTACGTGTTCACTTTGACCAGCGCCGGCCGCGTGCTCGCTTCGGCGCGTAACGAAATCTGCGCATATGCCGGGCCCGCTCCGGTCTCGATTCAGCAGTATACCGAAGTCGTCCGGGCGCAGTCGGCCCATCCCCGGCTCAGCCGGGAAAGTCTGCGCCAGGCCTTCCACGACCTCGTCCTCCCGGATGGGCTGCTCGATCAGTTGGGCCCTTCCCTCATTGGTCACCAGTCCCTGTTTCTCTATGGCGGCACCGGTAACGGCAAAACCAGCATCGCCGAGCGCATCCTCCGCATTTATAAGGACAAAGTCCTGGTGCCCTACGCCGTCGAAGTGGACGGGCACATCATCACTTTATACGACCCCGTGGTACACCGCGCCATCGAGAGCGACGACGAATTGCACGATCCGCGCTGGGTGCTGTGCGAGCGCCCCTGCATCGTGGTGGGAGGCGAGTTGTCCGCGGCCATGCTCGAATTGCGCCTTGATGAGGCGACTCGCGTCTTCATTTCCCCATGCCAGATGAAGGCCAACAACGGCATCCTGCTGATCGACGACTTCGGCCGCCAACGCCTCGCCCCCCAGGAGTTACTCAACCGCTGGATCGTCCCGCTGGACCGCCGCGTGGATTACCTGACGCTAACCTCCGGCATGAAATTTCAGGCTCCATTCGAGATGATGGTGGTCTTTTCCACCAACCTCAACCCCAAAGACCTGGCCGATGAGGCCTTCCTGCGCCGTATCCAGACCAAGGTCCTGGTAGGCGACATCACTGCCGAGGTCTTCGACCAGATATTCCGGCAGGTCCTGGACACCAACAAGATCCCCAGTGATCCGAATTCCGCCGAATACCTGCGGGAAGCTTGCTTCAGGGCCGGGGCAACCACCCTCCGAGCCTGCTACCCGAACGATATTTACAAGTTGGTTCGCGCCATCAGCGAGTACGACGGCCGCCCCGTCCGCATCACCAAGCCCAATATCGACCACGCCGTCAGCCTGTACTTCGCCAAAGACCCCGACGTCCGCTAATTGCCGAGCCGCGACCAAAGGGAGCGGTCTTCGCCTCCTGTCCACCGGTCCGACTCGGGCTCCGGTCACGAATCCCGCACAATATAGTCGCTTATTATTTTTCAATAAGTTAGGGGTGGACTGGGTCCCTCTGCGAGATACTCGCCTGCTATCGTGGGGATGTGCTCATCGGGGCATGCAGCCCCGCGTCCCGCGGTTTGCCGGTTTGTGCATTTTTGTGCACATCCAGTGGGCTCGGTTGGCTTCGAAAAGATCCGTCGAATGTGGCTAAGTGATTGTTATGTAAACTGATAGCGGCAGCAAATGGGTTCGTTTGGGGATCTCGAATCCGAAACGGGCGAGACCATCGTCCTTGGCTGTTCACGGCGGGAGGTCACCTTGCCCGGGATTGGAACTTGCTGCCGGGTCAGTCTCTTGCTAATCTAGTAGATTCCCGCAATGTGATCTCGCTTTGGGTGGGGAGTATTGCGGGCGTAGGGCTGGACGGGTGGCCGAGCGGCTAATGGCAACAGACTGTAAATCTGTCGCTCCTTGCGAG
>JBKQVG010000132.1:0-11012 GCA_052325345.1 Bryobacteraceae bacterium
CGATTCGTCTGCAAAGAGGCTTGAATCCGAGCGTATGCGTGCGCAAGGCCAGGGGCGCTGGTGTATTACAACCTGTCGGATTCTTTCCCAGCCGCGACGATTCTCGTGGAGCGGACTCTCAGTCTGCCACGCCGGGGCTCATCCCGGCGCTTGTCTCACTCAACGCACGATGCTTCCCCGCGAACGTGGAGATAGCCCGGGCCCTTTGGCTGCGGCTCCCCTGCCCAGCCTAGGGCCGGCTACCCTACTCTTATGTCGCGCACCCCCCACAAACCACCCCCGCCGGGCCGCCGCCCGATGCCTGTTACCCTGGAGAAACCATGTCCGACGCGATCCGGGTTCTGGTAACCGGCGGAACGTTCGATAAAGAGTACAACGAGCTCACCGGGCAGCTCTTTTTTAAGCAGACTCATTTGGCCGATATGCTCCGGCTGGGCCGGTGCCGCCTGCCGGTGGCCGTGGAAACCCTCCTCATGATCGACAGCCTCGACATGACGGAGCCGGACCGGCGCTCGATCCTGAAGCGCTGCCAGGAGGCCGAAGAAGAGCGGATCGTGATCACCCACGGCACCGACTCGATGGACCTGACCGCGGCCCTGCTCGGCCCCAATATCGGCGGTAAGACCGTGGTGCTGACCGGCGCCATGGTTCCCTATACCTTCGGCAGTTCCGACGGACTGTTCAACCTGGGAACGGCGCTGGCCTTTGTGCAGACGCTTCCGCCGGGCGTATACGTGGCCATGAACGGACGCTGCTTTGGCTGGGACGCGGTGCGGAAGAACCGGGAGTTGGGCGTTTTCGAAGCTCGATAGCCCAGGGGCCGGGTCCCAAGGAGATACTTGCGACCCCCCTGCGCCGCCTACCTGATGCCGGCGGACCAGTTGAGGACCAGCGTGATCTCGGGCTTTTCGCCTTCGGTTTTCTGAGCCGGCCCGTTGATCAGGACGCGATTGCCGTCCGCGGTGACGGCAAACCGGCCCAGGCCGGATCCCGGGGGTTTGAAAAGGAGCTTGGGAGTGCCTGCCGCGAGGTTGGACCCTGTCCGGATCTCCGCGCTCATCAGCGCTCCGTCCGCCGCAAGGTAGACGATCTCCTTGCCGCGCCTTGCCCAGGCGGGATAGCGCCCGCCACTGGAGGATATCTTGCGTTTGGTTGCAAAAGTTGGAAATGAGGTCACGTAGACTTCGTCCTGGCCCGACTCATTGGAGACGTAGGCCACATACCGCCCATCGGGTGAGAAGCGGAAATCGACCTTGCCCGAGGGTGTGTCGAGGATGGTCTGGAGTCTTGCCCCGCCCGCCAGAGACAATTGAACAAGCTGCTTGCCGGCCGAGGCCGTGCACAGAATCGAGCTGCCGTCGGGCGACCAATCCTCGGCGACGAGGAGTTCCTTCGCCAGCGGAGTGACCTTTCCGGAAGCCAAAGCGACCTGATGGATTCCGGTGGTGATCTGAGTGATTGCCAGCCGCTGCGAGTCCGGCGACCAAGCCGGCGTCGAATGCAGCGCTTCCTGGGAGCGGTGCGTCATGCGGGCCATCACTCCGCTGGTCAGATCCATGACCCAGGTATCGAGTCTTCCCGGTGTCCCCACTGATATCGCCACGCTCTTTTCATCCGGCGAAAGGGAGGGATTCATGAATTCGCCGGGCTTGCCTATCGTGCCGAGGCGCTTTCCCCGGCGGTCGTACCAGGTGAGTTGCCGGGTCATCCCGCTGGACGTGCCGCTGCGATAGGCCAGCACGCCATTCCGCGACACGGCGAAGGTGCTTCGACCGTTCCTTTCATTGAAGGCAACGTCCTGCGCTACCGCCAGCGGTTCGCCCTCCAACTGGAATGTTTTCGCGTTCAAGCGCCGCGCGAACAGCGTTCCTTCGCGGACGAAAAGCAGATAACCCGGAGGAGCCCACGCACTTCGGGTGGCATTCTTCAGCACCAGGATTCGCTTGCTGGAACCGAGTTCCTGGACGTAGACGGCGCCATTTTCCGCTTCCTTGTTGACCGCGAAATAAAGCAGGTGGCGGCCATCGGGCAGGAACTGCGGCCAACTGTGCCACATCTCGTCCTTCTCCAGCGCGGTAACTGCCGTGGGCACTCCGCCGGCCGCGGGCACGCGCATCAGCGGCGCTGGCGGCGTGGCGCCGTAGGCTGCAAACACGATCACGCCTTGCTCGTTCCAGGTCCCGCCATCGCCGATGGCGCCCGCGGAAGCACTCTTTGATATCTCGCAGATCGTCTGCACGTTCCCCACGGACACCTCGACCCGCTTCAGTTTTCCCTCCGCGAAGAAGCCGATGTGCCGCGAGTCCGGCGACCAGAATGGCGAACCCGCTTCTTCCGTCTTGTCCAGCCGCCGTGCCGAGGTGGAGGCCAGCGGGCGAACCCAAAGACTCTGTTTTCCCGAGGAACTATCCAGGGCGATGATTGCCAGGTTACGGCCATCCGGCGAGGGGACGGCTTGGGCGGACATTACCGGCGCGCTGGCGCTGGTGCCGGGGGGCAGCGGCAGCAGGAAGCGCGCCTCGCCCGGACCTGGCTCACTGATCTTCGGCCGCAGCCATCCGCCGAAAGAGGTAACGAGCGCGAGGCCGAGCACTCCCGCAACGCTCCAGGGAATCCAGCGGCGGGCGGGCGCGAATGGCACGGGTGTCTCGGGCCCGGTTTCATCCAGCACAATGCGGGCGTCGCCCATATCGCGCAGCCGCTGCTTCAGGTCTTTCCGGAGGCAGTGCTCCAGGACGCGGCGCACCCGTGGTGGAGTGTCCTTGGGCAGCGCGTTAAAATCGGGCTCGCGAGTGAGGACGGCGGCGAGCGAATCGGAGACGGTCATGCCGTCGCCGCCGAACAGCCTCTTGCCGGTCAACAGTTCGTAGAACACGACGCCGAAGGCCCAGATGTCGGTGCGCTTGTCGACGGGCTGGCCGCGCGCCTGTTCGGGTGACATATAGGCCGCCGTGCCCAGGATCATACCCGCCTGGGTCGCCGAGTAAGTTACCGTGGGGGAATCCTCCGGGCTGTCCGGTGCTGCCGGCGCCAGCGCTTTGGCCAGCCCGAAATCCAACACTTTCACCGTCCCCTCGGCCGGGAGCTTGATATTGGCCGGCTTCAGGTCGCGATGTACGATGCCCTTTTCGTGCGCCGCTTCCAGCGCTCCGGCAATCTGGCGCGCGATGTCCAGCGCTTCCTTCAGCGGAACGGGACCTTTCGCCATGCGCTCAGCCAGCGTCGGCCCTTCGATCAGCTCCATCACCAGGTAGTTGGGGCCAACGTCGTGCAGCGCGCAAATATTCGGATGATTCAGCGCCGCCACCGCGCGCGCCTCGCGCTCCGACCGGCGGCTGAACCGGGCCTTGACGAACTTCAACGCGACGCCGCGGCCCAGACGGGAGTCTCGGGCCTTGTACACCACGCCCATGCCGCCTTCGCCGAGCCTCTCCTGAATCTGGTAGTGGGAAACTCGCTGTCCCACGGTTAGCCGGCCTGGCTCCGGCGGCAACTCGCCGCCTGCCTCAGCCTTCCAAGCGGGCCGGTCGAGCATGCCGTCCGCCGACGGCTGCGCCAGCAGGGATTCGACCTCGC
The DNA here is from genome assembly GCA_052325345.1 of Bryobacteraceae bacterium. Lineage (GTDB taxonomy): Bacteria > Acidobacteriota > Terriglobia > Bryobacterales > Bryobacteraceae > JBEKYD01. The sequence continues at coordinate 3,577 of JBKQVG010000132.1, forward strand.
GCCGCAGGTCTTCCTCCCCGGCGCAGGCCAGCGCCAGAAATGCCGCCTCTTCCTCCGGCTTCCGTTCCACCGCCGCCTGGTAGATCTCCTCGACGCGTCGCCAGCGGGCTGGATCCATAAGAACCCGAGCGGATTATAGCACCGCAAAATCCGGAATCCCATGGGGTTTTTGGCGCGCCACTCATCGCACCGGCGCCCCTTGAAGCCCTACCGGGTAGCGGCGGCGGCCGGCGCCGCAAGCGTTGCAGCCGGGCTGCCAGCCATGCTGTCCTGGTTCCTGTGCGCGGTGGCCAGTTCGGCGCGCAACTGGATGCCGAGGCGCACCAGGTAGATATCTTCCGGAGCGATCGGAAGGTCGCTCCACACCATCTGCGCGAGGTCCACGTCGTCCCAATGCGCTTTCATCAAGCCGTGGTCGGAATGCCGCGTGCACCCTTCCAGTATGTGGATGGTCTCATGCACCAGCACGTGTGCCAGCAGGCGAGGGACAACAGCCGGTTGGTTGGCCTCGATACGATCGTGGAAAACGCGGATGTGCGTGCCTTCGTACGGCGTCGCATACGCCAGCGCGCCGGGGTGCAGGGCGGCGGGAGTGTTGCCGGCCACTGCAATGCGGATTCCTTCCGGCGGGCAGGATTTTGAATTCACCCACGCCAGCGTGACGCCAATTCTCCGGAACATTCCGGAGGCGATCGCCATCGATAGGTGGGCCGCCCCAAGTTCGGCGGCCTTGCCCTGGTAATCCATGCAGACAGGCACCCTGAGATCCGCCGCCGGCCTGGCTTCACTCGCGTCAAGACGGATGCCCGCCAGCAACGCCAGCGCAATCATCCAAGTCCGTTTCATCTCCTTCACCTCCGCCCGCTAAGCGGAAAGGGAAGGGGAGAACTACAAACCGAGGCTATAATTCTTGCGGATGGATTCTCAGACGGCGGAAGTCACGCGCTTACTGCGAGCTTGGGGCGGCGGCGACCACGCCGCGCTCGAGCAGTTGACGCCGCTGGTCTACGGAGAACTGCGCCGCATGGCCGGGCGCTACATGCAGCGAGAGAGGCAAGGGAACACCCTGCAAGCGACCGCGCTGGTAAACGAGGCCTTTCTACGCCTGGTGGATGTCACCGGCGTCCGCTGGCAGGACCGGGCCCATTTCTTCGCTATCTCCGCCCAGATGATGCGGCGGATTCTGGTGGATGCGGCCCGGGCCCGCGGGTCCGGCAAACGAGGAGGAGGGGCGGTGCGCCTGAATCTGAACGAATCCATCGATGCCCTGCCCGAAGCGGACAGCCGGCTGGTGGATCTCGACGAGGCGCTCGAATCGTTGGGGCGCTTCGATGCCCGCAAGGCCAAAGTCGTGGAACTGCGCTTCTTCGGCGGCCTGAGCGTCGAGGAAACCGCCGAAGTGCTGAGAATCTCCCCGCAAAGCGTCATGCGCGACTGGAAACTCGCTCGCGCGTGGCTCATGCGCGAGCTATCGCGGTAGGAAAGTGGGAATTGACATACGGCCCTCAGTATTGAGCGCGACTTTGTCAACAAAATTTAATCTTTTATTATGTACATATTACATAAAAATCTTGTCACTCTCTAGTGAGATGTGCTAATAATAATCATCGAAGGCCGGTAGCAGGGGCTACCGCCTCAGTTGCGAAATCGTAAACCGTTTTTGCACTACATCAACAACATTTGGAGGCGTAGTTCCATGAAGATTCGTCCGCTCTACGACCGCATTGTGGTCAAGAGAATCGAGCAAAAAGAGCAGATGCAGGGTGGGTTGTATATCCCCGACAGCGCCAAAGAGAAGCCGCAGGAAGGTGAAGTGGTGGCGGTGGGCAAAGGTAAGCGTCTGGAGAATGGTAGCCTGGTGCCCCTGGATGTCCAGGCGGGCGACCGCATCCTGTTCGGCAAGTATTCGGGCAGCGATATCAAGTTGGATGGCGAGGAGTACATGATCATGCGCGAGGACGAGGTCCTCGGTATTCTGGACGCCGAGCCGGTAGAAACCAAGAAGGCTTCCTAAAGGAATCCCGTAAGGAGCAATCACAACATGGCGAAACAAATCGTATATTCGGAAAACTCGCGACAGGCGATTCTGCGCGGCGTCAACCAGTTGGCGGACGCGGTAAAGGTAACCCTCGGCCCCAAGGGCCGGAACGTGGTTCTGGAGAAGAAGTTCGGCGGTCCGACCATCACCAAGGACGGCGTCACGGTTGCCAAGGAAGTGGAGCTGAAGGATCCGCTCGAGAACATGGGCGCGCAGATGGTGCGGGAAGTGGCGTCGAAGACGTCCGACGTGGCCGGCGACGGCACCACCACGGCGACCATTCTGGCGCAGGCCATCTTCCGCGAAGGCGTGAAGGCGGTTGCGGCGGGCGCCAATCCGATGGCTCTGAAGCGCGGCATCGAGAAGGCCGTCGAAGTGGCCACCGAAGAAGTCAAGAAGCTGTCCCAGAAGGTCAGCGACAACGCCAAGATCGCCCAGGTCGGCACCATTTCGGCCAACAGCGATCCGGAGATCGGCAGAATCATCGCCGAGGCGATGACCAAAGTCGGCAAAGACGGCGTCATCACCGTGGAAGAATCCAAGACCATGCACACCGAGCTCGATACGGTGGAAGGCATGCAGTGCGACCGCGGTTATCTGTCGCCTTATTTCGTCACCGATGCCGACCGCATGGAAGCGGTGATCGAGGATCCTTACATCCTCATCCACGAAAAGAAAATCAGCAACATGAAGGACCTGCTGCCGCTGCTCGAGCAGATCGCCCGCGCCGGCCGCCCGCTGCTGATCATCGCCGAAGAAGTGGAAGGCGAAGCGTTGGCCACGCTGGTGGTGAACAAGCTGCGCGGCACCCTGAACGCTTGCGCGGTGAAGGCCCCGGGCTTCGGCGACCGCCGCAAGGCGATGCTGGAAGACATCTCCATCCTGACCGGCGGCAAGGCGCTGATGGAAGAAACCGGCATCAAGCTCGAAGGCGTGCGCCTGGAAGACCTGGGCAAGGCCAAGCGCGTCACGGTGGACAAAGACAACACCACCATCGTGGACGGAGCGGGCAGCGACGACAAAATCAAGGGGCGCATCAAACAGCTCAAAGCCCAGATCGAGGAAACCACCTCGGATTACGATCGCGAGAAGCTGCAGGAGCGGCTGGCGAAGCTGGCCGGCGGCGTGGCGGTGGTGCGCGTGGGCGCGGCTACCGAGACCGAAATGAAAGAAAAGAAGGCCCGCGTGGAAGACGCACTGCATGCCACTCGCGCCGCGGTGGAAGAAGGCATCGTGCCGGGCGGCGGCGTGGCCCTGCTGCGTGCCGCCAAGGCGCTGGCCGGCTTGAAGCTTGCCGGCGACGAGCAGATCGGCATCGATATCGTGAAGCGTGCCTGCGAAGAGCCGGTGCGCCAGATCGTGCTCAATTCCGGCACCGAAGGCGCTATCGTGGTGGAAAAAATCCGCGCCAGCGACAACCCCAACTTCGGCTACAACGCCGACACCGATACCTACGAAGACCTGGTCGTTTCGGGTGTGATCGATCCAACCAAGGTCACCCGTACGGCGTTGCAGAACGCGGCATCCATCGCTTCGCTCATGCTGACGACCGAGGCCATGATCGCCGAGATTCCGGAAAAGAAGTCGTCCCCGGCCGGTCCGGGCGGTCACGGTCCGGAAATGGATTACTAGGAGTCGTTCGACCCGTTTCGCGTTCAAGCCGCGTGGCGCCTGCCTGGCGTCGCGCGGCTTTTTTTTCGCCCGGTCCCCATCGCCAGCCCGGCCAGACAAACGGTAATCGCGATGGGCTCGCCGATTTCGCCTGCGATGCGGACCGTAACAGGGACGTGCGAGCGCGGCAGGCTTTCCGCATCCGCTGCCGGAGCCGGCTCCGGCAGCGGCACTTCGCTCGCGGGCAGGTAGGCGCCGATGGGGGCTTGCCCTGCCGGGCTGGTGGAGTTTTCCTCCTCCGCCGGCGCCAACTCAAACGTGCCCTTGTCGGCCCGCCCCCTTTCGCCGCCAGGTACATCGCAGGCGGCGGGCGCCGGTACGTTTTCACCGAAGCAGCCCTCTGGCGGCGGCGTGAGTTCCACCGTGACTGCTCCCGCAAACTCCTGGCAACCCAGCAGAATCAGGGCGGCTATTCCTCCCGCTCGCATCATTGGTCTTCAGCCCTCACCCCAAATAGTGATGAGGGCAAGACGATATTCTTGCCGATTTGAAATGCCAACCTCCTTGGAATCCTGCAAATAGGGACCGGCGCGGATTTCGGCGCCGCCATAGCCGGAAAACGTGCCTGTCCCAAATTTGCCGGCCCGCATTTCTTGCGCGCCGCGGGAGAAAGTGTGTGAGAATTGCGGGCTGGGGGTGACACCAACTTGGAACGGCGAGCTTTTCTGGACGGTTGTCTCGGAGTTGCCGTTGCGGCATGCCGGCCGGCAACTCTGACCGCTCAAAGCCCAACGCCGGCGAAGATGCGCCTGGGCCTGATCGTGAGTGCGGCGCGGGACGCGGATGCCGCTATCCGCCGGGTGCACGAGCTGGGCTTGCCCACTTGCCAGGTCGGGGTGGGCGCAACCGACGCCGCGGCCGCGGCGAAACTGCGTGCGGCCCTCGACCGTTACGGCATTGAGGCTACAGCCGCCGTATCCACCGGCCCAGGGCCGGAGATTTACGATTTCCTGCATGGTCCGGCTACCATCGGTTTGGTGCCGCGCCAGTATCGCGCCGCCCGGATTGCGCGCATGAAAGCGATTTCCGATTTCGCCAAACTGGCTGGCATCGCCGCGGTCCAAGGCCATTGCGGATTCATCCCCGAGAACCCGGGGGATCCGCTCTACCCCGAAACCGTCGCGGCCATTCGCGAGGTGGTTGCTTACTGCCGCGAACACGGCCAGAAGTTCCGCTGCGAAACCGGGCAGGAGACGCCCATCACCCTGTTGCGGGCGATTCGCGACGTCGGTCTCGATAACCTCGGCGTCAACTTCGATTGCGGCAACCTGGTGCTGTACGACAAAGCCAACCCGGTGGACGCGGTCGATATTCTCGGCCCTTACATTCAAGGCGTGCACGCCAAAGATGGCCTCTATCCCACCGATCCGGCCAAACTCGGCCGGGAAGTTCCGATCGGCCAGGGCAAGGTGGACTTCCCGGCCCTGATCGCGAAGCTCAAACAAATCGGATACCTGAATCCGCTCACCATCGAGCGCGAAGCCACCGAAGGCGCCCGCCAGACGGCGGATATTCTGGCCGCCAAGGCATACCTGGAGAAATTGATTGGTTGATGAAAACCGGGCCGCGGCCAAAGAGGGCGTGAAAAGAATATGGCCGCAGATGAACGCCGATGAACGCGGATAAAAATTAAAGAAACCAAAGAATTTATCGGCGTTTATCTGCGTTCATCGGCGGCTCGAATCTTAATTTTTCACAGCCTCAAAGGGAGCGGCTTCTGTCAGAGTACTTGGAGTACACTGGGAGCGAAATGTCTCCAACAACGGTGGCTTCGCAATCTTATCGCCGCAGGGACCTGCTGCGCGCCGGTGCGGTCGGTACATTCGCAATCGTCGCCCCGCGCCTCGTGCGCGGTACCGAGGCGAATTCGGCGGTGCGGGTGGGATTGCTGGGCTGCGGAAGACGCGGCAGCGCCGACGCCACCAGCATTGCCCAACATACGGCTGCGCGCGTGGTGGCTCTGGCGGACCTGTTCCCGGACGCCATCGAGAAAGCCAAGCTTCGCTTCGACAAGCTGGCCGAATCGAAAAGCTACGCGGGCGTCGCGCGGACTTTCGTCGGCCCGGACGCCTATCGCCAGCTTGCTCAATCGCCAGACGTGGATGCCATCGTCATCGCCACTCCGGCCTACTACCATCCCGAACATCTGGCCGCTGTCGTCGCCGCGGGCAAACACGTCTACTGCGAGAAGCCGGTAGCGGTGGACGTGGCCGGCACCAAGCGGGTCCTCGAAATCGGCGCCAAGGCCGCCGGGAAGCTCAGCCTGGACGTCGGCTTTCAGATCCGGTCGGCGCCGCCGTTTGTCGAGCTGGTGCGGCGCATTCATGCCGGCGCGCTGGGAGACATCCACAGCGGCACGGCACACTACTTCTGCCCGTTGCCCAACTATCCGCCGTGGCCGGGAGCCGGCGCGGCGGAAGCGCGCCTGCGCAATTGGCTGTCGGACCGGGTGCTTTCGGGCGACATCATCGTGGAGCAAGACATTCACGCCATCGACATCTGCAACTGGGTGCTGGGCGCCCATCCGGTCAGCGCCATCGGGCGCGGCGGGCCGGAGGGCCGCAACGGCGCCGGCGACGTGTACTCGCATTTCGACGTGGTCTTCCAATACCCCAAAGCCGTCGACATCAGCTTCGCTTCGGTCCAATTCGGAAAGGGCAAGTTCGACGTCAACGAGAGGTTCTTCGGCGCCCGCGGCCTTTCCGAATCGCCCTATTCGGGGCTTCTGGGCATCGCGGGCGAAGATCCCTGGATATGGGAGGGCAGCGAGAAACAACCGGCCTCCGTCGAGTTTTCCGCCGCCGGCGCCTTCGAAGACAACCTGGCGCATGCCGACGAAGAAAAACACAAAAGCTTCATCGAAAGCATCTCGAGCGGCCAGTTTCACAATCAGGCCGCAACCGGGGTCGAGTCGGCCCTGACGGCGATGCTCGGGCGCGAAGCCGCCTACCGGAAACGCGAGGTCACCTGGGAAGAGCTGAACCGCCTCAAACAACACTGGGACGCCGGCATCGACTTGCGTAAGCTATAAGTGCAAAATCGGCAGGAGCCTGGGGCGGTGCTACGGAGTGCTGGCGGAAGGCGACCCGCCGCTAAATGTTCCGGCGGCGCCCAGACCGGCGAAGGTTCCACCCACGGCCACGCCGCCGATGATGATACCGGCTGTCCTTCCAGACATGCCGGTGGCCAGTAGCTTGATACTGACCACGCGCACCACTTGCGAGGCTCCCGGTGCCGGGTTCGCGTTAGGGATGGTGGAGCCGTCGACCTCGATTTTCTTGCCGACATACTTGGCCAGGTCGGAGCCCTGCAATTCCACGGTGACGTTGGTGGTGGTATCGGTAAGGAAGTACTTGCCGCCCTTTTCCTGAAGCACGCCGGAAATCTTCATCGCTTCGGCGGCGCCTGCCTGCGAGTCGAAAGCCAGGGCCTCGCCGGGATGCAGGTTAGCCAGCAGAACGCCGGCGGAGTTGCGCACGTTGGCAGCGCCCATGGAAGCGGCGACGGCCACCGTTGTGGCGCCGCGCATCTCCACCCGCACGACGGAGCCTTTGGCGGCGGGAGCGATACGGAGGACGTCGGCTTCGATCGCGTATTTGTCGGCGCTGCTGGCTACGCCGGAGCCCTTCTCGAAAACGGCATGGTCGCGGTAGAGCTTGGCGCGCGAACCGGGAAACAGGGCGATCTGAACCCCGCCGATTTCGACGACGGAACGCGCGTCCGTAGT
>JBKQVG010000133.1:0-2597 GCA_052325345.1 Bryobacteraceae bacterium
GCCCTGCGCCGTGGTCGAGGCCATGCGCGTGCTTACCTCGCCGTCCGACACCGGCGCGGTCACGCTGGCCCTCCCGCAGGACGTGCAGGCCGAAGCCTGGGACTACCCGGAAGAAATGTTTCAGAAGCGGGTCTGGCGCATTCCCCGCCCCGAGCCCGAGCCGGCCCTGATTGCGCGCGCTGCCGATCTCATTCGCGCCGCCCGCCGTCCATTGATCGTGGCCGGCGGCGGCGTGCTGTACAGCGAAGCCTCCCAGGCCCTGGCTCGGTTTTGTGAAAGCACCGGAATGCCCGCCGGCGAGACCCAGGCCGGCAAGGGCTCGCTGCGCTTCGACCATTCCCAGAACCTGGGCGCCATCGGCGTCACCGGAACACCCGGCGCCAACATCGCCGCCCGCCAGGCCGACCTGGTGATCGCCATCGGCACCCGCCTCAGCGATTTCACCACCGCCTCCAAAACCGCCTTTCAGAACCCTGCCGTGCGGTTCGTGAATATCAACGTCGCCGCCATCGACGCCTACAAGCACGCCGCTCTGCCCGTGGCCGCCGATGCGCGCGCTGCCCTCGAACGGTTGGGCGCCGCACTCCAGGGCCATCGCATCGATTCCGAATACGCCGGCTGGATCGTCTCCGCCAAGCGCGAATGGGAAGCCGAGACCGATCGTATTTACGGGTTGCGCCACGGCCCGCCGCTCAGCCAGGGCGAAGTGGTCGGCATCGTGAACCGCGCCGCCAGGCCGGACGACGTGCTGGTAAACGCCGCCGGAAGCCTGCCCGGCGACCTGCACAAGCTGTGGCGCACCTGCCGGCCCGGCGGCTACCACATGGAGTACGGCTATTCGTGCATGGGCTACGAAATCGCCGGCGGCCTGGGAGTCAAAATGGCCAGGCCCGAATCCGAGGTTTACGTGATGGTGGGCGACGCCTCGTTTCTGATGATGTTCTCGGAAATCGCCACCTCGGTGCAGGAGGGCCGCAAGCTGAACATCGTCGTGCTCGACAACCACGGTTTTTCGAGCATCGGCGGCCTGTCGCAGTCGATAGGCTCGGGCGGCTTCGGAACCGACTATCGCTTGCGGCGCGAGGAATCGGGCGCGCTCGACGGCGGCTACGTCCCGGTCGATTTCGTGGCCTTGGCCGCCGGCATGGGCGCCCGCGCGGTGCGTGCCCGCACCCACGAAGAATTGGCCGCCGCGGTGGAGGACATGCGGCGCCACAACGCCACCAGCGTGGTGGTGGTGGAAGTCGACAAGGAAATGCGCGTACCCGGCTATGAGAGCTGGTGGGACGTCCAGATCTCGGAAGTCTCCGAGATCGCTTCCATCCGCGAGGCCCGCGCGCGCTATGAAGAAGCCCGAGTCAAAGAGAGGAGGCACGAGGTCGCCGCCAACAATTGACCGGCGCCCTCCGAGCCGTATGGAATCGACGTCCGCGTTACAAGTGGGCAACGCCCCGTGCTCCTGGGGGTCGCTCGAATTCGACGGGGTACCCGGCGAAACCGTTCCCTTCGACCGCATGCTCGACGAACTGGCCGCCACCGGTTATACCGGGACCGAGCTGGGCGATTGGGGCTACATGCCAACCGACCCTTCGGCGCTCGGCGCGGAACTGTCGCGGCGCAGCCTCGCCATGCTGGGCGCTTTCGTTCCCGTGGCGCTCAAAAACCAATCGGCTCACGCCGCCGGTCGCGCTACGGCGGTCCGCACGGCGCGCCTGCTGGCTGCCGTGGCCACCGGCCCGGCTCCATTCCTGGTGCTCGCCGATGAAAACGGCACCGTCCCGGAGCGCACCCAGAACGCCGGGCGCATCGCTCCTTCCATGGGCTTGAGCGCCGCCGAGTGGCACACCTTCGCCGCCGGCGCCGACCTCATAGCCAAGGCAGTAGCGGACGAAACCGGCTTGCGCACCGTCTTTCATCACCACTGCGGCGGGTACGTGGAGACGCCCGGCGAAATCGCCCGTTTTCTGGAGCTGACGGACCCGCGCTCGGTCGGCCTGGTTTTCGACACCGGCCACTACGTCTACGGCGCCGGCCACACCGACGCCATGGCGGGCCTGGAACGCTTCGGCGACCGTGTCTGGTACATTCATTTCAAGGATTGCGCGCCCGCCGTGGCCGCGCTCGCCCGCGCCAAGGGTTGGGATTATTTCACCGCCTTGCGTCACGGCGTTTTCTGCGAACTGGGCCAGGGCTCGGTGGACTTCCCGGCGGTGCTCGGCTGGCTCAAGTCCAAACGCTATTCGGGCTACGTGCTGGTGGAGCAGGACATCCTTCCCGGTCTGGGCACGCCCCGCGAAAGCGCCTTGCGGAATCGCCAGTATCTGCGCTCGATCGAACATTACTTTGCGTGAGCGGACCGCGCTGCCGGCTCTGCCCCAAAGTGAGATTGCGGTCAGTGTCGCTTCAGGCCGTCCCGCGCGCACCAGTAATCCACCGCGGCGTGGACGAGGTGAAGACCGGCGTACTGTTTCTCGAATTCGTCCAGGGTGACTTGGGGATCGGCGGCACATTCATGGCTGTCTTTCTTTGAATAGCACGGCGTGGCGCCGACAGCGACACGTTGGGTGTCCGAAGGTGACGGCGGCTTCGGATTGTGG
>JBKQVG010000134.1:0-4312 GCA_052325345.1 Bryobacteraceae bacterium
GAGAGAGGCGCGGACGGCATTCTCATCGGCTCAGCGTTCAAATCGTTCCCGGCCAGAATTCCCGCTACCCGCTAGCAAGGATGAGACTTATTGAATTTCGCAAAGTACTTTACCGGACACTAGTGAACCTTCGCTGAGTGTTGGTCCAGCAAGGACCGAATTCACGGTGACGTTGGTTCCGGCAGTTGTCTCAGCCAATCCGCGGGACAACGAGATCCGGGCTGTCTTCGTGACGCCGTAGTGGATCATCTCGACGGGTATATTCAGCGCAGACTCGCTGGAGATGAAAACAATTCGGCCCCAGTTTTTCTTCAACATTCCCGGAAGATAGCATCGGCTCAAACGGACGCCACTCATGACGTTGATTTCAAACAGCCGCAGCCATTCATCGTCCGTAAAATTTAAGTTCAGTCAGGCGCCTCGAGTTTCGCATTGCCCTGCGTCAGGCGTTCGCGGCACGCCTGCGCGAGTGCCGCGTTTGCAGGCTGTTGCGAGACGAGAAATCTGAGTCTTTTGAAGACTGCTCCATTGCCGAGCTTCTCGCCGTAGCGAATCAGTGTGTCGTTGTTTGCTTCCGGGTCGCGCAGATAATGCCTTAGGCACTGATCGACGTGCCGGATTCCGCCGCCGGTACACCGCACGATACGTCCCGCTTGGATCGTCTGCGCGTACCTGCCAGACCGTCTCCGTGAAACCCTGCAACATCTTCGCGCTCTCATTGCTCTGGCCGATCTGCGCCTGGTACAATGCGAACCCGAGCCTCTTACGAACCATCGGCGGGAAGCCGTCAGCCTGACCAGCGAGTCGACGAGCCAAATCAGCTTGCGCGGTTGTCCCGGCTTTACGGGCACAGCCTCTGTTGTATGCCAGAACTGGCATAAAGTGGTTGGCGAAAACGGTAGCACGTAGATTCATGCTGGCCCTGCGCGCGGCCATCGCCGGGCAGCGGTTGTGGAAGACGGGTCTGCTCGGATACGGCGCCCGGTGGCGCCTTTCCAGCTTCCGGCGGGCCGGCGTCGCCTGTTAAGCTATTCGATTAGCTATGACTGTCGACGAAATTCGGGAATTAATCAACCTCGCGACCGAAACCGGGGTCGCTGAGCTCGAAGTGCAGCGTGGGGAGAACCGCGTGCGCATCCGCCGCGCGGCCTTCGCCGCTTCGCAGGAGTTCGTCATCGCGCCCAATATGACGCCGATGCTGGCCCCCGCGCCGGTTCCCGCGGCTTCCGCCGCCGTCTCTCCGGCCGAAGACAAGTCCTCCGCGTCCAAACCCGACGCCAACGTGGCGCTGATCAAATCGCCGATTGTCGGCACCTTCTACGAAGCTCCGTCGCCGGGGGCGCCACCCTTCGTGCGTATCGGCGAGCGCGTGGAACCGGGCAAGGTGCTCTGTATCATCGAGTCAATGAAGCTCATGAACGAGATCGAAGCGGAAACCGGCGGCGTGATCGAAAGCAAACTGGTGGCCAACGGCCAAGCGGTGGAGTATGGGGAGGCCCTGTTTGCCATCCGTGCGGTTTAAGCGGATCCTGATCGCCAACCGCGGGGAAATCGCCGTCCGCGTCATCAGCGCCTGCAAGGATCTCGGCATCGAAACCGTAGCCGTCTATTCGGAGGCCGACCGCTACAGCTCCCACGTGCGCTATGCCGACCGCGCCATTTGCATCGGACCCGCCAAGAGCGCCAAAAGCTACCTGGATTTCACGGCCATCATCAGCGCGGCCGAAATCGCCGACGTGGACGCCATTCATCCGGGTTACGGCTTCCTCAGCGAGAACGCCGATTTCGCCGAAGTGTGCGAGGCTTGCAGCATTAAATTTATCGGCCCCAAACCGGACGTGATCCGCATGATGGGGATCAAGGAGCGGGCGCGGGCGTTCATGCGCGAGATGGGTGTGCCGGTATTGCCAGGCTCGCCCGGCGTGCTGGCCACCGCCCAAGAAGCGCTCGAAATGGCCGCCCAGGTGGGCTACCCGGTAATCTTGAAAGCCTCGGCCGGCGGCGGCGGACGCGGCATGCGCGTGGTGGAAGACGCCAGCAATTTGCCGGCGTTGTACTGCCAGGCGCAGCGGGAGGCCGGCGCGGCCTTTTCCAGCGCCGACGTGTATCTGGAAAAGTTCGTCGGCGCGCCGCGCCACATCGAATTTCAGCTCCTGGCCGACGAGCACGGCAATGTCGAGATCCTGGGCGAGCGCGAGTGCAGCATTCAGCGGCGGCACCAGAAACTGGTGGAGGAATCGCCTTCGCCGGCCATGACCGCTTCGCTGCGGGAGGAGATTTCGGCGGGCCTGCGCAAGGCCGCCGCGGCGGCGGGCTACACCAACGCCGGCACGGTGGAGTTTCTGATGGACGAGACCGGCAAACTTTACTTTATCGAGGTCAATGCCCGCGTGCAGGTGGAGCATCCCGTGACCGAGTTCGTGACCGGGATCGATATCGTCAAGAGCCAGATCCGCATCGCCCAGGGGGAAAGCCTCGAGGATATCCTGCCCGGGCCGGTGGAGCTGCGCGGGCACGCCATCGAATGCCGCATCAACGCGGAAAACCCGGATACCTTCGCTCCCTCGCCCGGGCGCGTCACCGGGTTTCACCTGCCCGGGGGCATTGGCGTTCGCGTGGACACCTGGGCCTACACCGATTGCGTCGTTCCGCCTTATTACGATTCCCTGGTGGCCAAGCTGATCGCCCATGGCAACGACCGTGGCGAAGCCATCCGCCGCATGCAGCGCGCCCTCGACATGTTCATCGTGGAGGGCATCCACACCTCCATTCCCCTGCACCAGCGTATTATGGCCGACGAAGGTTTTCAGGCCGGCCGCCTGGATACCAACTTCATTGCCCGCCTGCTGGCGCCGGCCGCGGCAAAAGCGGAACGCCAGTTAAGCTCAACGCCATCGATTTCTTAAACGGCCTCCGGCTCGGGACGACGGAATAGCCGCCGCGCCCTTGCTATCGATACGTCTTCTCGAATCGATTCCGGTCGTTGCGCACCGTAAAGGTTCCGTCCGCCCGAGCGGTGACTTCGATCGCGTAACCCGCGTCGTTTTCCGGGGAAAGGTTGGCGATGAAGATTTCGGGGGTATTGTAATCCTTGCCGCCCACGTTCGAGTAGTGGAGTTGCCAGAGGTCCTCGAGACCGGGCGAATCGTGGATCGTAGCCAGCGCCTGGATCGAACCGCCCTTGTCCGCGCCATTGTTCATGATCGCGACCTTCGGATGCAGCGCGTGAACGATCTGGGGCGAGCCCGAGGTCGCCGTACCGTGGTGCGTCGTCATATACAGATCGACCCTGCCAAGCTTGTTGGCCGGGCACGCCAGTTCGTGTTCCTGGTTCCAGTAGAGATCGCCGAGGTCCGCGATGCGAAGCTTGCCGAACGTAATGATCATGCCGAGCGAGTGCGCATTCTCGCCGGGGTCGGGCTTAAGGGCTTGGTAGCTGGCACAAAGCGGATTGGGTTGGCCCGCACCGGCCAACGGCGCGGCAATCGCGTCGCCCGCGGCGGCCACGACCTCCATCTTCAAACCTTTGATCGGAATCGTATCGCCGGGCCTCAGGACCCGGTGCGGATACTTCTCGCGCAGTGCGGCGTAGGGCTCAAACACGGCCTCCGTTTTGGCGTTCGATTTCTCGAAGTTGTCGCCATGATCGAACATTTCGCCGATGGGGATTTTCGCCGCCAGTTGCGGGACACCGCCCGCGTGATCGCCGTGGTAATGGGTGATGACCAGATAGTCGATGCGCTTCACGCCCGCGGAGGCGGCGGCCGCCAGGATGCGGTTCGCGTCGCGATTCTGGTTTCCCGCATAGCCGGTGTCGATCAACATCGACTCGCCGGAAGGCGAAACGTACAGCGTCGATTTGCCGCCCTCCACATCGATCGCGTAGATCCTCAGATTTTGCGCCGGCAACAACGCCGCGGCGGCGAGGAACAGAATCAGGCCCATCCGGCTGCGGGACGAGAGGGTTCCGTGCGATCGAAGGGCGGCGCCCGGCAAGGGCGGCCGAGTCGAGAAATTAGTGGTTCGTCTCAAAAGATAACCTTCCCGCCAAATTGCAATTGGCGCGGCGGCAGTTGGCTGTCTATCTCGCCGTAGTCCGACGCATTGATGATACGGCCGATCTGGCTGTAGTTGGGCGTATTGGACAGATTGAAAGCTTCGGCGCGAATCTCCACCCGATAGCGCTAGCCGCAATACTGTTCACTTAACAATCCTGATCCGCTTCGAGACATCGATGCGGCGCGTGCGCTGCCGCTTCCGGGGCCGCAGATTGTAGTTGCTCATCTTGCGTTTCACGCCGCGGAAATTGACT
>JBKQVG010000135.1:0-3801 GCA_052325345.1 Bryobacteraceae bacterium
ATTCTCGATGTGCTGCCGGTCATTCCTCCGGAGCTGCGCCCGCTGGTGCCGCTCGATGGCGGCCGCTTTGCCACCTCGGATTTGAACGATCTTTATCGCCGCGTGATCAACCGCAACAATCGGCTCAAGAAGCTGATGGAGTTGCACGCGCCCGACGTGATCGTGCGCAACGAAAAGCGCATGCTGCAGGAGGCGGTGGACGCCCTGTTCGACAACGGCCGCCGCGGGCGCGTGCTGCGCGGCGCCAACAACCGCCCGCTCAAGTCGCTCTCCGATACGCTCAAGGGCAAGCAGGGCCGCTTCCGCCAGAACCTGCTCGGCAAGCGCGTAGACTATTCCGGCCGCTCGGTGATCGTGGTCGGTCCGGACCTGCGCTTGAACCAGTGCGGCCTGCCCAAGAAGATGGCGCTCGAGCTGTTCAAACCCTTTATCGATCACCGCCTGGAACAGCGCGGCCACTGCACCACCATCAAGCAAGCCAAGGAGCTGGTCGAACAGCAGGACCCGGTGGTGTGGGACATCCTCGAAGAGGTCATCAAGGACCATCCCATTCTGCTCAACCGCGCCCCCACCCTGCACCGCCTGGGCATTCAGGCCTTCGAGCCGGTGCTGGTGGAAGGCAAGGCCATCAAGATTCATCCCCTGGTCTGCACCGCCTTCAACGCCGATTTCGACGGCGACCAGATGGCCGTGCACATTCCGCTTTCGCCGGAAGCCCAGATCGAAGCGTCGACCCTCATGCTGTCGAGCAACAATATTCTCTCGCCGGCGCATGGCGGTCCGATCGCCGTTCCCACCCAGGACATGGTGCTGGGCTGCTATTACCTTACCAAGGCGCGCCCCGGCGCCAAGGGCGAGGGCCGCACCTTCGCCTCCACCGACGACGTGCTCATCGCCCTCGAAATGGGCGAAGTGGAAACCCTCACCCCCATCAAGCTCCGCTACACCGGCCGCGTCATCGACCTGGTGCACGCCTTCGATAACCAGAACGTCACCCACACCGAGCCCATCGAGTTCATCAAGCAATACATGGAAACCACCGTGGGCCGCGTGATTCTGAACGACCACCTGCCCCAGGACATGCCCTTCATCAACGGCCTGCTGAAGAAGAAGGGACTCGGCCAACTGGTGCAGTACTGCTACCTGAAGTTCGGCCTGGTGGTCACCGTGGCGATGCTGGATGAAATCAAGGCGCTGGGTTTCCTCTACGCTACCCGCGCCGGCATCTCCATCGGCATCGACGATATGGTGGTGCCCAGCGAGAAGGCCGGCCTGGTGCGTGAAGCCGAAAGGGAAGTGGTCAACGTCGAGAACCAGTATCAGGACGGCGCCATCACCCACGGCGAGCGCTACAACAAGATCATCGAAATCTGGTCGAAAGTCACCGAAAAGGTCTCCGATGAAATGTTTCAGGCCATGGAAGAGGACGACCGCACCGGCCGCTACCTCAACCCGATTTACATCATGGCCGATTCCGGCGCGCGCGGATCGAAACAGCAGATCCGCCAGCTTTCCGGCATGCGCGGCCTGATGGCCAAGCCCTCGGGCGAAATCATCGAAACCCCCATCACCGCCAACTTCCGCGAAGGTCTGGACGTGCTGCAGTATTTCATCTCCACCCACGGCGCCCGCAAGGGTCTGGCCGATACCGCGCTGAAGACGGCCGATTCCGGCTACCTCACGCGCCGTCTGGTGGACGTGGCGCAGGACGTCATCGTAACCGAGAACGACTGCGGCACCGCAGAAGGTATTTACGTGGAGCCGATCATCGAATCCGGCGAAATCATCGAACCGTTGCGCGACCGCATCGTGGGCCGCGTGGCCCTCGAAGACCAGAAGGATTACGAAGGCAACGTCATCGTGAGCGTGAACCAGGAAATCACCGAAGACCTGGCCGCGGCCATTCAGGCGGCCGGCATCGAGCGCGTCAAGATCCGCTCCGTGCTGACCTGCGAATCGAAACGCGGCGTCTGCGTGGCTTGCTACGGCCGCAACCTGGCCACCGGACGGCTGGTGGAACGCGGCGAAGCGGTGGGCGTCATCGCGGCCCAATCCATCGGCGAGCCCGGCACGCAGCTCACCATGCGTACCTTCCACATCGGCGGTACCGCTACCCGCGTCAGCGAGCAATCCACCCAGGACGCCAAGAGCGACGGTTTCGCCCGCTTCATCGGCATCCAGACCGTGCGCAGCAAGACCGGCGAGATCATCGCCATGAACCGCAACGGCATCATGGCGGTGGTGGACGATAAGGGCCGCGAAAAGGAGCGCTACCCGGTGGTCTACGGCGCGCGCATTCTGGCCGAGGACGGCGCTCCGGTCAAGAGCAACCAGATCCTGCTCGAATGGGACCCCTACACCTTCTCCATCCTCACCGAGGTCACCGGCGCGGTCCACTTCAAGGACCTGGTCGACGGCTTGACCCTGCAGGAACAGGTGGACGAAGTCACCGGCATGTCGCAGTTGGTGGTGACCGATTCGCCCGACGAGAAACGCCAGCCCACCCTGATCGTGCGGCCGGAGGGCGCTTCCGGCTCGCGTTCGGAAGCCAAGAAGTATCTCATGCCCACCCACGCCCACCTGATGGTGCACGACGCCGAGGAAGTTCACGCCGGCGACGTGCTGGCCAAGATTCCGCGCGAGACCACCAAGACCAAGGACATCACCGGCGGCTTGACGCGCGTGGTGGAATTGTTCGAAGCGCGCAAGCCGCGCGAGACGGCCATCATCGCCGAAATCAACGGCGTGGTGAAATACGGCGAAGTGACCAAAGGCCAGCGCAGGATTTACGTGGTGGGCGACGACGGCGCCCAGCGCGAATACTCGCTGCCGCGCGGCGTCCACATCAACGTCCAGGAGGGCGAGCGGGTCAAGGCCGGCGAGCCGCTCATGGACGGCCCGCGCAACCCCCACGACATCCTGGATGTGCTCGGCGAAAAGGAGCTGCAGAAGTACCTGGTGAACGAGATTCAGGAAGTCTACCGGCTGCAGGGCGTCAATATCAACGACAAGCACCTGGAAGTGATTTCGCGCCAGATGATGCGGTGGGTGAAGGTCGAGGATATCGGCGACAGCGAGTTCCTGCCCGAGGAAGTGGTCGACAAGTTCAAGTTCCGCGCCGAAAATGCGCGCGTGGTGGAAGCGGGTGGCCGTCCGGCGCAGGGCAAGGCCGTGCTGCTCGGTATCACCAAGGCTTCGCTTTCGACCGATTCGTTCATTTCCGCGGCCTCCTTCCAGGAGACCACGCGCGTGCTCACCGAAGCCGCCATCAACGGCAGGGTGGATTACCTGCGGGGCCTCAAGGAGAACGTCATCATGGGACGCCTGGTTCCGGCCGGCACAGGCATGGAGTATTACCGCCAGGTCAAAATTGCCGGCGAGGACGTGGTGGAGGAGCCCGTGCAGGAGCCGGCCCTCGACGCCATCCCCGGCTACGACGAAGAAACCCGCCTGCAATACGCCGGCGGCCTGCCCGAAGACACCGGCGAAGATACCTTGGCCGAATAAGCGGCGCGAAGCAAAACGAACGGCGCCCCGCAAACGCGTGGGCGCCGTTTTTTATTGCCCGCTCCCCATTTCCGGTCTGCAACAGCCCTGCCGCACAATTATGTGGGGCAGGCGCCTCCGCCTGCGTGGTACGCATTTCAGACGACGAGCGGACGGAGGAGTTCGGTTAGCCGCAATACTGTTCACTTAACAATCCTGATCCGCTTCGAGACATCGATGCGGCGCGTGCGCTGCCGCTTCCGGGGCCGCAGATTGTAGTTGCTCATCTTGCGTTTCACGCCGCGGAAATTGACT
>JBKQVG010000136.1:0-18796 GCA_052325345.1 Bryobacteraceae bacterium
AACGCCGATGAACGCCGATTTTGCGGATTGTTCACAGAAGCCTCGGGGAAGCCCATTCTCGTCTTTCGCTCCGACGGTTCACCCCGAAATCCATGCTCATCGGCGGCTCGACCCCCATTCTCCGCCCGCACGCTATAATCACAATCGGAATGGATGTTTTCGACGAACTGGTTCGCCTCCGCGCGCTGGGGCAAAAGTGCGCCCTGGCTACCATCGTGGAAGTGCGCGGCTCCATCCCCAGTTACGAAAGCGCCAAATTGCTGGTGCGCGAAGATGGCTCCATGCTGGGCACCATCGGGGGCGGCTGCGTGGAAGCCGAAGTCTGGAACGCGGCTCGTGAAGTGCTCGATACCGAAAAGCCGCGCCGCCTGAAATTCAGCCTCGGTCAGGATGCGGCTTACGATAACGGGTTGATCTGCGGCGGACAACTGGAGGTCTTCGTGGAACCCGTGCTTCCCGTTCCGACTGCTTTTATCTTCGGCGCCGGCCACATCTCCAAAAGCCTGGCGGCGGTGGCGTCCCTGGCCGGTTTTCGCGCCGTGGTGATCGATAATCGCGAAAGCTTCGGCAACCGCGAGCGCTTTCCCGACGCCGCCGAAGTCCACGCCGCCGAATATGAGGATATCTTTCCCCACCTCGCCATCCACGAGACCAGCTACGTGATCGTGGTCACCCGCGGCCATCGCGACGACATGCGCGTGCTGCGCCTCGCCATCGGCAGCCCGGCCCGCTATATTGCCATGATCGGCAGCCGGCGCAAAGTCCTCAACGTGGTCAAGGAACTGGAAAAGGAAGGCATCGCGCGCCAGGATCTGGAGCGCATCTACGCACCCATGGGCCTCGACCTTGGCGCCATTTCTCCGGAAGAAATCGCCATTTCCGTGGCCGCGGAAATGATTGCCGTACGCCGCGACCCGGCCGGACGCTGGCGGTCGCTCTCCATGTCGGTGTTCCCCCGCGACTCCGTCCCGGAGAAGGCCCTGCCCGAGGAAGGCGTCCACGAGGAGGCTGTCCCGGAAAAAGCCGCGCCCCGCGAAGTCTCCCCGTGACCGCCGGTCTCATTCTGGCGGCTGGCGCTTCGCGCCGCATGCGCACGCCCAAGGCCCTGCTCGATTTTCGCGGCGAGACTTTCGTCGATCGTCTGATTGGCTTGTTCGCGGCGCGCGCCAACCCGGTCATCGTGGTGCTGGGCGGCCACGCCGCCGAGATCCGCGCCGCCGCCCGGCGCCCGGCCAACTTCGTGCTCAATCCCGATTATGAGAGCGGCATGCTCGGCTCTTTGCAGTGCGGCCTGCGCGCCGTGCCACCCGATGCCTCCGGCGTGCTGTTCACCCTGGTCGATCACCCGGCCGTGGCCGGTTCCACCGTCGACGCCCTCTTGTCCCCGGCGGGCGCCGCCCTCTTTCGCGTGCCCCGCTACCGCGCCAAACGCGGCCACCCCGTTTGGTTCCAACCTTCCCTCATCGCCGAGTTTCTGGCCCCTCCCGCCGGCGCCACCGCGCGCGACATCGTCGCCGCCCACGCCGCCGAAACCGATTATCTCGACCTCGACGACCCCGGCATAGTCGCCGATATCGACGACCCCGCCGCGTACCGCGAACTGATGGGCGCTTCCCTATGAAATGGAATGCCGCCCGCGCGTTCAAACTTGCCGCCATCGCCCTCGCGCTCGTCGTCGCCGCCGGCCTTGCCGCCCCCTACGTCCGTGCCGATCAGTACGGCGAGCGTTTGCGCGGCGCCCTCCAGCGGGCTCTCGGCCGCCGCGTCGAATTCGGCGGCAAAGTGCGTTTCAGTCTCTTTCGCGGCGGTTTCTCCGTCGAGGACGTGGTCATCCACGAGGATCCATCCATCGGTCTCGAGCCCATCGCCTACATGGATGAAATCGTGGTCCGGCCCGCCCTGCTGCCGCTCCTGGCCGGCCGCTTCGCCATCGCCTCCATCCGGCTCGACGGCGCCAGCATCAATCTTGCCAAGTCGGGACCGGCCGAAGCCTGGGGCCGCTGGAATTTTGCCTCCTTGATCGACCGCTCGGTGATGAGCAGCACCCCCGCCGTACACGTCCGCAACAGCCGCATCAATTTCAAATTCGGCGAGGAAAAATCAGTCTTCTACCTTACCGAGACCGACCTCGATATTTCCCCTCCCACCTCTTCCGGCCGCGGCTGGAAAATTGAATTGTCGGCCAAGCCCGCCCGCACCGACGGCGCCGCCCGCGGCCTCGGTTCTTTTACTCTCGCGGGCCGCTGGTACGTTGCCCCGGAGCGCGTCGATCTCGACCTCGACCTGGACCGCAGCGGCCTGGCGGAAATCACTACCGCCATCGCCGGCCAGCCTGGCGGCATACATGGCACGGTCTCCGGCAGTCTGCACCTGGCCGGGCCCTTGCAGCAGATCGGCATCCTCGGCCGCATGCGCATCGAAGACGTGCACCGTTGGGACTTGATGCCGCCTCAGGGCGAAGGCTGGCCGCTATCGATCCGCGGGGCCATCGACCTGGTCGGGCAGAAAATCGAGCTCGAATCCAGCACCTCCGGCCGCGGCGTCCCGCCTCTGTGGGTTCGCTTTCGCGCCAGCGATTATCTCTCCCAGCCGCACTGGGCCGTGGCCGTCAACTGGAACCGCTTCCCCTTGGGACCCCTGCTCCAGTTGGCCGAACACATGGGCGCCCCGGTTCCCCCCAAGCTCGGCTTGAGCGGATGGATGGATGGCGCCATCGGTTATTCCGGCCGTGGCAGTTTGCAGGGAACCCTCGGCTTCCACGACGCGGCCGTGACCATGCCCGACTCCACTCCGATCCGGATGCAACAAGCCTACGTCGTGCTGGGCAATAGCCACGCCCACCTCACCCCTGCCTCGGCCGTCACCGCCAGCGGCGACCGGGGAACCCTGGAAGCCGATTACGGCTTGGACGATGGCGCTCTCGATCTCACCATCGCTTCCGACGCCATGCCCGTAGCCGCGCTGCGTTCCCAGGTGGCCCTGGCCGCCGTGCCCTGGCTCGAACAGCTCGCCTCCGGCCAATGGAGCGGCCGATTGCACTACCATCGGGAAATTTCGCAAGCTGCCCCTCAAGCGGCCTCCCAGGCGGCATGGGCAGGCGACCTCGATGTCAAGGGCGCGCAGATTACCTTGCCAGGCCTCGCCGATCCGGTGGAATTGATCGCCGCCCACGCCTCCATCGACGGCGCGCGTTTGCTCGTCGACCGCATCGATGCGCGCGCCGGCAAGCTCGCCTTCGGCGGCGAATACCGCTATGAGCCGGGAGCCTCCCGGCCCCATCGCCTCCGTCTCCGCGCCGCGGATTGGCGTGCCGCCGAGCTCGAACGCGAGCTCGCTCCCACTTTGCGCCACGGTCCCGGCCTCATCGCCCGCGCCTTGGGACGCGCCGCCCTTCCCGACTGGCTGCGCCATCGCGCCCTGGAGGGTACCATCGAGATCGGCCGCCTGGACCTCGCCGGCCTAACCCTGTCCGGCCTCCGCGCCCGTCTCGTGTGGGACGCTTCCCGCGTTGCACTCGACAACTTTCAGGCCAAATTCGCCGGCGCCCCCATCACCGGAACCATCCTCGCCAATCTGGCCGGTCCAAGTCCGGCCTACCGCTTCGCAGCTCACGTCAAAGGCCTCGCCTGGCAATCCGGAAAGCTCGACGCCGATGGCACCCTCGAAACCGCCGGTACCGGTAGCCAGTTGCTCACGAATTTGAAAGCCGACGGTAGCTTCGCCGGCGCCGCCCTCGATTTTGGCCAGGGACCATGGCGCCATTCCAGCGGAATTTTCAGCCTGTCCTGGTCCCCTGCCGGCCCCACCCTTACCAACCTCAGCCTGCAGGCCGAAGACGAAACCTACACCGGCCACGGCAACGTGCAGGACGACGGCCGGCTCCTCGTGATTCTTTCCAACGGCACCCGCGAAATGCGTATCGTCGGCCCCCTGGCCAAGCTCCACGTCGACGAAGCCGTCCGTTAGCCCCGATACGGCAGGCCTTCCGCCCCTGTCCGCGGCCAAGGGAGCGGTTGCAATACCCCTACAACTCCAACTCCCACGTCTGCCCCATCAGCTCCACTCCGAAGTGCGCGTGCGGCTTTTCTTCGGCGAGGGTGAAGCCGTGGTTGCGGTAAATGTGTTGCGCCGCGTGCAATTCCGCCTGCGTCCATAGACGCATCTTGCGGTATCCGGCCTGGCGCGCGAATCCAATGCACTCTTCCACCAGGGCGCGGCCCACGCCGAGGCCCCGCGCTTCCGGTTCCACCAGCAGCAGGCGAAGCAGGGCGACCCGCGGCGAGTGATTCACCAGGAAGATCGAACCGATCGGGAGGCCGCCCCGCTCGGCAATCCAGCAGCGCTCCCGCTCGGGGTCGAAGTTTTTCAGAAAACGGGCGCAGACGTCCGCCACCAGCGCTTCGAACAGCGCGCCCCATCCGTACTCGCGCGCGTACAGCACGCCGTGGCGGTGAATCACCCAACCGATGTCGCCGGGCTGGTGAGCGCGAATCGAGAAGGGTGGGGACGGTTCGGTCTTTTCGCCCAGCAGCGCTTCGATGTTCTCCATCGATTCCACCAGGCGCGCCCGGTCCGGCGGATGCAACCGTTCCAGCAGGGTCGCCGCCTGGCGATCCGAACTCCGGTCGAGCTGCTGAAACGCCTTGCGGCCGCGCGCGCTGAGCTTCAAGTGCATCTGCCGTTTATCGGTGGCGCTCGGCTTGCGGGTAACCAGCCCTCGCGCCCGAAAGCTGTCCAGCAAACGGCTCAGGTAGCCGGCGTCGAGCCCCAGGTCGCGGGCGATATCGGAGGCGGTCGGGGTCTGGCGCGACCCCAGCTCGTAGAGCACGCGGGCTTCGGCGAGCGAAAAGTCGCTGTTCAGATAGCTCTTGCGCAGTACCCCGATCTGGCCGGTATAGAAGCGGTTGAAACGGCGGATGGCGGCGGTGGACATGACATCATTCTGAACCAAATAGTTGATAATGTCAACTATGTAGCGGCCGAGCCGTTGCGCCCGTCACCCCCGCCACTTCACGCCCAGATCCAGAACTTTCTCGGCGTACTCCACGCCGCGTTCCATGTGGTCGCGCTGCTGATAGGCGAGCGCGGCCGCGATCGGCTCGGCCATCTTCCCGGGCACGTCCTCGATCACCATGGTCTTTTCATACGGGTGCCCCTGCTTGGCCAAGGCTATAAAGCGCGCCAGGTCGGACGCCCGCCCGTCCTCCCACTGCTTCATGAACTCGGGTTTATAAATCGCCAGAATCTGCGGCGGCCGGCCGGTAATGGGCTTGTTGTAAATGGCGATCGGAGGGCAGACCTCGCGAGCCTTGGCCACGATCCGCCCGAAGTCCACCACGCCCTCGCCCAACGGCACCCATTGCACCGCCACCCCGTCCCGCGTCTCGTACACCACCGAATCGCGCAGGTGCAGCATCACCGCAACCGGGCCCAGGGTTTCCACCGTGGCCAGCGGGTCCTCCATCACGAAGACGGGGTTGCCGGTATCGAGGTACGAGCCCACGAATTCCTTCCCGGCTGCGTCGATCACCTGCCGCGTCTGCCAGCAGAACAGGTCTTTGTGATTTTCGATGGCGAACTTCACGCCTGCATCCATGGCCTGGGTGCGCATGGCGCGCAGCGTCGTCACCATGGTTTCCATGGCTTTTTCCACCGGACCGGGCGGCAGGCTGGCGCGGTCGCCCGCCACGCGGAAACGCACCAGCTTCGAACCGATCCCCACGGCGTGCCGAATCCCCTGCCGCATGCGCTCGAAGGTGGCGTTCATGCCGTCCGTATGGCGGGGAATCGTGCCGGCGTCGCCCCCATTCACTTCCAGTCCCAGCCGCGCCGCCGCTTCCTTGATCTCGGTCCAGTGGGCCGGATCGTCGTTGCGCGGGTCCACCGAATCCTGCAGATAGACCGCATCCAGCTTGAGCTCGCCGCCGTACTCCAGCAGCCGAAGGTCGTGCCAGCGCATGGCGCGAACCGAGTAGGTATTGAATCCGAGCGGGAAGCGATCCATGGGACTATGCTACTCTCCTTTCGCCGGCGGGCGGCGCGGCTCGTTGTGCATTTTTGTGCACCGGAACCGCGGGGTGCCGCTATCGCCCCCGCTCCAGGCGCTCCACGTCCATCGCCTGGAGCGATTTCGATCCGAAGTTCGTGAGGTAGAGGGTCTGCCCATCCGGGGAGACGCGAAGCTCGCGCGGGAATGCGCCGGCTGGAATGCTGCCGATGGCCGCGTCGCCGTTGCCGCGGATCTTCGCGGCATCGAGCAGGGTCAGGGTCTGGGTCGAGCCTCCGCCGGCAAAACGGTTCGAATTGCCGGCCACGACGGTCTTTCCGCCATCCACCAGCGCGATCGGCACCGGCGCAGTGCCCACGGGCGCCATTCCCAACCTGGCGTGTTCCGGATCGGAGATCAGCTTCTCCGCGTCAAAGGCCACCACCGCGTTGCTGTTGCGCGCGGTCACGTAGACGCGGTCGCCCGCGGGCGAAATCGCCATGCGCACGGGACTGCATCCGGCGGGAACGCGGGCAACCACCGCGTGCCCCGGGTCGGACTTGGCGCGCGCTACGTCGATCGCGATCACCGCGCCCTCCGGGTTCACCAGGTCCGAAACGTTGGGGCGGTTTTCGGGCTTGCAGGCCGCCGGCCAGCCCCATTCCTTCGCGGCCACCTCGCTGGTGGTGAACAACCAGCGTCCGTCGGGCGAAAACGTCAGCGCGATGGGCGCGCGTCCCACGGGAATCTTGCCGGCGATGGAGCGGGCTCCGAATCCGGCGCTCCGGGCTTGTTCCAGGTCGATGACGGTGATGGCGGACGCGGTTTCTTCGCTGACGAACAACAGCTTGTCGTCGGCGGTCACGTTGGCGTAGATGCTCTGCATCTTGTCGCCGTCGGAAAAGGATCCGGCCAGCGGCTTGCCGCAGCCCGAAATCAGGCACGGCGCGTCGAGGAATAGAACCTTGCCGATTGCGGCGGCGATCAGCAGCTTGCCATCGTGCGTCAAGACGATGCCGGCGGGTGGCGCCGGCACGGGAACGGTCCGCGCCAGATCCACGCTCCCGCCCTTGCGATGGAGCACGGCGATGCCCGCGGCGCCGTTTCCCCGGCCGCCGCCGTTCGTCATGGAAACGAACACCCAGCAGCCATCGCTCGAAACCGCCACGCCAAAGGGCGGCGCAGGCAGTGGAACAGTCGAAACCGGCGACGAGAGTGGGCCGGTGCATCCGGTCTGAGCATGACAGGCCGAGCCAAGAACGGCCACGACAGCGAGAGCTTGTATCCGCACCGGTCCTCCGATCATGACCAGATAGTTACTGCCCCGGTTCCCATCTTAGACGAAGAGGTCGATCGGCACGTGAAGGAATTCGGCCAGCCGTTTGGCCTGTGACTTGCTGATGGAGCGCCGGCCGCTCAGCACCTCGGTGGCCGCACCCTTGTTACCGAGGACGGGCCAGATGTTCTTGTGTTTCAGCCCACGTTCTTCCATCAAGGCGCGCAGCGATTCGTTAGGCGACACGCGGGGCAGAGGATGATGCTTCTCTTCATAATTTTCGATGAGGAGCGTCAGCATTTCAGCGAGTGCTTCCTCCTCGGGCGACAGGTCTTCGCGCTCGTCGAGCGCGAGAAGCGTTTGGACGATGCGCGCATGGTCGGCGTGCGTGCGAATAGGCTTGGGGAGAGATTTAGCCAAGAGTTTCGCGTATACCGAATCCCTAATCTCAGTCGTCGTGCTCATCGTTTCCATGCTCCCTTGCTGTACTCGGCGTGGGTGAGGATGTACAGAATAAACACGCGCTTGGTTTGGTAATTGACCCGCGCGATCAGCCTGTAGTCATTCCCAAGGATATTGAATACGGTCCTTCGACCCACGATGTCGGCATGAGCGAAATCATACCGCACATCGGCTAACGAGTCCCAGTCAGCTCGCTTCGTGATGCGGTACCAGTTCATCAAGGGCACCAGTGCGTCGGGATGCTCCCCCGCAAACTTGAGAATCGCCGGTTTACTGATCACCCGCATTCTTAAGTTTACAAAACGTAAACTCTCAACTCAAGCCGAGATTCCAGCGGCCCCGCAGGCCGACGAGCTCAGCTCCCACCCCGCTTCAGAGCTTCCAGTTCTTCCGGAGTTCGCGGCCAGTCTTCGCGCAGGAGGCGGGAGAGGGCGCGGTCGGCCAGGAGGCGCCCGCCGGTCTGGCAGCGCGGGCAGTAATTGGTTTCGTTCGAGGCGTAGCGGATGCGCTGGATCTTTTCGCCGCAGCGGGGGCAACGAAGGCCATAGCGGCCGTGGACGGCCATGCCCTCGCGGAACGCGGTGACCTTCTCGGGGAACTTTCCTTTGGCCTCGGTGCGGAGGCGGGCGACCCAGTGGTCCAGGGTTTGGCGGGTGGCGTCGAACAGGCGCTCGACTTCTTCAGGCTTCAAGCGCTGGGTGAGGGCCACGGGAGACAGGCCGGCGCAATGCAGGATTTCATCGGAATAGGCATTGCCGATACCGCTGAAGATGCGCGGATCGCTGAGGGCGCGCTTCAGCGTGTGATTCGCCGAGGCGAGCGCGGCGGCAAATTCCCGGGCGGTGGCCCCAAGCACTTCCAGGCCGCCGGGATCGAGCGCGCGCAGACCCTCCTCGCCGGCCGCCATGTTGAGGGCCGCGCGGTGGCGGCTGCCGGCTTCGGTCAAAGTGAGGATGCCGGAATCGAAGTGGAACTCGGCGAGCGCATTCTTGCTACCCGAAGTACGCCAGTGCAGGCGGCCGGCGATCATGAGATGGAGCACCAGCCACACGTCGTTATCGAAACGGATCGCCAAGCGCTTGCCCACCCGCCGGACTTCGGTGGCCGCCCGCCCAATGGCGGCCTCGACGGGAGGAGCTACCGAGCGCAGCAGAAACGGACCGCGCACGAGGGCATGTTCCAGCCGGTGGCCGATGACGCGCGCGGCCAGCGCCTCCACGTAGACCTCCACGTCGGGCAGTTCGGGCATAGGATTATTATTCCGCGCTCGAGGCGGTGGGCGCGGGGCAAAAACCGCCTACTGAGAAATTTGGGGGCTGTGGCTTCGCGGCCGGGCAACCTCTCCCTTAGAAGCCACGAAAGAATAGAGCCACAGATGAACACAGATACATCCTTTAATTTTCTTATCTGTGTTCATCTGTGTTTATCTGTGGCTTAGATTGAATTTGAATTTTTCATGAGATCACTCCCCTTGAGGACTCCCCGAATTGGACTCATCCAGGATTACGATCTCGACCCGCCGGTTTGACGCCCGCCCGTCTTCGGTGTCGTTGGGAGCTGCCGGTCGATAGGGGCCGTAGCTCGCCACCGAAAGGCGCGCCTCCGGGATCCCGTAGGGGCCGCTCAACAACCCGAGGATCTTCTGGCTGCGCGCCATCGAAAGCTCCCAGTTGCTGCCGAAACGGCGATTGTGGATGGGGACCGTGTCCGCGTAGCCGATGAGCCGAACATTATTGGGGATATCGCGAAGCACATCGGCAATCCGCGCGATGGTGGGCAAGGCCTGGGGGCTGACCGTATCTTCACCGGAGGAGAAGAGAATCACCTGCGGGAGGCTGATGACGAGGCCGCGGGCTTCGAGTTTCGGCTCCAGACCCCGCTTTCTGAGAAGCTCCTGGGCGCGAATCAGATCGGTGCGGCTCGCGTCCGCTTGCCGGCGCACCGGGGTAGGCCGGGCGGGAACCACGGCGCGCGCCGGCGGAACCTCGAGACTCCTGGCGGCGCCAACCATAAAGAAGATCAGAAGAATGGTCAGAACGTCCACGTAGCTTACCATCCACCGGTCGCGTTGATTGGTTGGGCTTTCGAGATATTTCGGCTTCATATTTTCGCGGCTTCGGGCGCGGATTCGAGAGCCGGAATGGAGCGGGCGTGGACGGGCACGCCATTCAGAAAGGAATCCAGGCGCTGGCGGACGAGCCGCGAATGCATGCCATCGAACAGGCAGAGAACGCCCTCCATCATGAGTTCCTGCAGCTCGAAAGTTTCCGCGGCGCGAGCGCGAATGCGGTGGGCCGCGGGCAGCAGCACCAGGTTGGCCAGCGCCAGGCCGTAGATGGTCGAGGTAAAGGCGGCGCCGACGCCGGACGCAATCGCGGCCAGACTGGAGAATTGGCGGAGGACGTCGATGAGTCCGACCACGGTGCCAATCACGCCGATGGTGGGCGCGAATCCGCCGGCGACCTCCAGCACTTTGGCGGCGGCCTCGCTCTGTCTCTCACACAGCCTGATCCGGTTCTCCAGCGCAGGCTGCAAATGCGTGCGCTCCTGGGCGTCCATGGCAAGCAGCAGCGCTTCCCGGAGGAAACCGTGGCTGACCCTGTCGATGCCCGGTTCGAGGGCGAGCATGCCCCTCATCCGGACGGCTCTGGCATACCAGACAATTTCGTCGATCAGATCCGCCCGGTTTGGCGAAGCGTCGGTCGAAAAGAGATGGAGGGTTCGCCGCAAGGCGTGGAGCAGCGCGGCGGGTGGAGTGGTAATCAGCATGACCCCGAGGGTTCCACCCACCACGATCAGAACACCGGTCGGCTGGAAAAAATAATGCGCGCTGACGCCGGTCACGGCGATGCCCGCGACCAGGGCAATGGACGCGACGGCAATACCGATGAGGAGCCCGAGGTCGAGGCCGCCCCACTTCGCACGGGCGGCCGGTTGCCTGAATTCCCGGCTGTTCTGAATTGCGGTGCTTTGAGGAGCAGCGGCCATAGAGGCGCGGAATGCAGATCCATAGCCACGTGGGGGCGCGATTCTTTTCAGAAGGATAGACCCGGCGCGGAGTGTCGGCGTATTGACAGCCGGGCGCAATCGTCAGATCTTTGACGCGGCGCGGCTCCTATCGGTCGGGAAAGGCCATGCCTTACCCATGAGAAGGGCGGGCGAATCGGTTGCTTCACAGCGCAGCGGCGCCGGCGCGAAACGTCGGCTGGAAAGCCGACGCGGCAGGCCAGAGGCCCGCGCCACGAAAATCTGGCGCGGGATTTCGGCTTCTGCAGCAGCGGGACGCCAGGCGGCTCGTAGCTGTTTTTGCCCGGCACTGACCCGAATCAACCGGCGTGCGGCCGGCAGGCTGTATTTATCTGCTGGATCAACCGATACACTCCCGTCGACGGGTTGCCACCGGTTTTGCCGCGCGACGCCTGCCAGTTCTCAAGTTGAATGGCTCTTTCGATCGCCCTGGCCTGACTTGGCATCAATGCGTCGCAGGGCGGAGCCTTCTGGTAACCGGGCATATGCCCGCGGCATAGGTGCTGCACTTTACGCCGCTCGATGTGCGCGGTTTGATCCTGATAATGGAGCAGCAACCACAGCTCAAAACACGGATTGGAAACGGCGACTTCAATTGCGTTCGCCCGCGCCTGCTCTTTCGCTTCGGGCACGAATGGGTGCTCATCGACGTCGAAAACGCACCAAACGCGATCGTATCGGAGGTTCTCGTCCTTTCGCGCCCTGGCTTCGCGTTCCGAGTCCTTTTTCATTTGGACAGCCCGCTCGACAACAGACTTGGGGACGCCAGCCGGAACAATCTCCAGGTCGATGATTCCATGCTCGATGCGGCGGATGTCTTTGAAGTACCGGGGTTCGGTCACCTCACCTTCGCAGACGATCAGGAAGCGCGCGCGAGGCTCCCGGAAGCTCTTGCGGCGGCGGAGGCTATCGTTCTTCTTCATGCCCGTCTTTGAGGAAGGAATCGGAATTCAGGAACGGAATCGCGCCGTATCGGCCTTGGATGTAGCCGTTGGCAAGATCTTCCTGCTTCCTTGGCTTGAAGTCCGTTAGAGGATAGAGCTGACTCGCGCCGTCCTGCCGCTTCTCGGTGAACCAGATTTCGTCGCGCCTGAGTACCCCCGCGCCGAGCAGATTGGTATCGTGAGTGTTGAAGATGAGCTGGGCACCGGCGGGATTGCTCTCGGTGTCGCTGAACTGTCGAATCACCTCGATCGCAAGGAGCGGATGCAGGCTTTCGTCTAGCTCATCCACGAAAACCACGCCGCCGTTCTTGAGGGCCTGAAGAACGGGATCCATCAGGCACAGGAAGGCGATCGTGCCGCTCGATTCCTGATGCTCGCTAAACGGAAGCGTCAAGCCGCCGACCCGATGCAAGAACTGGATTGCCAAGTTTGGCGCCCGCTCCAACTGCGGCGGTTCCACCGGGGTCGCCCCCACGAGAGGTTTCCGTTTACGGGCGAAGAACTCCTTCACGACGCCTACCAACTCCTCCACTTCCTCGGGCACTTCCACCTTTTGGAATCTCAGGTCCGCGATGCCCAAGTCGGCTAGGGAGAGCATTCTGCCTAGCCTCTCTCGGAGATCGGCATCGTTGTACAAATCCTGCGCGTGCGGTTGTGTCGTGGACCGCCCGTCGCTAAGGAACGACAGCGAGTTCGAGAACCATCCATAAATAGGTGACAGCGTTTGGTGATTGTTCTGCGCGGCAGCGGATAGGAACAAGCTATTGGGGCGAGTAAGGCGCTCAATTGTGCGGTTGTCACCCTGTAACTTGGTGCTGAAGGAAATCGGCTTGTTCCTCTCACGCTTAAACCAGGTCTGCTTTTTGCCGGATGGGTAGGCATACATCCATTCCCCAACGACCGCTTCACGGCTTAGCGAGAATCCATACTGGTGACGGACGCCTCCTAAGAGGAAATCAGTTGAAAACGTGCTGGGCGTATCCGATTGACCTGCAAACGGCTCAAGCCTGATCGGCTTGTCGGGTTCCCAGCGGGCGTGCGAGTTCCTGACAACGCCTCCCATGAATCGCATCGCCAGAACGACATTCGTTTTGCCGGAAGCGTTCGCTCCATAGATCGCGGCGACCGGCAGCACGCCCTCGTCGGTGCCGGGCGGATGACGGACCGTGCCAGCCCCATCCTTAAACGGGCCGGCGATCATGGAAAGCTCCTGCTCCTCCCGGAATGAGCGAAAATTTGAAAACCGAAATCGCAGCAGCATAATAGGCTTAAGCTTCGATTATAGCGGCAAATCCGCATGAAACTCGCATAAACCGCACAGAAAAGATGACGAAGATATAATTTCGTCGGGCCGGACGGTACCCCCTATCGAGCTGGATTGCTCGTTCGCATCGCGCAGCGCCGGGCCGGGCGCCCGCATCTGCGGATTACTCCCCAGGCGCCGTGAGTAACGCGGCCAATAGGGGGTGAAGCGCCGGTGCAAACGGGTTGGTTACGGTGACGCCCCGCCACGTAAACCCTTCCTGGAGATCCTCCGACAGAAGCAAGCGACACTCGGCTTCCGCCGACGCGGCCAGCACAACCGAGTCCCAGATCGTAAGACCGTGATCGGACGCCAGATCGGTTGCGTTAACCATCACGGCGGCAGACGTCTCAAGCATGGGATAGGCGTCGCGCCAGCTCAGCACGGCTGCCCGGGCGCGTGCTGGCCGCCGCTTGGCTTTTCGAACGAGCACGTGGAACAACTCGCCCAACGTCTGAACTGGAAGCACGACAGCCCCAATTGGCAATCGCTGAATCAGCTCCAGCGCCCTGTCTCGCATGGCCGCTCCGTTCGTGCCCTCGGCGTAGGCCAGGATGTTGGTGTCCAAGGCGACCTTCATGGGGCGTCGCCGTACATCTCGTCACGCGTCCAGCGGCCGGCATTCACAACTCGTCCCGTTCGGAGCCGGGCGAAAAGGGCGGACCGGGCACGCTCCGCGGCCCGCTCGTCCTCGACGACGGGCGTGATCTTGGCCACGGGCTTGCCATGGCTCGTCACAACGACGCTTCGGCCCTTCTTCACAGTTCGCAGTAGCTCCGAGAATCGGCGATTGGCGTCCGCGGCCGAAACTGCTTTGTCCATGCTGTTTGCCTCACGGTAGTGATATTCACTACTATACCGTACAACGGCATTGGGATTAGCCGGCTTGGCCCCCGGCAGCCGCCCCTGGGTTTACGGATCGTTCCCGAGGCTGCGCCCCGCCGGGGACCCGGGTGCTAATCGAGTCCAAATTTAGCCATAACCTTGCCAAAGGGCAAAGTTATGATTGGCAAGGTCATGGTTGAAGCCACGTTGCGCGGTCCGCTCCTGAAAACGCGCCGGAACCACAACTCAAAGCCCTGAGTCATGGCCACTCCGGGCTATATCGAACCCCCAAGCGCACCCCTATACTGGTATTGGTGCAGGAGAAGTTGTGAGCGACAGCGGTTGCCTCTTACTGGCGATGGTGGCGGTGTCGGGATCCTTGTCGGTTGCCTGGGGGCTCGATCCGCACAAGGGGTTGACGCAGTATTCGCGGACGACATGGACGCAGGAGCAGGGGCTGCCGCAGGACACGGTTCGGGCCATCGCACAGACCGCCGACGGGTACTTGTGGATCGGCACCGACGACGGCCTGGCGCGGTTCGACGGCTACGAGTTCGCGACCTTCAACAGCGCCAAGGGCGATTTGCCCTCCAATTCGATCACCGCGCTGGCGGCCGCGCCGGACGGTTCGCTGTGGATCGGCACGCCGGACGGGCTGGTGCTGTATCGCGACAAGCGGTTTCGCACCTACACGGTGCGGGACGGGTTGGTGGACAACGCCGTCAACGGGCTGCTGGTGGATTCCAGCGGCAGGCTTTGGGTGGTGGCAGGCGTGGCGCTGAGCCGGTTCGAAGATGGACATTTTACCAACTACGTACCCGGCGGCCAATTTCCGGTGACTTCGGTGCGGGCGGTGATGGAAGACCGGGGGCGCCGCTTATGGGTTGCCGGCTTTGCCGGCGTAGGACGGCTGGAAGGCGGCAGGTACATACCCGTGATCGGCGCCGCGGAGTTGAAGGGCGAGATTGTAACCGCCATGGCCGGAGATGCGGCCGGGAACCTGTGGCTGGCGGGCTCGATGGGCGTGATGATGCGGTCGCCCTCGGGCGAGACCCGCCTCTACGACCAGCGGGACGGGCTGCCGGACCTGCCGGTGCGGGCACTGTGCCTGGATCGGGACGGCAATCTTTGGGCCGGCACCAACGGTGGCCTGGCGCGATTTCAGTCGGGGCGCTTCGTCTCGCCGCACTCCGAGGCCGGCAACGAGCACGATTCGGTGCGCGCGCTGTTCGAGGACCGGGAAGGCGATCTATGGGTTGGTCATGGAAACGGGCTGATCCGCTACCGCGACGATCTGTTCAGTTCTTACGGAACCACGGAGGGATTGCCCAGTAACAATCCCAATACCGTGTTTCAGGACCACGCCGGCCGGATCTGGATCGGTTTTCACGACGCGGGGCTGTTGTTGTTCCAGGGGGCCGATGCCGCGGCGGCGGAAGGCAGGCCGGATCTGGTGGCTCGCGAGTCGCGGCTCTATACCCCCAGCGACGGCCTGCCCAGCAGCGAGGTCTATTCCATCCGCGAGACGCGCTCGGGAGACTTGCTGGTAGCCATGCGGCACGGCATGGCGCGGCTGGAGGGATCGCGGTTTGTGGTTTTTTCGCCGCCCGATCCGTTGGGACGAAACACGGTTTTCGATGTGCTGGAGGATTCGGCCGGCCGGATCTGGTTGGCCTCGCCGCTGGGGCTGGGCGAGTTGCGGGACGGAAAGCTGACCATGTCGATCGAAGCCGAGCCGCAGTTGGCCAGCGCGGTGGTGACGCTGTGCGAGGGCAAGGACGGCAGCCTGTGGGCGGGCACGTTCGGCAAGGGGCTATGGCGAATCGATGGCGCCGAGCGCCGGCTTTTCACCGTGTCCGACGGCCTGGCCAGCAATTCGATTCATGCGCTTTACCAGGACCGCGACGGGACGCTGTGGATCGCCACTTTCGGGGGCGGGCTGAGCGCCTTCCGCGACGGGCGGTTCTATCGTTTCACGCAGCAGGACGGGCTGCTCAGCGATAATCTGGCGGGAATTGCGGACGACGGCGTATCGTTGTGGCTGGCCACCACGCGCGGCATCAGCCGGCTGGCGAAGGCGCAGCTTTGGGACTTCGCGATGGGCAAGCGGCGCAAGCTGGCGCCGGTGAATTACGGCATGGACGACGGCTTGCGCAGCGCGCAGTGCGCGCCAGGGTACCCGGTGGGCGGCGGGGCGCGGCTGATGCGGGACGGCCGGCTGTGGTTCACCACCAGCCGCGGCCTGGCGGTTTACGATCCGCGTTCCCGGCGCCAGCCGCCGGCCGCGCCCGCGGTGCACTTGGTGGAGGTGACCGCCGGCGGCCAGCCGCTGGATCTTACCCGCCAGCAGAACCTGCCGCCGGAAAACTCGCGCCTGCAATTCCGCTACACGGCGATTCATTTGAGCGCTCCGGAGCGGGTGGAGTACTCGTACAAGCTGGAAGGCCTGGAACCGGAATGGGTGAACGCGGGGTCGCGGCGGCTGATCAACTACAACAGCCTGCACCACGGCAGTTACCGGTTCGTGGTGCGGGCGCGGATTCCGGGCGGGCCGGCCAGCGAACAAGCGTTCGCCTTCGTGCTGCTGCCGTATTTCTACGAAACGTTGTGGTTCCGTCTGCTGATGCTGCTGTTGCTGCTGGCGTCGGCTTGGGCGGTGTACCAGATGCGGCTGCGGCAAATCCGCTACCGGTTCGGGCTGGTGCTGGACGAGCGGGCGCGGTTGGCGCGCGAGATTCACGACACCCTGGCGCAGGGTTTCGTGGGGATTTCCTCGCAGCTCGACGCGGTGGCCATGTGCATGCCGGACGAAACGAACACGGCGCGCAAGCATCTGGACATGGCGCGGCGCATGGCGCGGCACTCGCTGACCGAAGCGCGGCGCTCGGTGATGGACTTGCGGGCTTCGGTGCTGGAGGGGCAGGACCTTTCGGCGGCGCTGGAATTCGGCGCGCGGATGTGGACGGCGGGCTCGCCGGTGAAGGTCAGCGTGGAGGTTTCCGGCCCACAGGATCCGCTGCCGCAGGAAATGGAGCAGCACTTGCTGCGCATCGCGCAAGAGGCGGTGACCAACGTGTTGAAACACGCCTCGGCCAGCCGCATCGGCATCAAGCTGGATACCGGGGCCAATAAGCTCCGTCTGCGAATTGTGGACAACGGATCGGGTTTCGAAGAGCGGGACGTGTTTTCGTCGCACGGCGGCCACTTCGGGCTGCTGGGGATGCGGGAGCGGGCACAACGGCTGGGCGGTGAACTGCACCTGGCCAGCCAACCCGGATCGGGAACGGAAGTGGAGGTCGAGGTGCCGCTGCCATGAATACGGCCGACGGAAAGATGCGAATTCTGGTGGGTGAGGACCACCTGGTGGCGCGGGTGGGTGTTTCGACGATTGTCAACATGCAGCCGGACATGATCGTGGTGGCGGAAGCGGCCAACGGGCAACAGGCGGTCGAGCTGTTTCGCAAGCACGTGCCCGACGTGGCGCTGCTCGATCTGCGCATGCCAGTGATGGGAGGGGTGGAAGCGGCCCATGCGATTCGGGCGGAGTTTCCCCAAGCGCGGATGGTGGCGCTGACCACCTATGGCGGGGACGAAGACATCCGCCGGGCGTTAGCCGCCGGGTTTCAAGCCTATCTCACCAAGGACGTGCTGCACGACGAGCTGCTGAAGGCGATTCGGGCGGTGATGGCCGGGCAGTCGTACCTGCCGGCCGCGGTGGCGGCGGCGCTGGCCGCGCAGATACCGCGTCCGGACCTGAGCGCGCGCGAAGTTCAGGTGCTGGAGCTGATCGTGCGCGGCCTTGCCAATAAACAGATCGCTTATGCGTTAAGCATCGCCGAGCACACCGTCAAGAATCACGTCAAGAACATCCTGAGCAAGCTGGGGGTGCAGGACCGGACGCAGGCGGCGACGGCGGCGATTCAGCGCGGAATCATTCACTTGTAACGGGGACGAACTTTCACGTGGTCTGATGTTGTTTGTCGGGCAGGCAAGCTTTGGCGGGAATGAGAGACGACGCCTACCGGCGGGCCAGCCGGCATTTCTCACCCCCGTTCCATTGCGGCGCGCGATAAAGCGGCGGCCGGCGTTTCAGCTCCCAACGTGGCTTTCGGGTCCGTGGGTGAGTGACAGGCGTGCGGGCCAGTCAGTTGCGGGTCGAGCGCCTGTTCCACAAATAAGAGGCGGGGAATATCTCACGACCGCTAGGAGATCGCGGCGGCTTTGGCGGCACGTACCGCGGCCCACCGCTTCTTGGTCGCGGCAATGATGGCCTTCCGGCCCGCGGCACTCAGGCGTCTGCGTTTGGGCGCCTCGACTGCGCCGGTTCCCTTACGAGCCGCGGCCCAGCGCTTACGTTGCGCGGCCGCGATTCGCTCTCTGGCCTCCGCGCTCAGCGCTCTCCGGCCGCTCTTTGGCGCCGCTGCCGCATTCCCCGGTGAAACGGACTCTCCGTCCCGTAATGCCCGCAGCTCCGCGATCCTTCGATCGATCTGTGCCTTCTGATATTCAAAACCCTGGATGGCGGCATCTATGATCTCAGGGTTCACTGGTAGTTTCGGCATCTATAATTCGTCCTTTTTATTATATTGACACGAGAGACAGGTCTAAGTAAAGATTCGCGGTTATTAGGATTTCCGGTAGATGGTGTCTTAATTTAACTAGCTGTCTCACAAATCGGCTTCACTCGAGCTCGGGCGGTCCCCTTGGCTCCCTGCAGCCGCCAATGTGTTCGTGGACGCCAGGCGCCATGCGGCGGCGTTCTTGGGAACTACCACGACGCCCTACCGCAGGGGCGGCGAGAGGCGGCGCCGGCGCAAAAGTGGCGCAGGTTCCCGCCGATTGCTTCGCTAACCCGACCTTCGCAGTTCGCCTCCTTTTTGCGCCGCGGCCGAATTATATTTGGTTTGTCTGCAACAACGACCCTGGGGAAAACGCCGAAAAAGGCCTGAGTGAAGACCTGCCCTCTTTTCTTG
>JBKQVG010000137.1:0-3944 GCA_052325345.1 Bryobacteraceae bacterium
TCGTGCCCAATCCGGACGTGGTCGGCCGCGAGCAGATCCTGAAGGTGCACGTGCGCAAGGTGCCGCTCGCGCCCGACGTCAATCTGAAAACCATTGCCCGCGGCACGCCTGGTTTCTCCGGCGCCGATCTCATGAACCTTGTCAACGAGGCCGCATTGATGGCGGCCCGGCGCACCAAGCGCATGGTAACTCAAGTCGAGTTCGAGGACGCCAAGGACAAGGTGATGATGGGCGCCGAGCGCAAGTCGCTGGTGATGACGGAGGAGGAAAAGCTCCTTACCGCTTATCACGAGGGCGGCCATGCCATCGTTGCGGTCAACGTCAAGGCGACCGATCCGGTGCACAAGGCGACGATCATTCCGCGCGGCCGCGCACTCGGCATGGTCATGCAATTGCCCGAACGCGACAAGCTGTCGATGAGCCTTGAGCAGATGACATCGACCGTGGAGGCGCCGTCGAATCGGTACGCTTTACGGCGCCATGGGTCCAGGATCCAAATGTCAGGACAGCCCATCGCGTGGTAGTCTTCGATCTTTCGCTGCATTCGGCTCATGCGGTCCTCCGGCGAAAGAATTTCCGCAACCAGCAATGGTGGCTTGGTGAAAATCTGTTCTTCCGGCTCCTCCTCATACACACAAACGTCGGGGATACGAAAACGCGTAGGCGACACCTGAATTCGCGTTTCGATGGCGACGAAATAGTTTCCAGAAGTTTCCAGCAGTTTCGCTAACTTGAATTGCAGCTTTGCATGATCTTTTTCGCCCACATTGCGATCCTCAAGCTCCCCATCTACAAAGTCCCTGTCGGGGTCGTAGCCGGTAGAGAGATATTCAGCAACGGATATCGAGGCCGTCCTCATACGTGACAATTATGGCACGAGCCGGGGCGGCGTTGAGGCATCGCCATGATTCCGTTCCCAGATCATGCGCAGCCCTTCGAGCGTCAGGTGCTCGTCCACGATCTTGAGATAGCGCGAGCCGCTAACGATCATGTCGGCCTGCCCGCCGGTGGCGACGATCTTGGTATCGGCGCCCAACTCCGCCACGATGCGCTCCACGATGCCGTCGATCATGCCTATCGCGCCATAGTACAAACCCGATTGCATGCTGGCGACGGTGTTGGTTCCGATCACGTGTTTGGGCGCGCCAAAATCGACCAGCGGCAGCCGCGCCGTGCGCGCGAACAGCGCCTCGGTGGCGATGCCGATGCCCACCGCGATGGCCCCGCCCAGGTATTCGCCGTGGCGCGAAATCACGTCGAAATTGATGGTGGTGCCCATGTCCACCACTATGCACGGCCCACCGTACTTGTAGAATCCGGCCACCCCGTTCACCAGCCGGTCCGCGCCCACCTCGTTGGGATTGTCGTAGCGGATGGCCAGGCCAATGTCGGTGCGCGGCGTTACAAACATCGCCGCGGTGCCAAAATAGCGCTCGGTCATGAACGCCAGAGTGGAATCGATAGGCGGCACCACGCTGCAGATAATGATGCCGTCGATGGCGCCGATCTCGAGACCCGCCGGCGAGAAAAGATTCCGCAGCAGAATGCCCCACTCGTCGGCGGTCTGCTCGTGAACCGTGCGCAGCCGCCACTGGCTCAGCAGCCGCTGGCCCTCGAATGCGCCGATGGTGATGT
The DNA here is from genome assembly GCA_052325345.1 of Bryobacteraceae bacterium. Taxonomy (GTDB): domain Bacteria; phylum Acidobacteriota; class Terriglobia; order Bryobacterales; family Bryobacteraceae; genus JBEKYD01. The sequence continues at coordinate 1,636 of JBKQVG010000137.1, forward strand.
TGCTATTGCCCGCGTCAAGCGCCAGAAGCACGTACGCCTCCCGCAAGTATCAGGGTAACCGTTCCGTCGTCCTTCCGCACCCGCAGAAAGCCCGCATCGTCGAGGCCGCAGGTGGTGCCGGCGAGCGTCCCGTCGGGCAAGTTTACTACCACCCGCCGGCCGGAAGCGTAGCTCGATGCGTGGGTGAACAACCGCAGGATGGCGGGCGCGCTTTGGCCCGTGAACTCATCCACCGCGCGGACCAGAGCCAGCAGAATCTCCTCCCGCGAAGGAAACGGTCCGGAGCCCGTCCAGGCGAGCCTCAGCGAGGTAGCCTCTTGCCCCAGCTCGGGCGGAAACCGGCGCTGCGCGACGTTGATGCCGATGCCGGCAATCGCCGTCCCGTCCACAAGCTGCACCAGAATACCGGCCAGCTTTCGGCTGCCCAGCATTACGTCGTTGGGCCAGCGCAGGTCGCAGGCTATGCCGGCAACCGAAGCGATCGCCTCGGCCGTAGCCAGCCCCAGCGCCAGCGTGAGCAGCGGCGTGGGCGGCAGCACCATGGAGCAGTAGATGCCCGCGCCCGGTTCGGAGCGCCATGCGTGTCCGTGACGGCCCTGGCCGGCGGTCTGCTCATCGGCCAGCACGATCGACCCCAGTTCCAGCCCGGCCGCGGCATTCATGGTGGAGTCTATGGAGGGGTAATAATCGATGCGGCGATCGGGGAATGCGCGGCGCAGGTGGTCGATGTCGAGAGGGGTCATGCGGGTGACCTGCCCCACAAGGAACGATCCAGTCCGCTCACGCCAGCTCCAGCCGAAAGCTCAGATCCGCCGCCGGCGCGGAATGCGTGATGGCGCCGCAGGATACGAAATCGGCGCCGGTTTCCGCATAGGACCGCACGTTCGCAAGCGTGATGCCGCCGGAAAGTTCCACCGTGGCCCGGCCGGCGATCTCTTGAATCCAGCGGGCGGCTTCGGCGGGGGTGAGGTTGTCCAGCAGCAGATGGCCGGCGCCGCACGCCAGAGCCTCTTCCATCTCCTGGCGCGTGCGCACTTCGATTTCGATTTTGAGGCCGCTCCGCCGCGCGCCTTCCATCGCCTGGCGAACGCCCCCGGCGGCGGCAATGTGATTGTTCTTGATGAGAACGGCGTCCCACAGCCCGAGGCGGTGATTGGTAACGCCGCCGGCGCGGGCCGCGGCCTTTTCCAGCATGCGCATGCCGGGGGTGGTTTTGCGCGTGTCGAGAACCTGGCACCGGGTGCCGGCTACGGCGTCGGCGTAGCGCCGGGCCAGGGTTGCCACTCCGCTCAGCCGCTGCAGAAAATTGAGAGCCACGCGTTCGCGCTCGAGCAAGGTGCGCGCCTTGCCGGAAACCGTCGCTACGATTTCGCCATCGGCGCAGCGCTCGCCGTTCCGCTTGCGCGGCTCCAGGCCTTCCGCGTAAATCTCCGCGAGTACCTCGAGGCCGGCGACGATCAGGTCCTGGCGCGCCAGGAAGCGGCCGTTGGCACGCCGCGACGCCGGCACCGAGAAGCGGCTGGTGACATCTCCCGAACCGATGTCTTCTTTAAGCGCCAGGCGGACGATGGCGAGGCTCATAGGTCGGCGAGTTCGTCGTCTATCTTGGCCAACTGGGCTTGGTACTCCGCCAGCTTCTGCCGGATCGATTCGACGACGCGGGCGGGCGCCTTGCCCAGAAACACCGGATCGTTCAATTGCCGCGTGCCGCTCGAAATATTCTTCTCGAGCTGGGCTTTGTCTTTGTCGAGGCGTTTTAAGAGCGCCTCCCGCTGCGACTTGGGAACGTTCAGCACCAGGTCGAATTCGGCGGTGGAACGCTTGGCGACGGCGGCTTTGGGGGCCTCCTCGGCGCGGAATTCCAGCGTCACATTGGCCAGCTTCTGAATGGCCGCGGCGTGGCGCCGGGCCACCGCCAGGCCGGCGTAGCGCGAATACAGCGTCCCGGAAAGCTGCTGTTTGGGATCGAGCTTGGCCTCCGTGCGCAGCGTGCGCGCCAGGGTTACCACCTCCTTCAATACTTCGATTTCGCGTTCGGCTTCGTAGTCGGTGGCCTCCCGGCGGTACTGCGGGTAAGGGGCCAGCGCGATCGAAGCCGGCCGTTCCGCGCCTTTGGCGAGCCGCTGCCAAAGCTCCTCGGTAAGAAACGGCATGGCGGGATGGAGCAGGCGCAGCGCGGTTTCGAATGCCGCCAGGGTGTTTCGCCACGCCACGGTGAGTCCGCTGTTCTCTTCGAAACGCTGCTTCTTCAGCTCCAGATACCAGTCGCAGAATTCGTGCCAGAAGAAGTGCCACAGCACTTGCGCGGC
>JBKQVG010000138.1:0-3616 GCA_052325345.1 Bryobacteraceae bacterium
ACTCAAGAGCAATCTCTCCAAGCACGGATTTGTCCAACCCACTCCCGTTCAGGCCCAGGCGATCGAGCCGGCGCTGGCCGGTAGAGACCTGGTTGCCACCGCGCAAACCGGCACCGGCAAGACGCTGGCGTTTGTCCTGCCCCTGCTTCATCTGCTCGAAACCGAACCGCGCCGTCCCGGCCTGCGCGCCGTCATCCTGACTCCCACGCGCGAGCTGGCCATGCAGATCCACGAAGTATTCGTGACCATGGCGGCCGGCAGCGGCGCCCGCGCCACCGTGGTGGTGGGCGGAGTCAGCGAACGCGCGCAGTTGCAGGCCATTCGCAAAGGAGCGCAGGTGCTGATCGCGACCCCCGGCCGGCTCTACGACTTTCTCAGCCGCCAACTGGTCGATCTGCGCGGCGTACGCATGATCGTTCTGGATGAAGCCGACCGCATGTTGGACATGGGATTCCTTCCCACCGTGAAGCGCATCCTGTCCGCCACCCCCGCCGACCGCCAGACGATGCTGTTCTCGGCCACGATCGAAACTTCCGTGCAGCACCTGGTGCAAGATCACGTGCGCGATGCCGTCCGCATTGAAGTCGGATCGATCACCCGCCCCGTCGAAAGCGTCGACCTGCACGTCTACGAAGTCGACCAGGACCGCAAATTCGCGCTGCTCGAAAACATGCTGCGCGAGCACGACGGCTCGTTCCTGGTTTTCGCCCGTACCAAGCACGGCGCCGAGCGCCTCTCGAGGCGCCTTTCCCAGGCGGGCGTAAAGTGCGCCGCCATTCACGGCGACCGCAGCCAGAACCAGCGGAACCAGGCGCTCAAGGGCTTTCAGGACAGCTACTACCGCGTGCTCGTGGCCACCGACGTGGCGTCCCGCGGCATTCACGTCGAAGGCATCGCCCACGTGGTGAACTACGACCTGCCGCAGGTACCCGAGGACTTCATCCACCGCGTGGGACGCACCGGCCGCGCCGGCGCGCGCGGTACCGCTTCCACCTTCGCCACCCGCGGCGAGCGCGGCGAAATCGCCCGCATCGAGCGCACCCTGAAAATACGGCTCGTTTCGCGGCCGGTATCCGGCGAATTGCTCGACGACCACGGCAGAGCCCCGGTGATCGTCATTCCGACCGCCTCCCAACGCCGCCTCCACGTGCGCAGCTTCGGCCCCAAGCATGGCGCCGGCCGGCGCCGTGTTTCGTCCGTCATGTAAGGTTTCGAAATTACAGACGAAAGTCCGTGCCACCTGTAGTCCGAATCCGGTAACTCATGGTGGCACAGGCTTTGGTTCGTAGGCGCAAGACCGGAATCCAGAGGTGAGTACCCCGGCCGCCCCTCTTCACATCTCCCGCCGCCCCTCCATCGCTTTCGAAATCGTCACTTCATCCGCGAATTCCAGGTCGCTGCCCACGGGGATGCCTATGGCGATGCGGGTTACGTTGACGCCCAGCGGTTTGAGCAGCGATCATTCCGCCCAGTAGACAGATCGCGTACACTGAAGTCAGCTATGGACGCCCTGCGCCAAGTCGAGGAGTTGCTCCCAGCCCTCAGTCGCGCCGAGAAGGCACACTTGCTGCGGCTTGTCGTGCAAGACATGGACGACTCGTTCCCTGGAGTGGATTCGACCCCCGGGGTCTGCGGCGGCGAAGCGTGCATCGTGCGCACTCGCGTCCCCATCTGGGTGCTGGAACAGTCCCGCCGCCTTGGGATCAGCGAAGACGAGATCCTGCGCTCCTACCCGACACTGCGCGCCGAGGACCTGGCCAATGCCTGGGCCTACGTACGCGCGCATCGGGCACAAATCGAGGACGAAATCCGCGAAAACGAAAGCGCCTGAAGGGATGGCCCGCTTCTATTCGAACGAGAACTTCCCGCTGCTGGCGGTGCTGAAGCTTCGGGAGTCTCGGACACGATGTAGTCACCGCCCTGGAGGCCGGAAACGCCAATCAGCGCGTCTCGGATGAGGCCGTCCTTGCCTACGCTATATCTGGGGGCCGCGCCGTTTTGACCATTAACCGAAAACACTTCATCGCACTTCACCACAAAACGCCGGTTCACGGCGGAATCGTTGTCTGCTCACTGGACGCAGACTTCGCAGGGCAGGCGAAGCGGATCCACGAGGCGGTTTCGCATCATACCGAACTGACCGGCATCCTGATTCGCGTGAATCGGCCGGAGCGCTGAGACTGTGGGCCGAGAAAGCTCCGACCACTGCGTTCTCGACTCTGCCCTCATGCAGTGCCGGCAGCGGCAGGCTAAGGGGCTCTGCTCGGCAGTTGCTGTCTCCCGTTTCTGCATAGCGCGCAAGCTAACGCCGAGCTAATATCAGAGGCGATGTTGAGCTACCTAAAAGAGTTGGAGCCAATTCTCACGCTGCTCCTGGGATGGCTTCTCGGTGCGTTCACCCCGTTGCTCGCCGACACAATCCGGCGCCCTTATAGACGGCGCGACCTGATGCGGGCGGTCATCGATGAAATGCTCGGGCTGCAGTACACAATGGCGATGGTGGCCCACCGGATCAGGGCGAGGTACGCCGAGGTGTCCGACGGTTTCCTCGATGATCTGCTGCCAATCGTCGAAGGTTACCGGGGCCCGGACCGTAGCGAGGACCTTGCTCGGGGTCTAGCAGAAAGCCGGGGCCTGTCTGAGGCACAGAGGGCAACCGTGGACCCGGCCAGGCGTAAGCCCGACGTCGGCATCTCCCTGGCGCAATACGCCACGCCCCTGTTCGCAACACAGATCGCCGATCTCGCAATTTGTGGCGTCGACTTTCAGCGCGCCGTCCTTCACATCCGGAAGCAGCTCGGCCTCTTTAACGATCTTGTGCCCTACACGCGATGGCTAATGGACAAGACTTTCGGTAAGCCCAGCCCTGAGGACCGAGAGGCGCTTGTTACGAACCAGGAGGCGGCTTATCGCGATGCGGGAAGACGCGCTGAGATCATCATGCGAGCGATTAGCGAGCTCTGTCGACGGTACTCCCAAGAAGTCGGAGCCGGCAAATCGGGATAGGCCCCGCTCCTCCTCTTCACATCTCCCGCCTTCCTTCCATCGCTTTCGAGATCGTCACTTCATCCGCGAATTCCAAATCGCTGCCGACGGGGATGCCCATGGCGATGCGGGTGACTTTGACGCCCAGCGGTTTGAGCAGGCGGGCCAGATACACGGCGGTGGCTTCGCCCTCGACGGTGGGGTTGGTGGCGACGATCACTTCTTCGATCTCGCCCTGGCCGATCCGTTCCACCAGCCCTTTGATGCGCAGCGATTCCGGGCCGATGCCGCGCAGCGGCGAGAGCGCGCCCTGCAGTACGTGATAGCGGCCCTCGTACTGGCGGGTGGTCTCGATGCCGATAATGTTATGCGCCTCTTCCACCACGCAAACGGTTTTGGGATCGCGATTCGGATCGCGGCAATACAGGCACAGATCGCTATCGGAGATGTTATTGCACTGGGTGCAGAGGCCGAGCTTTTCCTTGACATCGAGGATCGCCTGGGAAAGGCGCGCGGCATCGTCTTTCGACGCCCGCAGCACGTGGAACGCCAGGCGCTGTGCGGATTTCTGTCCGATACCGGGCAGGCGTTTGAATTCGGTGATCAGGCGGGCGAGCGGTTCGGCGAAATC
>JBKQVG010000139.1:0-4598 GCA_052325345.1 Bryobacteraceae bacterium
TGCTCATGAAGGAAATCGGGAACCAGTCGCGGGCGGGCTCGCCCAGGCCGGTCTGGTTCTTCACGTCGTGCGCCAGGTGCGACAGGGTGTAGCGCTGCGCCATGCGGCGCTCGTCGGTCACCTCTTCATCGCGCCCGGTGAAGGATACCGGCTGGAACGAAAGGAACGGAATCTTCTTGGGATTATCCAGGGCGAACTGAACGATGTGGCCCACCTGCTCGTTATTGATGCCGTTGACGATGGTGATGACGGGGATAATGTCCACCCCGTTCGAGTGCAGGTTTTCGATGGCCCGCAGCTTCACGTCGAACAGGTTGCCGACTTTGCGGTGCGAGTTGGCGGCGTTGCCGATGCCGTCGAACTGCAGGTAGGCGTAGCGCAGACCGGCTTCCGCCGCCTTCTTCGCGAACTCCGCGCTCTTGGCGAACTCGATCCCGTTGGTGGCCGCCTGCACCGAAGTGTAGCCAACCTCGCGGGAGTAGGCGACCGCCTCCAGGAAATACGGCGATAGCGTCGGCTCCCCGCCCGAGAACTGCACCGACATCTGCCGCTTCGGCTTGATGGTGATGGCGTTATCGAGCATCGTCTTGATATCTTCCCAGCTCAATTCATGCACGAAGCCGACCTGGTTGGCATCCATGAAACAGGGGTCGCACATCATGTTGCAGCGGTTGGTCAGGTCGATGGTCAGCACCGAACCGCGCCCGTGGGTGATGGTGCTGGAGCCGTGCTTGTGCAGCTTTTGGTCGTTGTGCGCGCGGATGTCGCGGCCGGGGAAAACCGCCTCCACGTGGCGCAGGAACGCCGGATCGATGGCCATCACATCTTCGAAATGGCCATGCACCGGGCAGTCCTTCACCATCAGAATCTTGCCGTCGCGCTCGATAATGCTCGCCTTGATCTCGCCCGGTTTCTCGGTATACAGCACGTCCAGCGCCTGCTTGCCATCCAGAATCTGCTTGCGGATTTCCGGCACGCAGCGCGGGCACAGCGAATCGGTCTGCCTGGGCCAGCCCAAAGTGGGCTTTTGCTTCTCCCACGACTTGAGCAGCGGCTTGTCCGACCACTTTGGCGTAAAACCCGGATTCTGGTTGATTTGATTCAGCTTATCGAAGACGGTCCAAGCCGCGCCGGCGGCGTACGTCAGTGCCTTTTCGGCATACTTGATAGGCTTATGCATCTCGTTCGGACTCCTCCTGGTGGTTTAACGTGTCCCCCAGTGTCGATTTAGACAGCTTAAAATTTTGAAGAATGGCAACTCACGCAACGACTCTTACAGCGAGTATAGGCACTGCCCTTTTGGAGATTCTACGACTTGCCATTAAAACGTTGAAATTATTGGTTGTATTGGTGCGTTCCGGGGTTGAACGGGGAAATCGTGGTTGGCGCGGCAAGTCCCGGCTAGCCGATTGAAGATAAAAGATTTAGCTTGCCACCGGCGGCGCCGGTCTGGTAGCCGGCGGTGTTGCCAATAGGCCGCTGCCAACTTCCGAAACTAGCTCCGACGGTTCGGATCGGATCGCCCCTGGCTCAGGAGCGCTTCACCACCAGATCGGTGCCCCACGACCCATCTTCCGTCCCCATGCTGAAGTGGATTTCGTCTCCCGCGATCTTGCCCGAATAAACCACCTTATAGGTAGTTCCCTGGTAGTCCACGCTCACCCAGAACGTGACCTGGTCGGCCTTCACTTTGCCGTCCTTGATTTCGGCCGGATCGGTCGGCAGGCCGTTGATCGTGCCGCTCAGGACATCGGCATCGCCCTTCAATTGCAGCGTGATGGGGACCTGGTCTCCCTGGAAGTCGAACGATCCTTTCCAGGTGCCGGTGATGTCGGCGGCCGGCAAAGCCGCCACGGCCAGCAACATCGTTGCGAAAACAATCCACAGACGCTTCATCCACTCTCCTCCACCACAGTTCAGGCGATCCACTACCGCGAATTGCCAGCCCCGATTTTATCAGAATTGAAGGCGGGTAAGGCCGGTGCGCTCCACCGATGCGCCCGGCCCGCCCGGGATTGCGCCCTCTCGGGTCACATCCCGTAACCCGGCGGACCGGTTTCAGCATTCCAGCCCGCAAATCACTTATCGGCTGCCGTGGGCGAAACTTTAGTGGCGAACCCTGCCGTGCCGCCGGCACGGCTATTTTTGGCGCGAATCGTGGGTATAGAATAAGGGCACAACACTAGTATGGCGATGAAACGGTTGTTGGTTACCATGTCGATGGCGTGCTGCGTGTTTGCGCAGGCGCCTCAGCCCGGAGCGGCGCCTCGGCCGGACGGCCTCTACGCAACTTTCCAGACGTCCATGGGCACCATTGTGGCGCGGTTGTTCGAAAAGGAAACTCCGCTTACGGTGCAGAACTTTGTCGGTCTGGCCAAGGGCACCAAGCCCTGGCTCGATCCGCGAACCAAGACCATGGTGCGCAGACCGCTGTACAACGGGCTGATCTTCCACCGCGTGATGCTCGACGTCATGATCCAGTCCGGCGATCCGACCGGGACCGGCGAAGGCACCGCTGGCATCAAACTGAAAGACGAGATTCGCCCCGGCCTGAAGTTCGACCAGCCCGGCCGCCTGGCGATGGCGAACACCGGCGATCCCAACAGCGGCTCGTGCCAGTGGTTCATCACCGTAGCCTCTCCTATTCCGACCTATAACGGCAGTTACACCATCTTCGGGCAGGTGGTCGAGGGGCAGGACGTGGTCAAGGCGATTTCGCGCGTGCCCGCGGCGCCGGCGAACAACTACCGCCCCAAGAACCCGCCGCGCCTGATCAGCGTGACTATCGACCGCGTCGGCCCGCCCCCTCCCGGACCGCCGACCTTCAAGAAGGCCACTCCCGTCAAGAAGTGAGGGCTCGTCCGTAAATGGTTCCCGCTATCAGGGCGAAGGACTGCCTGCGGCCTACTGACGTCCCGGCAACGAAGGCTTCATCGATCGTGCTTTTCGGTTCCATATCAATCTTCTCCAAAACCGGAAAAACCGGCACTTAAGTTCCGGTTCTCTCGCCAAGAAGCAATGAGTTATGGGTGAAAACGGGAACTTTAACGCCCGTTTTCCGTTACCATCGAAGGCGGATTGCGCGGCGTTCTCCATCCCCAGTTTCAATATAGCGGACGGCTCCCAGGAACCGGTCCGTGGCGGAAGCTTCCGATTAGCCCCGGCACTCGCAGGATCAATGAATTGCAGGGAATCTTCAGAATTGGTGACTGGGAAAACAGCGGACAACTACGCCGGGGATGGACTCGCCCCGTTGCCCGCCTTCAAACAAAGGGAGGGAGGGCCGTGCTATCCTGAAGGTGTTTTTGATCGTCCCGCAATAGCCTGGCCGAAATCCAATTCGCCTCGTCTCGCGCCTGAACAGTCAAATTCGGAGAAGTTAAACGTGAAGAATATTTTCGTGGGCAACTTGGATTTTGCCGCCACCGAAGGATCTATTCGTGAGCTCTTTGAGCCTTACGGTAACGTAGAACGCGTCAACCTGATCACAGACCGTGACACCGGTCGTTCGCGCGGCTTTGCATTCGTCGAAATGGCCGACGCGGGCGAGGCGGATCGTGCCATTACCGCGCTGAATGGCGCGGACGTGAACGGGCGAGCTTTGAATGTAAATGAAGCCAGGCCGAAGACCGAGGGCGGCGCACGGCCGTTCCGCGGCGGCGGCGGGCAGCGCCATAGCGGCGGCGGCAGTGGCGGTGGCGGCGGTTACCGCCAGCGTCGCGAACCTCGCTGGTAACCCCGGCGCTTGCTAAACTGGAATTTGGGGCCGGCCGTAACCGGCCGGCTTCCGTTTGAGGAGGCGGAAAACCATACCTACTCGATCGCGTACCTCATCCCAAAAACGACAAAAAGAGCTGGCGCGCATGGAAAAACAGCGCGATAAAGCAGCCAAGCGGCTGCAGCGCAAGCTCCAGCGGCAGTCTGGAATACCGCTTCCCGACGACGGGGACGGCCTCGACCTCGAAACCGGCGAAGGTGAAACCGGCCAGGGCGAAACCGAGACCGGCGAATTGGTGAAAGCCACGGACGAACATCCCGCCAACGTCGACTGACGGGCCGTTTTCGCCGGCGCGCATAGCGGGAGATCTCTCGGTGGACCGCGAGCACTCCGTCTCCGCGGAGACCGAAGAGATCCTTCCATATCCGCCCCTTCATTCGGTCCCTTCCGCCAGAGTCGACGAACCCAGGGGCCCACGCAAGAATAGCGTCACGTTCCCCGATGGGCAAGAGGCCAGATCGGCGCTGATCTTGGCGGCGAAGTCATCAAACAGGCGATCGCCCGACCGGGGCGAAGAAAAACGTTTCTCAATCCCCACCAACAAGACCCGCAGGAACCCGAGCTTTGGGTCTCAGGATTTCTAAACCGCAATTCCCCCGACTCCGGAGCTTCGCGCGCTGCCGCCGATCCATCAGGCCCGCGCCTTCCCGTTCCCCCAAACTTTCCCCTGTTATGATTGAAAGGAAACCTGCCAGATGATCGTTGAGTCCCGGACGGTAACTTTCGATTCGATTGCGCTGGACTCGGGCGCCACGCTTGCGCCGGTGGAAGTGGCTTATGAAAGCTACGGCAAGCTGAACGCGGACAAGTCCAACGCCAT